>JARJFC010000220.1 GCA_029310945.1 Leptospira sp. 96542
AACACCATGCCACCACCACACGGGGAAACACCCGGGCTGGTCCCACGCGGGACAAGCGGGGGGGCACGAACCGCGTTTGGCAGGGCCACGGGGTCCCGGGTTCGTCGCCCGCTTGATCAATTCAACAATTCAAGTATCATTGAACAATGAAAAAGGAAAAAGCCAGCGCCCCGATGGGTGAACCCGATGCCGTCACCGCCCTGTCCGCATTGGCGCAGACCCAGCGCCTGCGCGTCTTTCGCGCCCTGGTCGTGGCCGGACCGCAAGGTCTGACGCCCGGCGTGCTGGGTGCCGAGCTGGACATCGCGCCCAGCGCCCTGTCCTTCCACCTCAAGGCCCTGCTGCACGCGGGCCTGGTCAACAGCGAGCCCGATGGCCGGCACTTGGTCTACCGCGCCGACTTCGCGCGCATGAACGGCCTGCTGGATTACCTGACCGAGCATTGCTGCCAGGGCGCGGCCTGTGATGTCGTACCTGCGGGCAAGGCCGCAGGCAACTCCAGGAGCGGGCGCAAAACCGTCTGCTGCTGAGCCCACCCAGGATGAACATGACCGCCCCTACTCCCCCCACCGCTCTGACGCTGACGGCGCAGGACCACGATGCCGTCCAGGCCCTCTTGGCGCGGGCCGGCCTGCCCTACGCGGACCTGACCCCCACGTACATGGCCTTGTTTCTAGGGCTGCGCGCGTCGGACACCGCAGGAGCGTCCAAGCTGTTGCCAGGAGAGCGCCCCGCCCCCTGGATCGCCATCGCCGGCCTGGAGCCACACCATGGCGACGGCCTGCTGCGCTCCCTGCTCGTGTTGCCCGAACATCGCGGGCAGGGCCTGGCACGGGCACTCGTGCACGCGCAGGAGGCGCGGGCACGCGGCCTCGGACTGCGGCGTCTCGTGCTGCTGACCGAAACCGCCGCCGACTTCTTTCGCGCCTTGGGCTACCGCGACACCGACCGCGCCACGCTGCCGGACGGCCTGCGGGCCGCGCCCCAGTTCGCGCAGCTCTGTCCTGCCTCCGCCAGCTGCCTGTCGAAGCCGCTCTGACGCATCAGCCCCTGACGATCCATCGTTCTTGGCACCCGTTCTGAGCGCACACCTTCCCCCACGTTCCGAGGAGATCCCATGAAACGCTTCCACGTCCACCTGCATGTCCAGAACCTGGACCAGAACGTCAGCTTCTACAGTGCCCTGTTCGGGCAGGCCCCGACCCGCACGGAGAGCGACTACGCCAAATGGATGCTGCAGGACCCGCCGGTCAACTTCGCCATCTCCACGCGTGGCGCGCAGACGGGCTTGGACCATCTGGGCTTCCAGGTCGAATCGGACGAGGAACTGCGCGCGCTCAAGGCTCAAGCGGAGCAGGCGGAACTGGCTCTGCGCGATGAAGGTGAAACCACCTGCTGCTACGCCCGCAGCGACAAATATTGGCTGACTGATCCGCAAGGCCTGGCCTGGGAGCAGTTCCACACCCTGGACCACATCCCCACGTTCAGCGAGACCGCAGGCGTGGCCGGCACGCAGGCCACCGCCTGCTGCCTGCCCACAGCCCAGGCCGCGCCGCGCGGCAAGCCCGTCGGCATCGTGGTCAAGTCCACGTCGTCCTGCTGCTGAGGCCCCCACCATGAACGACAAAAGCTACAACGTGCTCTTCATCTGCACCGGCAATTCGGCCCGCTCCATCCTGGCCGAAGGCCTCCTCAATGAACTGGGGCAAGGCCGTTTCAAGGCCTATTCCGCCGGCAGCCATCCCAAGGGAAGCGTCCATCCCCTGAGCCTGAAGACCCTGGCCGCCCACCGCATCCCGACCGGAGGTTTTCACAGCAAAAGCTGGGAGGAATTCGCACAGCCCGGCGCGCCCGTGATGGATTTTGTCTTCACGGTCTGCGACCAGGCTGCGGGCGAAGTCTGCCCGGTCTGGCCCGGGCAACCGGTATCGGCGCACTGGGGACAGCCCGACCCGGCGGCGGTGGAAGGCAACGAGGAAGCGCAAGAGCGCGCTTTCCGCGCGGCCTTCGTGACCATGAAACGGCGCATTGAGCTATAGTAGGAACTAAAGATGGATTTGCTGTCTTGTTCCAAGAAATTTATCAGAACATAAGTTTTCCTAGCCAATACAATTTTGAAGATTGGATTATATTTCGCCCCGAACTAATCAAACCAATCCGAA
>JARJFC010000221.1 GCA_029310945.1 Leptospira sp. 96542
CGGACGCGGCCTGGGGTGTCGGTTTAGTTTGAGTCAAACTCGATCACGGGGCATTAGCCTCCTCAAAAACCGGGGCGATTCAGTCTGACCTGTGCAGAAACCGCTGGGTCAATACAAGTTACTGACCCCCTTCGCAACTGGAGCTAGGGTAATAAGAGCTGACCCTCATCCCATTTTCCACTGTGATATGAAAACCAATTCCATCCTTACACCAAGTCTTGGTTGATTTGTAATTGGCAACAAAAGAGAAGCCTCTTTCAATAAACCGGGTATCTAAATCTGAGAGATAAGCTGATTTTCCGACAGCGCATTCAAATTTCATTGACACGCCCTGGCCCCTCCAAAGTGGCATTAGCTTCACATCATTTAAACAATAGGATTTAAGCCATTCCATGCTCTCTTTCATAAGAGGGAATTTCTTACCGGCATCACGCGGTCCGCACCCCCCCAAGCCCCCAAATATGAAAGCGACAACAAAAACTCGAAAGATGCTATTCATGGAGCCAGTTTCCTTGGTAATTTACCGACTTGTCCGCTAACGCTTAAGCCAAGGCCGACACCGGGTGTTCCCACTCCGAGCTCAAATGCCGTATACGCGGTCTGCCCTGCTGGCACCACGGAACGATTAACACCAGCGCAGAAACCGGCGGCACCGCAAGCAGACGCCGACCATGAATAGCCTCCCATCATCTCGTTTACAGCATCAGCACGTTCTGGGGGCGTATTCGGACCATCGAGCATCCGTCCAACGACGAGACTGAAACTCGGACTGGGACTTAAGCTTGGTCTGAAGCCTTCAAAACTTGTTGAAGCACCACCTTCCATATAAACCGATCCGTCATGTTTATTCAGAGAGATGGCCACTCCCTTGCCAAATGCTCCAACTTGCAGTTTTGTGTAGTCAAAAAATGGCATGTAGTTTGGATCAGCATTGACAGATGCGTTCGCAACATCCCTCGCCGAAGTCTCACGAGAACTCGAAGTAGGACTGAAAGCATGTAGCTTTGCACCGGGCACTTCTACCTCATTGTTGTTGATACTTCGGTTCGCATAATCTTCGAATCGATTCTCTCCAGCCGCAGTGAAATTGGTGAAATACTGAATCTTATTTCCCCGACCATCGTCGTAAAAACCAGCCTCTTGGGCAGTTTGGTTCAGAAACTGCTGCGCCGCAGCCTTGACAGCATCATCGGCTGTGGCAGTGTCCCGACGCCAAGCGTGCGTCTTATCGACTTTGTTTTCTGCCTGCTCCGTCAAAATTGCTAATGCTTGCGCCTCAGTCACCGGCGTATAGCCAGCTTCCTTGAATTTCCCGGCAAAGTCTGCAGCCTTGGCTTTGAGTAATTCTTTCTCACTTAAATGCAACTGTCTGTAGTCAAGCTCGTTGTTCGCAGCATCCTCCCAGAACGCACTGTTGTTCTTATTCAATAGCGCCCGGTTCTCCGCTTCACTCACCGCAGGCACGGCCTCGAGTCCTTTCATGAAGGCTTGCTTGGCAACAGCGATCTGCTCGCTGTTCGCCCAGGCATTGACCGAGTTCGCCAGGCCCGTCATAAAGCCCGTCACCGCTGCGCTGATTTCTCCCGCGCCGTCCTTGTGCCCGCCTTCGTGCGCCACGGTGTTGACCGCGCTGCCCAGCAGGCGGTTGCCCTCTCCATCTGTTCCCATGTCCAGGTAGATGGTTTCGTTGTTTTTGTGCGCCGCCCCATAGACGCCTGTTCCCTCGGTGACCTGCACGCGATCACCGTCACCACCATTGAGGAATTGGTCGGCCTTGTTCGCGATTTTTTGAACTGTCACCGCATCCTGGATATCCCCCCCGCGCAGGGCGTCCACCTGGCCCGCCAGCTCGGCGTCATAGGCCAGTTTTTGGCCGTTGCCCACCTTATCCCACGCCTTGATGGCCTGGCCTATGCTCTGCTCGGCAACGACTGCCGTCGCCGCGGCCCCGACCCGCGCCACGTCCGCCAGCGCCCCAGCAGCCGCCATCGCGCTGTTCTTACCCAGGTCCTTCTGGTCATTGAGCAAGCCCGTTTAAAATATATTTCACATTATGTTTTACACAGTAATTATAAAGAGAGGCAAAAAATACATGGTCTTGTGGTGTATCTAAATGCGGAACACCTGCTTTAAAAAATGAAAGTTGTAAATCTTTCA
>JARJFC010000222.1 GCA_029310945.1 Leptospira sp. 96542
CGCGCGGTGACCGCGTGTGTGTGCCTCGGACAAGCCGAGTCGATCATAGGAGGTCTCGGTGGTCACGGTTGTCTTCCCGGGTCTGATCAAACACCGGCGCCCGCCTTTGCGTGCCGAGCGTGCAGCCTCAATCGGCCCGGCGTCGCGCCCTGCACGCGCTTGAACGCCCGTGCAAACGCCACGTCCGACTGGTAGCCGGTACGCGCCGCCACCTCGGCCATGCTCAGGCCCTGTGACAGCCACGCCTGCGCCAGGTTCATGCGCCAATGGGTGAGGTACTCCATGGCGGGCACGCCGACAAGTGCCGTGAAGCGCTGGGCAAACGCCGAACGCGACATGCTCGACGCCTGCGCCAGCGAGGTCACGCTCCAGTCTTTGGAGGGGTCCCCGTGGATCATCGCCATGGCCCGGCCTATGCGCTTGTCCTTCAAGGCCCCCAACCAGCCGGACTGCGCGGTGGCGTCGTGCTGCACCCAATGCCGGATCGCCTGAATCACCAGGATGTCGGCCAGCCGCGTGATCACCGCTTCACCGCCGGCTCGCATCTGCCGAGCTTCATCCGCCATCAGTCGCAGCAGTGCAGGCAACCAGTCGTCTGGCGTGAGCCCGGCGGCCTCTATGCAGATCACCGGCGGTAAGGCAGAAAGCAGCTGAGGCGCGACGGGGTGATCCAGCTGCACCGCAGCGCACACCATCTGGGTCGCTTCCCCGCCGCCGCCGCTGCGAAGGATCTCGAAACGCTCGCTCACCAGCTCCCTGGGCAACTCAAACAGATCGGGCGTGGCCGTCTGCGGATCGCTTTGAATGCTGTGGCCCAGACCATGCGGCACCAGCGCGAAATCGCCGGCCTGCAGCCAGCGCCCGCCCGCCTCGCCGCTGTCGGTGCTCAGCCAGCAGCGGCCCCGCGTCACCAGGTGGATCAGCAGGCAGCCCGGCATGGCTGGCAGGTGCGCGCCCCAGGGTGCTGTGAGCGCCGACTGGCAATAGAACACGCCGCTCATGCGCAGCTGGTGCAGGGCCTCGCCCAGGGGGTCACCGAAGCGGTCGAGGGTCTCGGGGGTCATGCGGCGACTGTGCCCCAAACCTGCCATTTGTCCTAGTGTTCTGGACGAATGATCATGAAACCCGTCGTCTTGAGCGTTGTTTTAAAACCCTTGCGCCAGCAGACTGGGCGCCTCATTTGATCCTTCAGGAGATTCCCATGAAAGTCCTCGTCATTGGCGCCACCGGCGGCTCCGGCCTCGCCGCCACCCGCAGTCTGCTCGCCAGGGGGGTGCAGGTCACCGCCTTCGCCCGCCATCCTGATGCACTGCCGCCTCTTCATGGCCCGTTGAGCAAAGTGGCTGGCGACGCCATGCGTTGTGAAGACATCGACCGCGCCGTGGCGGGCCACGACGCCGTGGTGGTGGCGCTGGGCATCCGCGAAAACCCCCTGCGCGTGCGCCTGCTGGGCAGCGCCCATACCGCCATGGACGTGCGTTCCCAGGGCACACGCCATGTGATCGAGGCCATGCACCGCCACGGCGTGCGCCGGCTGGTGGTGCAGACCAGCTACGGCGTGGGTGCGACGGAAAGCCGGCTGCCGTTCATGCTCAAGCTGGTGTTCGCCTTGATGCTGCGCCCCCAGATCCGCGACACCGCTCGACAGGAGGACGCCGTGCGCGCCAGTGGGCTGGACTGGGTGCTGGTGCAACCCGTGAACCTCACCGACGACGCGGTGACGGAGCCCGCATTCGCCTCCTCCCAAGGTGACTACCAGAGCATGAAGGTGTCGCGCCAGCAAGTGGGCGAATTCCTGGCCGACGCGGTGCTGAGCGACCAGTACCTGGGTGCATCGGTGGCGCTTTCCGCCCATGCGCCAGAACGCAACACCACCGCGGATCGTTCGGCGCGCGGTCGCCCGCAGGCGCGCTGAGCGCGTGCTTCGTTGGCGGCTCCAAGGACTTGAACAGCCGGAGTACCGGCGTGCCGGCAGCCAGTACCCCCACGTGGCGGCAAAACACTTGGGGGCTGTCCAGAAAATACGCGGTGTTCTCTGCCACACTCAGCGCTGCCCTTGCCGCGCGTCGTCAGACGCGCAGGCACCCAACAAATGCATACCGAACCCGAGCATCCATGAGCTTCACCGTCGCCGGATTTTTCCAAAAA
>JARJFC010000223.1 GCA_029310945.1 Leptospira sp. 96542
GGCATCAAGGAATCGGGCTATGGACGCGAGCTGGGCGCCCTGGGCTTGCACGAATTCACCAACATCAAGACCGTGTGGACCGGCCCCGCGCGCGTCTGAGCCTGAAATACTCCCGTCCTGGAACCAGGGAGAGCGGTTCTAGCCACGCGAGCCTGTGCAGATGAGATGGGCTTCAGATGACGCCGCTGATTCTGCGTTTGAGATGCCTCGATTCCCAGCGAGGGGGTAGCTTATCGGCATGGGGATCGTGCGTGCCTGGGCGGGCCTGCTTGCTGTCCGAGCCTCATGAAGGCTCGGAGGCGACATGGCCATCGCCTTGTCGTCTCTGTCAGGGAAGGAGTCGAAGCCGGTAGGCGGCGGGGGTGACGGCGAAGGTGCGCCGGAATAGCGCGATGTAGGCACTGGCCGTCGAATAGCCCAGGTCGAGGGCAATCGCAGTGACCGGCACGCCGGCCGCGAGCATCTCGAGTGACCGCATCAATCTCGCCCGCTGACGCCACGCCGTGAAATGGAACCCCGTCTCTGCGACGAATCGACGGCTCAGAGTGCGTGAACTGACCGAGGCCCAGGCTGCCCAGTGTTCCAGGTCGCGGTCGTCGGCAGGGTTGGCGATCAAGGCCCTGGCGATCCGCTGCAGGCGCGGTTCGCGCGGAAACGGCAAGCCGAGGGGTTCGACCGGCAGCGTCCGGATTTCATCGAGGATGACTTCGGCCACGTGCTGCATCTGCTCGTCGAGCGGGGCGTACGGCCACTGGCTCGCGCGCAGCACGGCCTCGCGTAGCAGGCCCGAAGTCCGCAGTGTGCAGGGCTGCCGGGGCAGGCTGTCGCACGCACTCTCAGCGACGTACGCGCTCCAGCCGTGGAAGGGCCCGTGCGTCGTGCCACCGTGTTGGTGATGGGGCGGTATCCACACGGCATGGATCGCCGGAACGATCCATGCACCTTCGTCAAGCTCCACGTTCACAAGGCCGCGCAGGGAACCGAAGAGTTGCCCGCGCGCGTGTTGATGTGGCTCGGTGGCGAGCTCCTCCTCACCACTGCCGACGACCACGAACACGACGGGCCCGTCCGTGCTGTCCCGCGCGTTCACGTCGAGGTTCAATATGTCCATGGCGGGATTTTGATACTTATTGGCGCTGCTGGGTTACAGCCGCCAAGAATTGACACCTATCCTTCGCTCTCTACCCGAGAGATCAGTCTAGGAGATTGAACGATGACCACGAACGACACCCCACAGGAGAGCCACGGCAACCGGCGGCCCGACCTGGATGCGCTCTACGATCCGCCGGCCGAGAGAATCCAGAAAGCCGTACTGGACCACCTCGTCGGGTTTCACATCGACTACCTGAAGGCGGCAACGTTCTTCTGCCTGGCCACCGGCAGCAAGCGCGGACTCGACGCATCGCCGCGCGGCGGTCCGCCGGGTTTTGTCCGTGTGCTCGACAGCCGAACCGTGGTCTACGCCGACTGGCCTGGCAACAACCGAATCGAGTCACTGCGCAATCTCGAAAGCGACGATCGCCTGGGCATGTTATTCATATTCCCAGGGCTGGAAATCTTCATGCGCATCAACGGGCGCGGCCGAATCTCGACCGAGCCCTCGCTGCTGGCCACGCTCAAAGAAGGCGAACGCATGCCCAAGACGGCCACCGTGGTGAGCGTTGACGAGGTGCTGCTGCATTGCGGTAAGGCCATCAACCGAGCGAAGCTTTGGCAGGATGACTCCCGCATCGACCGCCATGCACTGCCGACGGTCGGCCAGATGCTGGCTGAACTGACTCGGCTCGGCGATGCGCGTGCCGAGATGAGCGACGACCAGATTGAGCAGGTCAACGCTCATTACCAACATGGGGTGCGCAACGACCTCTATTGATCCGATGATCCGGTGATCCAATAGGGGCGTGGGCGTTGCAGCGAGGCGAGGCGTACTCCCCGTGCAGGGTTGATCGATAGAGGCGGTCCCAGACCGGGGCCGACGTTTCCATCACCGTCGCGCCGCTGAATCGTAAATTTTGTTCCAATTCCTTTTTCACTTTGCAGAATAAAATTTCCACCCTGTTCTCGGATTAAATCCAAACTGACAACAAGTCCAAGACCCGTTCCTTTTTCGCCGGCTGTTCCATAAA
>JARJFC010000224.1 GCA_029310945.1 Leptospira sp. 96542
GCTCGGGCGTGAGCGTGACACCGGGCACCAGTTCATGTGTCTTGGCGAAGGTCACGCCCGCGTCCAGCAAGGCCTGGTACTGGGCCTGATCGTCGCTGTGGTCGTCCAGGAAGCGCTGCCCCGTGAGTTGCATCACTTGGTCGCGGATCAAGCCTTGTTCGTAGAAACCGTCGCCCAGGCGTTTCTGCGTGGCTGTCGGATTGAAGGCAATCGCTTGGAGCAGGTAGTCGCTGCTGAGCCATTCGCGTTGGTTGGCGAAGCGCGGGTCGGTCTCGATCAGATACCCCCGGCCCGGCTGCGCGGCCTGGAACAAGCCACCCTCGGGCAGGTTGAGCGCGGGCAGGGTCAGGTTGGCGCCCGTGCCGGTTGATGGCCCCGTGTTCTGTTCGTAGCGCAGCGCGTCCAGCGGCACCACCCTGTCGATGGTTTCCGCGTAGGCAGCAGTCAGCCAGCCGTACTTCTTGCTGCAGCCTTTGAGGAATTCGCAGTCCTTGTTCAGCAGGCCCCAGCTGTAGGTGGTGCCCCCGCGCGAGGTCGGCGCCGCGACTTCGGTGGCCTGGTTGCGCAAGGTCTGGCCCGTGATGGACAGGTTGCCGCCCGCGATGATGGTGGCGTCCTGGTTGAGTGCGCTGACGCTGGTGGCGATATGCAGATTGCCACCGCTGACAATGCGGCCTGGCGCGCTCTCCGTCACATCGGCACGTCGGGTCGTCTGGGTGTATTGGCGGTAGGTGTCGTAGCTGACCAGTTCGGCGTTGACCGTGGCGCGCATGGCCTGCACGCGCTTATTCAACTCCATCCAAGGCGCGGATTTGACGTACCAATCGTCATAAGCCGCTTGGGACTCCGGTGTAGGTGGCCCAACAGGAACACGCTTTGGCTGTTCCTCTCTACCTCCAGAAATCGTTTTGTATTTCGAGTATTTAAGAGCGGGGGGACCCGAAGCGACTGGCGCATCCCAAGCAGGAGCTTCCATCCCGAAGTCGGCCCAAATTCGATCATTGCGGCTGTAATTGAACGCAGCATCTCGAACCTTACGTGTCCCTATTACAGTTCCGTCTCGCCCTTTGGTCTCCTCGTACTTTGCAGTCACGCGGGGATCAGCGCCCTCGTAATATCTGCTGTAAATGGGGTCACCATAGGTGCTATTTTCTGGGACAAGCCGCCGATCACTCAAAGCCCACCCGACCTGATCACTCGTCAACATCCCCCCGGTGGTGTAGTACTCCGTCACCCCCGTTGACGGATTGGCCACCACCTCCCACGCCAGCGCGGTGTTGAGGTTACGCAATTCCGCCGTCGCGATGTGCATGTCGCCCCGGCTTTCAATCGTCGCCCCGTCGTTCTCCAGCAACCGCGCTTCGCCCTGGGCCCGCCCCTGCGCGTCCAGGCTCCCGCCGATGCTCAGCGCGCCCAAGCTGAAAACCAGGCCCCCGTCGCTGTTGCGCATGTCCTGCACGCCGATGTCCAAGGCACCACGGGCGGCAATCACCGCGTCCGTCTGGTTGTCCAGTCGCTCAGCGTTCAAGCCCAGGGTATCGCCATAGATGCGCCCCCCGTCGTGGTTGCTCAGCGTGCGTGCGTCAACGCGCACCGTCTCGCCATCGATCACACCCTGGTTGTCCAGGGTGTCGCTTGCGTTCAAGGTGGTGCGCGCGGCGCTGATCACGCCCTCCGTGGCATTGCCGATGTTCCGTGCTTCCAGGCTCAGGTGGCCGTCGGCGGCCATGAGTCCGCTGTTGTCGCTGGTGGCGGCCCGGATCTCCAGATCACCTTGCGCGTGCAGCGTGCCGGTGTTGCTGAGGGCCGCCTCACCACGAATCCGCAGATCCTGGCCGGCCTGGATCTGGCCTACGTTCTTGAGTTCGTCCTGCACCGTGATTTCGAGACGTTGGCTGGCTTGCAAGGTGCCCACGTTGTCGAGCTGGCCATTGGCCTGCAAAGTCAGGTTGCCCGCGGTGGCGGCGATCACCCCGCGCTGGTTGACGCCCAGCTGCGGCGCGTGGCCGATGTGATGACCCGCCAGCCCATGACCGTCAGCGCCGACACCAGCGTGTTCGAGGCCTGGCGACTGCTCGGTGAGCGCGGCGTGGGCCAGGCTCCCGTGTTGGCCGGGCGC
>JARJFC010000225.1 GCA_029310945.1 Leptospira sp. 96542
CTGGAATGGCCTGCTGGAACTCAACCAGATGCAGGAGGGCGCCCAGGGCCGCAATGAAGTGGCCGCGCCGCGTGACCTGCTCTTCGCCAAGACCCTGTTGTCGGAAATCGGTGCGACCGCGCGCAAGACTGCGCGGGCGTTCTCCAGCGCGCTGGAGGATCTGTATGGGGTGGTAACCCGCTCCATCCTGCGTGATGGGCAGAGTCGGGCCGATCTGGCCATGCAAATCCTGGACCGCAACCTGTACGAACGCGCCAACGACTGTCGCTGGTGGGCGCTCACGCCGCAGTTTGCCCAGACGCTGGCTGCTGACCGGGTGGGCTGTGAACAGGCCACGACGGTGCTGCGGGACATCAACGCGCTCTACACCGTGTACAGCAGTCTGGTGCTGTTCGATCGTCAGGGCCGGGTGATGGCAGTTTCCAATCCCGCCCAGCAAGCCCTGGTCGGTACCGTGCTGGACGAAGAGTGGGTGGGGCGCTGCCTGCGCCTGGCCAGCGCGCAGGAGTACGTGGTCAGTGCCTTCGCGCCCAGCCGCTTTTACGAGCACGGCTCGACATTCATCTACGCGGCCGCAGTGCGTGATGCCGCCACGGCTTCCGGCAACCTGGCGGGCCCGAACCTGGGCGGCATCGCCATCGTCTGGGATGCCACGCAGCAATTGCAATCCATTCTGAGCGACTGCGCCGAGGGTTGTGGTGACCGTGACATGCTGGCTTTCATCGACAGCCGTGATCAGCTGGTGCTGGCCCAGGGGCAGCCCGAAGTCCTGGCCGTGTTGCAGGACGACGGCGTCATCGAATCCTGCCGCACGGGCGGACGCATGGTCAGCCTGGCCGGGCACCTGCACGGCGTCGGCGTGGCGAGGGGGGCCGGGTACCGCGAGTTTCGCGCGCGGGATGGGTATGACCATGGGCTGAGCTGCCTGGCCTTGCGGCATCTGTGCGAACGCAAGCCGGCCGTCGCCGCCGTGCCCGCCCCGGAAAACCAGGCCGGGCGCGTGGACGCGACCCAGCGCGTGCAGATGGCGACGTTCATGCTGGGCAGCTACTGGCTGGGCATCGACGCGGCGCAGGTCGTGGCGGCGACGCCGGATGCGACCGCCCGCGGGGCCGGGCCCGCGCGCCTGCCATTCCTGGGATTGGCGCCGATAGGCAACCGTGTCTGTCCCCTGCTCGATTTGCGCAGCATCGTGCGCAACGATGCCGGCCCGCACCGGATGGAGGGCGCATCTCCCGAGGACGAGCCCTCCGCGACGACCCGGACCGCGCAGGTGCAGCGCGCGGCCCATCCGGACCGGCAATTGATTATCGTGCGGGTGGCGCTGGACGACGGTGGCGAGCGTGAGCTCGCGCTGCGCGTCGATGCGCTGGGGCCGATGCTCGATCTGGATCGGCGCAAGTTCCAGCCTGTCGGGTTTGGTGCCCAGACCGCCTTGATCGATGCCGTCATTGGCGTGCCAGTGGACGCGTCCCTGGGCGCGTCCACTGGCGCCGCCCCGTCGTCCAGCATGCTGTGCCGGCTGTCGGCGGCCTGGCTCAGGCAGTGCGCCGCGGGTGTGCTGGAGCAGGCCGATCAGGCCCAGGACCTGGACGCCTTGTTGCAGGAGCACCAGCAGGATCGTTCCCGCAACCCCGGGAGCCAGCTTCCTCGGGAGCGGGCCGTGGGCATGGCCCCCGCGGTACCCCGTCTCGGCCAGACGCCGTCCTTGGGCTGAGCGTGTTGGTGTGGTGTCCTTGAGCTGCTGACGGAGCGCGATCATGGTCCTGGCACCGTCCCATGGCTGCAAGATCCCGCAATCCGTGCTGGTGCTCATCCACACCCCAGCCTTGGAGGTGTTGCTGATCCAACGTGCCGACACGCCGGCCGATGGGCCCGATTACTGGCAATCGGTGACGGGCAGCAAGGACCACGTGGACGAGCCTTATGCAACCACGGCCTGGCGCGAAGTGCTGGAGGAAACCGGCATCGACGCCCGTCAGCTGCCGCAGGGGCTGATCGACTGGGGGCTGGAAAACGTCTACGAAATCTACCCCTGGTGGCGCCAGCGTTATGCCCCGGGCGTGACACACAACACCGAGCATCTCTTCAG
>JARJFC010000226.1 GCA_029310945.1 Leptospira sp. 96542
CCCGCCGTCGTGGTCGGCACGGCCCTGCTGGTTCTGTCGGTCATCATGGTGTTCGTGATTCCTGCGTTCCATGACGTGTTCCGTTCCTTTGGGGCGGACCTCCCCGGGCCGACCCTGCTGCTGATCGCCTCCAGCGAATTCCTGGCCCGCTGGTGGCCACCGATCCTGGGCCTGCTGGGCGCGGGCGCGTATGCCGCGATGCAGGCACTGCGAACCAGCATGCCGCTGCAAGCAATGCGGGATCGCACGCTGCTGCGTCTGCCCTTGTTCGGTCCGCTGATCGACAAAGCCTGCGTGGCGCGCTGGACCCGCACGCTCGCCACGCTCCACGGTGCCGGTGTGCCGATGGCGCCGGCCCTCGCCGCCGTACGCGGCGCATCGGGCAACCGCGTGTACGAGGAAGCCACCGACCTCATCCGGCGGGAAGTCGCCCTGGGCACCAGCCTGGCCCTCGCGATGGAACGCAGCGGCGCTTTTTCGCCCCTGGTGCTGCAGATGTGCGCCATCGGGGAGGAATCCGGCACGATCGATGCGATGCTGACCAAGGCCGCCGACTTCCTGGAAAGCGAAGTCGCTGACCTGGTGTCGGGCCTGTCCAGCCTGCTGGAGCCGCTCATCGTCCTGGTGCTGGGCCTCGTCATCGGCGGCATCGTGGTTGCGTTGTACCTGCCGATTTTTCAGCTGGGTCAGATTGTCTGAGGAGCGAGGGTCTTGACGGTCAGCATCAGCGCGCAGGAAGTCGGTTTTGTGTGCGCCTTCGCCCTGCTGGGGCTGTTGATTGGCAGCTTCCTCAATGTGCTGGTGCACCGGCTGCCCCGCATCATGGAGCGGCAGTGGCAGGCCGAGCTCGCCGCCGCGGCAACGACGGCTGCAACGGGCGCCGCGCCCCACTCGCCCTCCTTGCCAGCGCCGCCCACGTACTCCCTGCTGAGCCCGCGCTCGCACTGTCCCGGCTGCGGCCATGTCCTGGGCTGGCACGAGAACATCCCCGGGCTCAGTTACATCGCCTTGCGGGGCCGCTGCTCCGCTTGCAAGGGCCGGATCAGCCCGCGCTATCCCCTGGTGGAACTGGCCACGGCCTTGCTCTTCGCCTGGTGCGCGACGCGCGCGGGCAGCGCCCAACTGCCCACGGCGCTGGCCTGGAGCGGCTTTTGCGCCGTGCTGCTGGCCCTGGCCCTGATTGACTGGGACACCACCCTGCTGCCCGACAGCCTGACCCAGCCCCTGCTATGGGCGGGCCTGGGTGGCGCGGCCATCGGATGGACCGGGACGACGCTGGTTGACGCCTTCTGGGGCGCGGCGACGGGCTACCTGAGCCTCTGGCTGCTGGCCACCATCTACCACTGGATCACCGGTCGCGAGGGCATGGGACACGGCGATTTCAAGCTCTTGGCCGCGCTCGGGGCCTGGCTGGGTTGGGCGGCCCTGCCACCCCTGCTCTTGCTTGCGTCCAGCCTGGGCGCGCTGGTCGGCCTGGTGCTGCTGGGCCGGCGGCGCGCGCCGACACGCGCCACGGAGAACGAGCCCGCGCAGGAGGTCCCGCTCTACATTCCCTTCGGACCGTTCCTCGCCGTGGCGGGCCTGGCGCTCATGGCGCTGGGGCACGCGACCTTTTTCGCTGCCCTGGGACTGAAGCTGAGCGATCTCGCGCTCATGCTGAAATAGCCCCATGCACCCGGCATCTCCCCATTCCACCCACGACACCACCCGCACGCCATTGCGCCTGGGGCTGACCGGCGGCATCGGTAGCGGCAAAAGCACGGTGGCAGCCATGCTCGCGCAGCGGGGTGCCGTGGTCATTGACGCCGACGCGATCTCCCGCGCAACCACGTCGCCGGGCGGTGCCGCGATCGAGGCCTTGCGCGCGGCCTTCGGCCCGCAAGCCATCACGGCGGAGGGCGCGCTGGACCGCGCGCGCATGCGCCAACTGGCGTTCGCCGAACCGTCGGTGCGCCGGAGGCTGGAAGCCATCGTGCATCCGCTGGTGCAGGCCCAAACGGAAACGCGGCTTCAACACGGCGAGTTCATCTACCGTGTCGTCCGCACCCGCATCGCGCCCGATCTCCTTGATGCGCGCCGTCACTGACGCG
>JARJFC010000227.1 GCA_029310945.1 Leptospira sp. 96542
GGTCGCGGGCGCACCGCGCGTGCAGCTGGCGCAAAGCCAGGTCCAGATTCCGGAGCTGGGTCCGGGCCTGCGCGTGCAGACTGATCTGAATTTCACGGGCGCGCTCGACGAGATGCTCCAACGCCTGGTGGCTGCCTCGCCATTGTCGGTGCTGCGCGAGGGCGCACTGAGCCAGGTCCGCGCGACAGGGGACGCGGCCGTGCGCCTGCGCCTGGATCTGCCATTGGCCGATCTGAAGGCGAGCACCGTGCAAGGCCAGTTGCTGCTGGCGGGCAACACCCTGCGGCCCGCGCCCGGCTTGCCCGCGCTCACCCAGACGCGCGGCATCGTGCATTTCAGCGAACAGGGTTTCGCGTTGAGCGGAGTGCATGCCCGCCTGATGGGGGGCGAGGTGCAGGCCGAGGGTGGCACCATGCCCGTGCCGGGCGCAGTGACCCTGCAGTCCACCTTCAGGTCCGCCCTCATGCCCGTGCCCGCGCCCATGCCGTCGTCCCAACCCCGCCTGCGCGTGCAGGGCCAGTTCACGGCCCAGGGCCTGCGGCAGGCCGGGCAGGATGAGGGCAGCGGCGATGGCGTGCGCAAGCTTGCGGCGCTGGCGCGGCAGATGGAGGGCGCTGCCCGCTACGAAGCGGAATTCGGCATGGACGAAGGTGCCCCCGAATTCTTGCTGCGCACTGACCTGCGCGGTCTGGCCCTGAGCCTGCCCGCACCCTTGCGCAAGCCCGCCGATCAAACCCTGCCGGTTCGTCTGCAGTTGGAGCGGCTGTCACCGCGCGACGAAGGCGAGGCCAACCTGGTCACGCCCGACGCGGCCACGGCGGGCGGGCGCCGGGCTTGGCACGACAGATTCAGCCTGGACGTCGGACGCCTGCTGCAGCTGCGTTACGAACGGGTGCACCTGGCGCATCAGGAGCGGCCCCGCGTGCTGCGCGGCCAAATGCAGCTTGATCTGGTGCCCCAGGATGCGGGACCTTCGCCCCGCGAGGCCCTGGCCCTGCCTGACACGGGTGTGCGCGCCGTGCTGCGCCTGGGCACGCTCGACGTGAACACCTGGCTGGATGCGCTCCGACAAGGCGCGGACACGCGCGGCGAGACGACCCAAGCGCCGCGAGCGGCCAGCGTGGAAGCGGGGCGGACCGCGGCGGACCCGGCCTGGCTGGATTACCTGCCCACGCAATTGCGCCTGCTGGCCGACCGCGTGCAGATTGGCAAGCAGAGCCTGCATGATCTGGAAGTCGAGGCAAGCCGCGACCGAGGCAGTTGGCGAGCCCAGCTGGCGGCGCAGGAAACGAGTGGCGAAATCAACTACCGCATGCCGTTGGGCACGGCCTCGGACGAAGGGGGGGCCGCCGACAAGGCGGGTTACCTGCACGCCCGCCTGGCGCGCCTGGTATTGAGCACGACGGCCGCCGAGGTCGATCCCCTCAAAGCGGTTGATCCAGGCCGTTCCGCCGAGCAGAGCCGAGACATTCTCTCGCTCAGTGCCCTGGATCTGCCGGCCCTGGATGTGGTGATCGAGCAATTGCGCCTGGGCGATCAAAGGCTGGGACGGGTGGAAGTGGAGGCTGGCCACGTGCCGGCGCCGGCCGCGCTGAACGTCAGTGCTCAGGCGGGACCGGCCTGGATCTGGCAACTGCGGCGCTTGCGCATCGTGCTGCCGGAGGCCGACTTCACCGCGCAAGGGCAGTGGCCGGCCGCGTCCCCGGAGCCGCCGGCACCGGGGGCCGCGGTACCGGCGCCGCGCCACAGCACGGTGGATTTCCAGTTGTCGGTCAAGGACGCCGGCGGATTGCTTGCGCGCCTGGGCAAGCCCGGGCTGATCGGCGGCGGCGCGGGACGGATGCAGGGGCAGCTTGCCTGGGACGGTCTGCCCTGGCGACCCGCGGTCGCCGCGCTGGACGGATCGCTGAGCATCAACATCGAGCGTGGCCAGTTCCTCACGGTCGAACCCGGCGCAGCCCGCTTGCTGGGGGTGCTGAGCCTGCAGTCCCTGCCCCGGCGGTTGATGCTCGATTTCCGCGACTTTTTCCCCGACGGGTTTGCCTTTGATTTCGTCCGCGGCCA
>JARJFC010000228.1 GCA_029310945.1 Leptospira sp. 96542
GCGCTGTTCATGCAGAAGTGGTTGTGAGACCGGGCCTTGGATTCAGGCCCTCGGGCAGGCCCGCTTGGCGAGGTCACTCGGGTGCGGGACAATCAATCTAACCGATTGATTAATATGGATTTTCCAAGTAAATTTCAAAAATGAAGAATAACTTGGAAATTCTGGAACTTTCCCCAGATGCAGCCCGTCAGTACATCGATGCGCGGGCCGCATTCATCGCACTGGAAGCCGCCCGCAAGCAGGCGCAGCAGGTGCGCGGCGGCATGGTCTGGAAAACGGTGCAGGGCAAGGACTACCTGATCCGCACCAGCCCTCGGGGGACGCAGCACAGCCTGGGGCCGCGCTCGGCGGACACAGAGGCCATGCACGCCAAGTTTTCCGCGCAGAAGGAATCGGCCACCACGCGGTTCGCCAGCCTGAAAGACACCGTGGCCCGCCACCAGCGCATGAACCGCGCCCTGCGCGTGGGGCGCATGCCCCCCATTGCCGTGGACATCCTCAAGCGCCTGGCCGATGCGCAACTGGACACTTTCTTCCGCGTCGTCGGAACCCATGCCCTCTACGCCTACGAAATGGCGGCCGGCGTGAGCCTGTCCACCGAAATCACCAGCACCCAGGACATCGACCTGCTCTGGGACACGAGGAAACGCGTCACCTTCGCCCAGCGGCTGGCGCAGGACGCACCCTCCATGCTGGCGGCGCTGCAAAAGGTGGACAAGACCTTTCAACTGCGCGAAGACCAGCGCTATACCGCCATCAACGCGGACGGTTTTCAAGTGGACATCCTCCGGCGCGTGGCCGAGGGCGATGACCCGCATCCCGTGAGTCTGAGCGATGCCGAGGACGACTTCTGGGTCGTGCAGGCCCATCGCGCTTCCGACCTGCTCAATGCGCGCGAGTTCAGCGAGGTCGTGGTGGCCAGCAACGGCAGCATGGCGCGACTGACCACCATCCATCCGGCGGACTTCGTCCAGTTCAAACGCTGGATGGCCACGCAAACCAATCGCGAAGCCCTCAAACGGCGACGTGATGCCTTGCAGGCCGATGCGGTTGAATGGCTGCTGAATGAGCGCCTGCCGCAGTTGTTGGCTTAAGGGGGCCTGGTTTTACGCCCAGCACTTGAGTTGAGATGGGTAGCACGGTGCGCTTGCTACGGCGCCGCAGATCGAGCAAGGGGTTCAGCCACGCGTGCATTCATGAACATGGCTGTGTTCTCGTACTTCTGACGCGCTCGCGAATCGAGGGTCTCGAATGGACCAAAGAACTCTGCAAAACCCTCGTAGATCTGCTGTGCAGTGACGGGAAGTGGCGCCGCGATGCTGTTCTGGAGAACTACTGACCAATTGACGGCGTAGCCAGGTTGGGCTCCCCCGTCGATCGGGACTTCGGTGGGCGCAACAACATCCGTGGAGCCGGACTGTAGCTTGGCCTCGATTGCCCGGTGATAGACGGCTTCGGATGTGACGATACCGATCCACTGGGCGGCTTCGCCGAGACGATATGCCTCGATGAGTGCCGGACCAGCATACATGGACTCGTCGAGATTGAAGAAAAATGTTCCTACCGAGATGCCTATGCGTATGGGAACGCAAAGATGCAGGGCCTTGTTTAACAACTCCGTTGCCATGATCAAGATGGCTCGCAGATCGTTGAGGGTCTCTCCTCGGGAGAACAAGATGATGGTGTCAGAAAAGGTCACCGCCTGGACGTGCTGAGGTGTTGCTACCGTTTCGGCTGTGTCCAGGAAAGTAATCGATGTGGCATGCGTATCATTGCGCGCTTTGACAAGCAGAGTGAGAAGTTCCCAGGCGCGTTCGGGATCCTTTGCGACCAGCGCAGTCATTCCAAGCACATCGATGTGAGCGACGAACCGTTGATGATTGATTGCAGTGGGGATGGCGGAAGAATGTGCGAGGCAAGACGGACTCTAGGGCAGTAGTGTGCCAGCGGCACAGATAAACCTAAATCCCCAAATACGCCTGCCACACGCTCCGAGCCCCCCGCAGCGCCGCCGAATCCCCCTCCCACACCACC
>JARJFC010000229.1 GCA_029310945.1 Leptospira sp. 96542
GACCCGTGTTGCGTGGACTGATCCGCGCGACCCGGGACATGCGGCTGGAAACCGTCAACGTGGGCGAGGAGCTGCAATCCATGCGTGCCCAGGTGCAGGCCAAGGAGACCGAGCTGCGCAAGCTGCAGGCCGAACTGGAACGCTTGAGCGCGCAGGTCCGCCACGACGGCCTGACTGGCGCGCTCAACCGCCAGGGCCTGGACGAAGCCTTCATGCGTGAACTGTCCACCGTGCGACGCAAGGACGCGCCCTTGTGCGTGGCCTTGCTGGACATCGACAATTTCAAGCGGCTCAACGACGCCCGCGGGCACGAGACAGGGGATGTTGCCTTGCAGCACCTCGTGACGGTGGCGAAGGAGAACCTGCGGCCGCAGGACACCCTGGCCCGTTACGGCGGCGAGGAGTTCGTCATCCTGCTGCCGGAAACCGGCCTGGAACAGGGCATGGAGGTCATGACCCGCCTGCAGCGCGAATTGAGCAAGCGTTTTTTCCTCGCCCGTCCGAAATCGGGCACGAAGTCCGAAGTGGGTGGCGACGTGGTCACCGTCGGCGCCGAGCAGGAGAAGCTCTTCATCACCTTCAGCGCCGGTGTTGCGCAGTTGACGACCGACGAGACGGCCGAACAGGCGCTGCACCGCGCCGACCAGGCCATGTACCTGGCCAAACGCGCCGGCAAGAACCGGGTGGTCGCGGCGTAACCCGGATGCGGCCATTCAAGGAGTTTGTGTCATGACATTGCTGATCGCTGGCTTGCTGCTTTTCCTGGGCGTGCATTCCATCCGCATGCTGGCGCCCGCGGCGCGCGAACGGTGGCGCACGCGCCTGGGCGCAGGCATCTGGAAGGGCCTTTACTCCCTGCTGGCCTTGGCCGGACTGGCCCTGATCGCCTGGGGCTTTGACGCCGCGCGGGAGAACCCGGTCATTGTCTGGATGCCGTCTTCCCCGGGCATGGCCATGGGCTTGCGCCATGGGGCCGTGTTATTGACCGTGTTGGCTTTCGTGCTGCTGGCGGCGGCTTATGTGCCTGGCAACCATCTCAAAGCTCGGCTGGGCCATCCCATGGTGCTCGGGGTGAAGACCTGGGCCTTCGCCCATCTGCTGGTGGCGGGCATGTTGGCGCATCTGCTGCTGTTTGGCAGCTTCCTGATCTGGGCGATCGCGAACTACGCGGTTTCACGGCGCCGAGACCGCTTGGCCGGCCTCACGCCTGGCTCCGGCCGGTGGGCAGCGACGGCGCTGACCGTGGCCCTGGGGCTGGCCGGTTGGGCTGTGTTCGCCTTCGGCTTGCACGGTCTGTTGATTGGCATCAAGCCCCTGGGTTGATCCGGCTTCGGCGCAGTCGTCCGCGCCGAATGAACCTGGCCTGCGCGGCATAGGTTCACTGGCGCGGCATGGCTTCCTTCTTCAGCGGGGACCGGGACCACTCGGTGCCTCGCCGAGGAAAGGCGGCACCGTGCGGGCATCGAAAGTCTTTTGCTGTTCCGGGGTCAGTGTGGCGTAGAAGCTCCGCGTCGCCGCCTCGCGTTGTGCAGCCGCTGCCTCGCGTTCCTGGCGCCAGGCCTGCAGGCGATCCAGACGTTCCGGTGTCTTCAGCCTGGCCCAGTCCTCGCGCTTGAATTCTTCACGACTCGCCTGGGCCGCGCCGCGCATGGGGGGCTTCACGGCCGCATGAAAAGCGTCCCACGCCGGGGCTTGGGCGGGCGTCAGCTTCAGGCTGGCGTGCAGCTCCGCAAGGCGTTTTTCCCAATGTTCGCCCTGCCGACCGCCCATGGGGCCAGCTCGGTGCTCCGGTTTGTGTTCGCCCTGCATGTCAGCGGCCGGCCCGGGAGGCGCGGCCAGTGCTGGCGTGGACACGGTGGACGTGGCCAGCAGGAGGGTTGCTGCAAGCATCGCGGTCGACAGAGGGGTCATGCGGGGTGGCATGGTGTCATCCTTTCCTGCATCCCGCCCCCCTCGGGCGGGGCGGGGGTAGGCCTGGACGCCCG
>JARJFC010000022.1 GCA_029310945.1 Leptospira sp. 96542
GGAAAAATGAGCCAACTGAGCCCGACAAGTGATGTATGGCTCTGTGTGGGCAAACCACATATTTTCCAAAGATTCAGCGTAGGACCGAATCGAAACCTAGGAATTGGGACCAAACAGGTAAAAGGACAAGTTGTGGAAGCGAATGGAGAAACTGGCCAAATTGTCTATTTGGAACGGGGTCGAAGAATCTATCTGACCATAGATCCAATACTCGCCCAAGAAATGGAGCAAAGGCTTGGAAAGATGGAAGTTGTGGAAATCGACGGGGAATTTCGATACGATCGGATCCGGCATTTCTATACTAAAAATTAGGCGTTTTTTTGTTCGTCACAGGCGCCACATTCTTTGGAATGGATACCGATGAAGGCATTTTTGGTATTAGCAAATGGAATGGTAATGGAAGGGCGCTCCTTTGGAGCAGAAACAAAGGCCATTGGTGAAGTGGTATTCAATACTTCCATGGCCGGCTACCAGGAAATTCTCACAGACCCCTCTTACAAAGGACAAATCATCAACCTCACCTACCCGATGGTTGGGAATTATGGAATCAATCCCGATGATATGGAGTCCGATAAAATCCAAGCTTCTGGTCTCATTGCCAAAGAGTATGTAAAAAATCCTTCCAACTTCCAATCCAGAGAAACACTGAGCCAATTTCTGATTCGTTTTGGAATCCCAGGCATCGAAGGCATTGACACACGCAAACTAACAAGGCTCATTCGAAATACGGGTGCTATGTCCTGTGGGATATTTGTGAGTGAATCCTATCAGCCATCCTTTTTGGAAGAAGTCAAAAATGCACCAAGTATGGAAGGACTCGATCTTGCGAAGGTGGTAACTTGCGAAAAACCTTATTTGTACGGTGCACATTCACCTAGCAAGTTCAAGTTGGCAGTTTATGATTTTGGAGTCAAAAGAAATATCCTCAAACTACTCGACCAAGCTGGGTTCAATGTACATGTCTTCCCTGCCCTAACACCCGCAGATGATTTATTAAAAGAAAATTTTGATGCATATTTTTTATCCAACGGTCCAGGTGATCCAGAGCCACTCGATTACGCGATCAATGCTGCAAAATCAATTATGGGAGCCAAAAAACCATTATTTGGAATTTGTTTAGGTCACCAAATCATTGGCCTTGCCCTCGGCAAAAAAACCGCCAAACTCAAATTTGGTCACAGAGGCGGCAACCACCCTGTTAAAAATACGGAGACAGGCAAAATCGAAATTACATCGCAAAATCATGGTTTTCATGTACTCGGTGAATCCACTTCGGATCTCCCCATCACACGTATCAATTTGTTTGACAACACGGTTGCTGGCCTAAAAAAAACCGGTCTGCCTGTAATGGCAGTGCAATACCACCCCGAAGCTTGCCCTGGACCACATGATTCGGCATACCATTTTAATGAATTTTATACTATGGTAGATTCCTTCCTATCTGTAAAATAGGTAAAAAAGGAGTGGTTCTATGCCATACAATGAAGATAAGAATTTTTGGGGCATTCCGTACGGAACTGAGATTTCTGCAGAGGCATTTGTAAAAGATATCTGGGATCCAAGCACAGAAGAAATTTTAACACCAAAACAATTTTTTGGTTTGGGTTGGGGTGTGAATCTACATGCTCTTGGGCGTCGGACTGGCCTTATCAAATAAACGAATACCCAGTTTGTTCAGAAGCACACTTCTACCAGTTTGGTTGAGGTGTGTAAAGTCTGCAAAAAATTTACTATCCTCAAACCCGTCCTCTCTCAAATCGAAATACGATAAACCTTCTGATTCCAAAAATCTTTCTAAAGGTAAATTTGATTTTGTTTTCACAATGTCTGCTTCCATCTGCGGCGAAAATGGGAGGCGAAGTAAAACAACTGTTATTCCCTTCTCTTTCCATAAACGAAAACAATCTTTCCATATTTTTTGAGACTGGTTTCTTTGGTTCAAAAAAACGGTAGTACTGTTTTCCAATTGTTTTGAATCTTCAGCCAATACAGGAAAATTCCCTTTATCTCTCCAAACCCAGGAACCACCATCTTCAGAAATCTTTGTTTTGATGATTTGGTTTTCTAGTTTTCGCGCTTCTAATAAATTTTTCTCAAAACCAGTTTGTGCTAATTTTGAAAAGTTAGGGTTCAAAGCAAAGAAAGGAAAAATTTGAATTGTGAGTTTCCAAAAAAAATCGTAGCCATTTGCAAAATAACTTTTCCGTAAATATTCATTTGTTATGTGCTCGCTACGCAATACACCAAATGAAGTAAACAATTGTTTGTGAGCATCGGTAACGGTGTTTTTGCTGAGCGAGATAGGAGAGATATTCACATAAATTTTTTTTACTTTTGACAACTTGGAAATATAAAAAAGATATTCATCCAAAATTCCCTCTGGTTGCTCACTTGGTCTTGGTGCGTATTGAATCTGAGAGAGTGTAATTTTTTCCCATCCAGAAATCATCTCTGGTGTGATCCCACTAATGATTTGGCTATCACCTAATACTAAAATTTCGGAGTCAGGATTTAATTCTCTCGTTTTTGAATGATACCAATAAAGGGAACTTGTTTCGCAAAAAGCAATTAAAAACTCCATCGTCAAATGCATTGAAAAAGAAATCAGCATCAAACATCCAAAAATATAACGAATTTTCATTCTTCGAACACTCTCAAAATTGAAAATAAAAGAACTCTTGTTTTGCGAAAGGAGCAAATAAAGAAAACCAAGTGAAAAAAACCGAAAATATGATTAAAAAACGTAGTGGATTTTCATTTACAAACCAACTGGGTTTTTCTGTGTTTATTTTCTCTTGCCAAATATCAAAAACCAGAATGGGTAAAAAATAAACCAACACCCATAATTCAGAAATTAACTTTGGATCGATAGAAAATATATTCTTTATCACAAATACCAAATCATCCGTTCCCGAAATTCGAAACAAAAGTAATCCAAAACTAAAACTAAAAAAAGTAAATAAGGTTCCGAAGATTGACAAAATTTTATTATCAATTTTTCCCAAAACAAAACGATCTAACAATCGGTAGATGACAATACAAAACCCTAAATACAATCCCCAAACCAAATATCCATATGTAGCACCGTGCCATAAACCGCCCAAAATCCAAACAATCATTACATTGATATTACTCTGAATGAAACCCGACCTGTTTCCTCCCAAAGGAATGTAAACATAATCTCGCAACCAACTAGAAAGCGAAATATGCCAACGTGTCCAAAACATAGCTGGATTTGTTGAAAAAAATGGTCTGTGAAAATTATTCATAAGATTGAAACCCATCATTTCACTTAAGCCAAGAGCACAAACAGAGTATCCAAAAAAATCGGCATATACTTGGAAAGCAAAAGCAGGAGACACAATCCAAAGAATTCCAGGGTTCAAAGAATCATAAGAAACCAATTTGGAATCCACATAACTTGCCAAAGGATCCGCTATATTTGCCTTTAAAAACACTCCCCAAAGGAACAAACTGATTCCAGAAAAAAATTTAATTTTTGTTACTACTCTTGGATTTTTGATTTGAGGCAGAAGTGATCCTGGTCTTTCGATTGGACCTGCAAGCAAAAGCGGAAAAAATAAGTCATAGATTGCAAATTCTAATAAAGAATCTGCTTCTTCAATTTTTCTATTATAAAGTTCTACCAAGTAACTGATATTATGGAATGTGTAAAATGATACACCGACTGGTAATAAAATTTCTGGTTTCCATATGGAAAACGAAGAATCAAAAGAAGTCATAATATCATCAAAAACACCCAAAAGGAACAGTGTGTATTTAAAAACAGCTAACAAAAATAGGTTAGCAATAACACCCATAAGTAAAATTTTTTTTCTTTTACTTCCTTCATGTTTGTGCAAAAACTTAGCCAAATAAAAATTAAAACAGACGGCGAGGAGTAAGATTATACCCATTTTCCAATCAAAACGAGTATAAAAGTATAAGCCAAAAATAAATAAACTTAGATTCTGAATCTTTCGATTAGAAGATAAATAAATTAGGTAAAAAACTGCAAAACTAATTAAAAATGGAATGGAGTTGAACAACAAAACAATTGTCCTTAAGCTTCCTCAATCATTTCTAAAAATAAATTTTTGTCTTTTGTGTCCTTAGGATAAGAAAGAGTCAATACTCGGTAACTTGCTTTATAATCAAACGAAAGAATCTCTTCTTTTTTTGCAAAGGTTGATTTGATTTTTTTGATTACCACATCTGTTTCTTCTTTATCTTTGCCATGCAACAACATTACAAATTTACCTTGCCCAACTCTTGTAAAAAAATCCATTTCACTGATATGTTCGATAATGATTTTACGAAGTGCGTCCGCATAACGAGCAAAATTGCCTGCGCTTGTAAGCTGGATCATTCGCGCTACATTTTGTATTTTAAACATTGTAACAGTAAATGATATATTCATCTTCGATGCTTTTTCTATTTCACTTAAAATCCTTGTTTCCAATGGATTAAATGGATTTCGGAATAAAGCATCCTTTTCTTTTAAAATAAGTAAATTAGCAAAAACAGGAGCTGAAGTTTCCAATAATGCTACAGCAATATCTCTTGTGGTATCTGTCCATGGTACATTTGTAGAATGTACAACAATCATTCCAACAAGCCAATTTAAATTGATGATCGGAAGAATCGTAAATTCATTCATGATTCCCAATTCATCATTTGTAAAAATTGATTTTAACTCTGAATCTTCTCTGAAATTTTCCAAACGATAGACACCAGGTATATTAGAGACCATACCAACAATGTCGGAATTTTTACTCAGTCGAAAATCTTTTGCCCTTTCAGGAAGAATGAAATTAGAACCAAATACTATGTAATCTTCCTTAAATTCTGAATCCAAAATTAAAAATGAATACTGTTTCACACCCAATTTTTCACGGATGTTCTCCGCAAACAAATCAAATGCTTCATCCATCTTTCGCACGCGTGCGAAATCTCTGGCCGTTTTTAAAACCGCTTCATTGATGGAGATGACTTCTTTGGCTATATTTAAATCTTCATTTAATTTTTCAAACTCCGAAACTCTTTCAAAAACAGAACCAGCTATATCACCAACTATTTTTACGAATTCCAAATCATCTGCAATGTATTCTTCGCTATTGATGAGTTTACCGAGTGACATTACGCCATAACATTTATCTTTGTGCCGAATCGGTACCAAAACTTCCGAATTCAGTTCATTCAAAAGGTTCTTTTCTCGGTCTGGTATCTTCAAACTTTTGAATTCTCCAGCATACACAACAGAATCTGAGTCTGTCATACGTGAATAAATTTCATCGTTAGGTTGGAGATACCAACTATCTTTTATGGACACACCTTGTGCAGCCACGGCTTCCCATTTTTGAATTTTCGGATTTGTGGATGTTATTATCACCACAGAAGAACAACCAACTTGTCCAATCACACTATAAACTAAGTTATCAAAAAAATCTGAATATTCCACTGAGGAAGCTATATCTTTAGTGATTTCAAAAATAGCCTGATAATTTTCGATTCGTTTTTTTGAAGCTAGGTGGTATGCCATGGGAGCCGTACCAAAATCAGATTCGTCATCAAATAAAATTTCTTCTGTTAGCGGAGCCGGATCATCCTTAGTTGGGCGTAGCGGTTGTTTAGATGCTTCTTTTTTCGCGTCGTTTTCCCATTCTTCGAACAAATCAACTTCAGGCAGAGGTGCCGATTCTTCATCGGGTTCGAGTTCAATTAAATTTTCACCCGTTTTGGGTTCATCTTCAAATATGGGTTCTGGATCTGGAGTTTCCAAATTTTCAACCGGAGAATCAAAGTTAGTTGGAATTTCATCGATGTCATCCAAATGTTCAAATGGATCGTCTCTCAATGGATCTTTATCATCTGCCAATTCAAAATCATCCATCAATTCAGGAATGTCACTCAGATCAAAATCTTCTTCACCATCTGGATTTGGTAGATCACCAATTTCTGTTGCTGGACTAAGATTTTCTTCGTCATCTAACCAATCATTTTCTGTTGGCGATGGAATTAACTCTTCTTTAAATTTTTCTGCCTTCTTTAATAATGAAGGAGTTTCGATTGGGCTTGCAGATTCTTTAGACGGAAAAGACCCAGTTTTTTTTTGGATCTCCTCTGCTCGGTCAAGAAGTCCCAATTTAGACCTCCAGTTCTTTCATCATTTTTTTATAAAGCTCAAAGTATTGAGATTTTGAAAACTCGCGAATCACATCGTCTGGTAAATTTCCTAAAAGATTGTCTAAATATCCGAGAACTTTTTTTCGGTCTTCTGTTGAAAGGTTATCGGCAGTAATTCCGTCCGGTTCAGTGTCCTCTGAAGATGGTTCTTCTTTCGATTCAATTGGAGTGACGTCCGATTTACGGAGTTCTTCCAATGGTGAAAGTTTGCCTTCCATCGCATATTCATCTAAGTCTATTTCCACAGGTTCAGACTGGTCTTTTTGAAGAGTTGGGATTCGAACGACTTCCTCTTCGTCTTCTTCATGTTCGATGAGGTCGGCTGTATCACCGAGAGTCACTAGATCAGATTCACCCTCATTCACTTCCATCTCCGTTTGGATCGGAGATTCTTCTTCAAAAGGGAGGTCGCCAATATCTTCCAGGTTCTCACCAGGAATTTCTTCACCCAAAATATCATCTAAGTTTTCTGGAGAGAGAGTGATCACTTCTTCTTCTGGCGGGAAACCTGCTCCGCCTAACTCATCATCCTCTTCTGTTTCTGCAGTGATGTTTTCCAACTCTTCCATGGATAGGGCTATGGATTCGTCTTCCTCATCCTCCGAAAGAGTATCGACGTTTGGTTTTTCTTCTTCGTAAGGGAGAGGAGCTCTATCCAGACTATCAACAAGTTCTTCTTCCGAAACTTCTTCCGCATCAGATGCAATGGATTCTAACTCATCCATTGAAAGGGCGATTGGCCCTTCGTCATCTTCCACTTCAAAACCTTCCATTTGACCTTCTAGTCCGCTTGAGGGATCCGAGTCAAAATCAGTTTCAAATTGATTTTCATCGCCATCCTCTTCTGAAGGATCACCAGCTATTATATTGCCAAGTTCGTCAGGGCTCAATGTGATGGATTCGTCTTCTACTTCACCATCCAAAATATTTTCATTTGGAATTTCTTCATCATCAAATGAAAGTTCCTCAGAACTGATATTTTCTAATTCTTCCAACGAAAGAGTGATTGGTTCATCATCCAAGTCTTCCGAGATCGTTTCACCCTGCTCTTCTGGGGATACTTTATCATCTATATCAAAAATAATTTCTTCTTCTGGTTCTTCTTTTGTGTCTGTATTGTTCTCTTCGAATACATTTGTATTTTCTTCTCCGAGTAGATCAAAAGAATCTTCGCCAAAGGAATCAGCTTCTCCCTCATCAAACGAATTGATTCCATCATCCGTGGCTAAAAATTCTTCTTCCGATCCGAGAGTTTCTTCCAGGCTTGCTTCGCCTGAAGCGCCTAAAATATCTCCTAATTCTTCATCTGAAAGAGTTAGATTTTCATCTTCTTTCGTTCCACCAAATAATTCCTCTTCTTCTGGATCCTTTAGTGGCTTGAATTCTGGTTCAACTACCTCTTCATGATCGGACAAATCAAGTTGGGGGATTCCGTCCTCATCAAATGGGATTGTGGTATCTACATCTGAATCATCAAGATCCAGACCTAAATCAGAATGTTCATCAATCAAGTTCTGTTCTATAGGTGTATTAAATTCACCTAACTCTGATTCGAGTTCGAACTCATCAGGCAAAAGGACTTCTTCGTCTTCGGATAAATTTTCTTCGTTATCTCGAAACTCACCAGAATGTTCTTCTTCTTCTAAATCCCCAGTAATATTTTCAAGTTCTTCTAGTGATAGAGCAAGTGGACCTTCCTCTTCTTCTCCGAACTCTGGTTCTTGTTTTTTGCTAACTGTGAGAATTCCATTCTCACCATTGAGAATTGCGTCTATTTCTTTATCTAAATCAATTATATCATCATCAAATTCGAGGTCGAGGTCTACATCCAATTGAATGGATTCATCATTTGACTTTTCTTCGCCTTCTAACTCTTGTTTATCAGACCCATCGTCAAAATTACCAAAATCTAGATCTTCATCATTGTCGTGAAGAACAGGGTCATCTTCACCCAAAAGGTTTAGATCTGAATCCAAATCGATATCTAAAAAATCGTCGTCATCTTCATCAGAAGAAACAACCATATTCGACAGAACGTCATCATCACCGTTGTCTTCTTCAAATTCGGAAATTTCCTCTAAATCTGGGGGTTCCATTCCTGGAGAGATATCCATCTCTTCATCACCCAAATCAAAATCGTCCAGGTCCAAGGAAAACGAATCTTCATCGAGCGTAGGTTCGATGTTTTCTAGATCTTCATTTTGATTGTTTTCTTGATCCGCCATTCTTGTCGATTACCGTTTTCCCAAATTTAGAACCTGGCCATCCTCTAATGGTTGTTCCAGGAACTTCTCCTCCGTTGGTTTGCGAGAAGCAGGGAGAAATCCCCCTGCCTTATTTACCAAATCCCATCCATTTGAGCCGGCCTCAATTGAATAAATTCCCGGGTATTTCACCGGCCCATCTATTCTAACATGGATGGGTTCTTCGGAATAGAGTGTTTTTCGCAAACTTGGGTTTTCCTTCAAATAAATGAGACCTGCTAAAAGTAACATCAAAATTACAATTCTACGGATCCATCTTGCCAAAGGAACACCCCCTCTGGTTTATTTTCGGCAGATAGGGGGGAAAAAAATTAACGTTCGTGCAGTAAAATCCGCACTTTTGCTTTCTTTAATTGAATTTCTTTTTCTTTGGAAGACGACATAGACTCAGCTTCCTGTAATAATTCCACCGCATGGTCGTGAGAAAGGTCGTCCTCAGACTCGCCACCTTCTGTGAGCACTCGGATTTGGTCATTTTTTATCTCACAAAAGCCCCCATCGATGGCGATGCGGTATTCTTTACCAGAATTATGTAATTTGATGAGGCCAAAATCCAACTGGGACACGAGGGTTGCGTGCCCAGGCAAAATCCCGAAGTAACCAACAGCACCCGGCAGAATCACAGATTCTGCTTTTCCTTGGTAAAGGATTTTATCAGGTGAAATGACCGTTAGGGTTAATTCTTTACTCATCTAAAACTAACCTTTCAATTGTTTCGCTGCTTCCACCACTTCGTCGATGGAACCAACCATATAAAAAGCCTGCTCAGGAAGATCGTCATACTTTCCTTCCACAATGCCTTTGAAAGAACGGATGCTATCCGCAAGTTTTACATACTTCCCAGGGCGACCAGTGAACTGCTCTGCCACATGGAACGGTTGTGAGAGGAATTTTTCCAAACGACGTGCACGACCAACAAGGATCTTGTCGTCTTCGGAAAGTTCGTCCATACCGAGGATGGCAATGATGTCCTGTAAGTCTTTGTATCGTTGTAAAATACGTTGTACTTCCCTCGCCACACCGTAATGTTCTTCCCCAACGATTTGTGGGTTCATGATCCGGGACGTGGAATCGAGTGGATCCACAGCAGGGTAAATCCCTTTTTCAGAAATAGCACGAGAGAGAGTTGTGGTTGCATCCAAGTGGGCAAACGCCGTTGCTGGTGCCGGGTCAGTCAAGTCGTCGGCAGGAACGTAGATGGCTTGCACAGAAGTGATGGAACCTTTGGTTGTGGATGTAATCCGCTCTTGCAAACCACCCATTTCTGTAGATAGGGTTGGTTGGTACCCCACCGCCGATGGCATACGACCAAGGAGGGCAGACACTTCAGAACCCGCTTGCGAAAAACGGAAGATATTGTCTACGAAGAGAAGGATGTCGGAGCCAGATTGGTCACGGAAGTTTTCCGCCATCGTTAGGGCAGAAAGTGCGATCCGAAGACGAGCACCTGGTGGTTCATTCATCTGACCAAAACAAAGTACTGTTTTGTCGATGACCCCAGAGTCCTTCATTTCATGCCAAAGGTCATTACCTTCACGAGTTCTTTCACCCACACCAGCAAACACCGAATAACCACCGTGTTGTTTTGCAATGTTGTTGATAAGCTCTTGGATGAGAACGGTTTTACCAACCCCTGCTCCACCAAAAAGACCTGTTTTACCGCCCTTGATGTAAGGGGCGAGTAAGTCGATGACCTTGATTCCAGTTTCAAAAATTTCTGTTTTTGGTTTGATCTCATCATAAGAAGGGGCACTTCTATGGATTGGTTTTCTTTCCACATCTTTCGGAAGGTCACCCAATTCATCAATTGGTTCACCCAAAACGTTAAAAATACGGCCGAGAGTTTTAAGTCCAACTGGAACCGAAATGGCCGACCCAGTATCTATGACTTCCAATCCTCTTTTCAAACCATCTGTTGATTGGAGGGAAATGGCACGGATAGTGTTATCGCCAATGTGCTGTTGCACTTCTGCTGTGATGGTTACATCCTTACCATTCACTTGTGTTTTGATTTCAATTGCATTGTAGATTTCTGGCAAACTGCCACTCTCAAAACTAATGTCCAAAACCGATCCGATGATTTGTTTGATTTTACCTTTATTCATATATACTCCGAAAGACCTGTATTAAGAGATCGCTTCCGCTCCCCCGACAATTTCTGAAATTTCTTGTGTGATTTTTGCCTGACGCACTCGGTTGTAACCCCGAGTCAGAACTTTGATCATTTCACCGGCAGCATCCGTAGCAGCCTTCATGGCAATGCGGCGTGCAATGTGTTCGGAAGCAACTGATTCCAAGATGATCTTCACAAATGTAGTTTTGATAACGAGTGGCAAAAGATTTTCCAAGATCGTTTTTGGATCTGGCTCATACAATATCTCTGGTCCAGAATCTTTTCCGGTGTTCTCCTCCATAGTGAGTGGAAGAACAGATGTGATTTCTGGCCTTTGGTTTGCCGCTGATAAATAGTGTGTAGAAATGATTTCCACCGCATCCACAGTTTCGTTTGCAAACCTTTCCATAAAGTAAGTGGCCAAATCGTTGGCCTCTTTCGAACCGGCTTTGTCATCGATATTGGTATAAGACGTTACAGTTTCGATCCTAGCGAATTTAAAGAAGGCAATTGCTTTCTTACCAGCCGCATGGATTTCCACTTCCACACCTTTTGATTTTAATTCTTCCATTCGGTTTTTCACCATTTTTAAAATAGAAGAATTGAAACCACCACATAACCCACGATTTGCGGTGATGGCAAGGATTGCCACCTTACGGATTTTGTCCGGTTTACGTAAAAAAGGGCTTTGGATGATTGAGGCCAAACTGGAAAGCGATGACACAAGCTCACGCGTCAGATCAGCATACGGTTTGGCCGCATTGACCTTATTCGAAGCTTTTTTCGCCTTCGCAGTGGAGACCATCTCCATAGTTCGAGTGATCTTTCTCGTGTTTTTGACCGAGGTGATCCTCTTTTTTATCTCACGCGGTGTCGCCAAGATCTTTCCCCTTAGTTATTCTTTGCTAAAAAATGTTCAACAATCGATTTGATTGTTTTTTGAAGAGCCGCTTCGCCTTTCACTTCTTTTGCAGTTCGGATTTCTTCCAAAATTTCAGGGTGTTGTTCCCTAACTGTTTTGAGAAGGTATTGTTCGAACTCGCGAACCTTCGCTGTTGGGATCGCATCCACAAACCCTTTGGTCACAGCAAAAATGGAAATCACTTGCTCCTCTACAGGAGAAGGTGAATTGTTTGGTTGTTTTAAAATTTCAAGTACTCGGTAACCTCGGTCAAGCTGGGCTTGGGTCACTGGGTCTAGTTCAGTTCCCAATTGTGCAAAAGCTTCTAAGTCACGGAACTGAGCCAAATCTGACTTCAATGTTCCCGCAACCTTCTTCATGGCTTTGATCTGTGCGGCAGATCCAACCCGTGAAACGGAAATTCCCACGTCCACAGCTGGGCGTAGACCCGAAGCAAAAAGATTGGATTGGAGGTAAATCTGACCATCAGTGATTGAAATCACATTGGTTGGGATATAAGCTGAAACCTCTCCTTCTTGGGTTTCGATGATGGGGAGTGCTGTCATTGACCCACCACCAAATTTATCATCCAATTTTGCGGCTCTTTCAAGGAGACGAGAGTGGAGGTAGAATACGTCTCCTGGGTATGCTTCACGACCTGGTGGCCTTCTGAGTAAAAGACACATTTGGCGGTAAGCCACCGCTTGTTTGGAAAGATCATCGTAAACTACGAGTGTTGCCTTTCCTTCGTCATACATAAAATACTCTGCCATGGCCGCACCAGAATAAGGTGCAATGAATAAAAGTGGAGCTGGTTCCGATGCATTTGCCGAAACGATGATGGTATAATCCAAAGCACCTTTTTCGCGCAACATCTCGATGGTGGAGGCAACAGTTGATGCCTTTTGTCCGATCGCGACATACACACAAACAACACCTTTTCCTTTTTGGTTGATGATGGTGTCGATGGCAATGGAAGTTTTACCAGTTCCACGGTCACCAATGATGAGTTCTCTCTGTCCACGTCCAATTGGGATCATGGCGTCAATTGCTTTGATTCCAGTTTGCATCGGTTCGTTGACCGATTTTCTCATGGCAATGCCTGGAGCAGGCGACTCAACTGGTCGGGATTTTTTTGCATTGAGTGGGCCTTTTCCGTCCACTGGTTCCCCAAGAGGGTTTACCACACGACCCAAAAGTTCAGGCCCAACTGGAACTTCGAAGATTTTACCAACACGTTTGACCGTAAAACCTTCTTGGATTTTTGTATAATCTCCAAAAATAACTACCCCAACAGAATTTTCTTCTAAGTTGAAGGCTTGGCCACGAACCCCATTCTGGAATTCGATGAGCTCGCCTGACATTACGTTATTGAGTCCGTAAACCCGAGCAATCCCGTCCCCTACTTCGAGAACAGTACCCACTTCCTCTACTTGGAGATCTTTATTGAAATTTTTGATTTCTGCCTTTAGTACCGATGTTACTTCGTCTGTTTTAATTTTCATACATTGCTCCGACTGGGATTTTCTTTTGGAGGAGAGCCTCTCGGGTTCCGTCTAATTTGGCACGGATCGAGGCATCTATAAGGAAGTCGTCTATATACAGTTTGAATCCACCGATGAGGTGTGGATCTGTCGTTTCCGTCACACGGAGTTCACGACCAAATTTTGATGAGATGGTTTTTGTAATTTTTGCCAAAACATCGGAACCCAAAGATTCTTTTGAAATGACACGTAAAGAGCTGCGGTTTTTCAATCCATCCACCAAGGTCTTATAGTCTTCCAAAATATCTTGGAAATAAAGGAATCTATTTTTGCGAACAACGAGTGTTACAAAATTAGCGACAATGTCGGATGCTTTACCGCGAACCGATTTTTCAGCAGTTTTCTCCTTCTCCTTTGGATCAACCAAAGGAGAGAGAAAATAATGGCGAATGGAATCCTCGGAAAAGAGAACACCTATTATGGCAGATAATTCCTCTTCCGTCGACTCAAGTGAGTTAGATTCTTTGGCTAACTCGAGTAATGCCGTTGCGTAAACCTTTGAAATTTGGTTCAGACTCATTTTAATTTTAGTTTATCTAGTTTCGAAATTTCTTTTTCTACAAAGGAGATATAATCTTCCTTCTTTAATTGTTTCTCTAAGATTTCAGAAGCGATGAGAACAGACATTTCCACAATTTGTGTTTGCATTTCAGAAAGTGCTTTGCTCTTCGCAAGTTCGATTTCGCGGAGGGCACTGTCTTTTATGTTTTTCACTTCTTGGTTGGTTTCTTCTGTCAACTTGCTTCGGAGAGCAAGAGCATCCCTTTTGCCTTCTTCGACAATTTTATGGGCTTCTTCTGTCGCTTGGTGGAGTTTGTCTTTGTATTCTTTTAAAGAAAGCTCCGCCTCTTTTCTAAGAGATTCTGCTTTGCCAATATCATCTTGAATCCCCGAAGCTCGTTCCTCGAGGGCATGCAAGATTTTGTCCCACGCAAATTTTTTAAGAACTATGACGACAATGCTAAAAGTGGCCAGGGTCCAGATAACCAGACCCGGATTGACTTTCAGCAAATTGAAGCCGGAAGCCGCGAGGAGCACCAAAACTATTGTCCTTGTTCTACTTTAGGGGCAGAAGCACCAATTGTTTTGTCAATTGAGCCATTGAGTTTAAGCGCGATGAGAAGAGCAATTACCACTGCGAAAAGTGCTGCACCTTCAATCATACCTGCTGCTACGTAAAGAACGAGTTGGATTTTTCCCGCTGCTTCAGGTTGGCGGCTAATGCTTTCTGCCACTGATCCACCAATTCTACCAATACCGATGCCTGCACCAAGTAATGCAAGTCCTGCTGCGAGTCCTACTGCGATGTATCCTAAACCGAATTCCATTGTTTTCGTTTCACTCCTGTGTGTTTTATAATCTAAATAAAACCAATGTTAATGTCTATGCATCACTGTTCCGATAAAAACGGACGTTAGCAAAGAAAATATGAACGCTTGTAGAAATGCTACAAGTAGTTCTAAAAAGTAAATGAGCACAGAACTGAGTACAGACACTGGTGCAATCAGATAACTCTCGCTCATAAAGATAAAACCAAGCAAAGCAAGGATCATAACGTGGCCTGCTGTCATGTTGGCAAGCAACCTCATCGTAAGCGCAAACGAACGTGCAATATGAGTGACGATGAATTCAAGTACCCACATGAGTGGCCAAAGTGGGATGGGCACACCCTTCGGAACCGCATGGGCAACAAAGGAAAAGCCTTGGTAGGAGAAGGCAGTTCCATAAATCGTAAGCAATGTGATGGATGCTAAGGAAAGAGTAACGCCGATGTCCCCAGTTGGTGTGATGCCCGACCAAATTTGTCCAAAGGTATGGAGTGCGTGCGGTGTTTGGAGACCCAAACCAAAAAACTTTTGATCAAGTGCCACAAGCCCATCGGAAGCCGCTACTGAGAGCTCACCCACAGAAGGGATAAGGCCAAATAGGTTACAGAAAAGGATAAAGAAAAATAAAGAAAAGATATAGTGGTAGTAAGAATGGCCGTGGTGGTCGAGAGAAGAGTCCACTACGTTTTCTTTCAAATAGGTAACAAAGGCTTCCACACAGGAAGTGAACTTATTATGAACCTTTTTTGGATTGCGGGCGATGAGATTGGCCGCAGGGATAAAGACAATAAAGAGAAAAAAACAAACGATCCACATCATGGTCACTCGTTTGGTGATGTGGAGGTCAAGCCCACCCACAAAATGGTAACGGACACCATGGTCGTCAAAAACGTCGTGATTCTCTGGATCAAAGCCAGGCTCGCCCTCAACTACCTTGGTTCCACCAATATTGAAAGGGAAGATAGGTGCATCCCCCAAGTGGTGTGCCATCACTTCCGAAAAGTCAAACCCTTCGTCATGGTTTTGGCTACCAGATTCACTGGCAAAAAGGTTGGTAAAACTGAGGGAAAAAACTAATAAAAAAGAGAAAATGACCCGATATTTAGACTTATTTTCCACTGAAATAGCTCGCAAATACAAGGAAAAGAAGGTTGAGGAAATAGGCAATTAAAAATCCAGAAGTTGCCTCAAAAGGGTACTCTAGGACAAGAATTGTGGTCAAAACAGCAAGATTCACAAAAAAAGAGAGAAAAACTGTGAATAATGGGAAGCCTGATTCGACCAAAGCTGGTATTTTTCGTGGCAAAAGCCGAAGTTGCAAAATGGAAATTTGGATACTGAAGGACAAAAAATACCCAATCCAAAAGATAAAACGATAACCTTCCTCCACCAAACCAAAGGTTATGGGGAAACCAAGAAGAGTAACAACAACTAAATAGGAAAGATAGTGTTTATAAAAATGTTTGGTATCAAAGGTATTAAAATCCACTGTGTTTACTTTGGGAGATTGTACTTCGTATTCAAATAGAAAAAAACTTTTTGAATCTCATCCTCTGAAAGGTCAGTATGGAAGTATAAAATTTCGGCGATTTCCCCGTCCATATTTCCGTTGGATACAAAATAAGAATCTGGTTGGCTACCGCCACTCAAATCATACAGGTTGGTTGGATTTGTATCATCTCCGACCAAAACTCCATTTCGGTATTCACGTATCCTAGTACGAAGGGTTTGGACAGAAGCCAATGAAAAATAATTCGGAGTGATGGCCGAAAGGGTGGATATATTTGCGCAAGCCAAACCATTGACACATTGTACGAAAAAACCCTCTAACGTTGAAAAAGCAAGCTCCCTCCCATATTGGAACTGCAAGTTCAAAAGGGTGATACCAGCCGGATTCCCACCATAATATTTAAATACAGCGAAAAAACTCCCACTATCGTTTCCACCATACAAACCCAACGCCCCACTCGCTTTAATTAGTTGCGAATCACTCACATCGTTAAAGTGAAGGGAAGGATACCCGTTCACTTGGTTCATCCGAAAGATTGGTTGTTGTGAAAGAACGGACTGTTCCAGATGATTCGCATACCCGCTCTGGTCATTCCAAACACTCACACCGGCTCCATCGTTTAACGAAAGTTTATCTGCCATAAGCCAGATGCGCAGGCTGCCAGACCCAAGGGCTCTCGGTGCAACCAAAACCACCGTGTATTCACGACTGGCTCCCCCTTCTCCAAACAAAACATATTTAAGAGGAGAAAGGTAAGAATTGGAAGTGACATTGTTCTCTTGGGGGATCCCATCCACGAACACGGAACTTGCGTTTGTTTTGAACGCCGCCACGTAACTGCCAATGGAATTATTTTCCGAAGCCAAAACAATTTGGTTGCCAGTAATGACACCTTTTACTCCGAGGGATGGGATGTTATATTCCAACATCTCTGGAAATGACAAAGAAAAGGTCTGGTTACAAGTGGGTGACCAGTCACCGAGTAAAAATTTTGTCACAACCGTATTTTGGAATATGGACCCATTCGGATCACAGGGGTTAGTTAGCAAAACTTCCTTACAGCCAAAATTCAGTAAAGTTAAAATACATAAAAAGGCGAACCGAAACATCAACAGTCTTTCGTTTGGCATACAGATTGTACGGAAAAAAATTTAATTCCTACTGCCATGGGGCGCCCCCCTATGGCAAAAGGTAAAGCATTAGAAAATCTTTTCTTTCATATTTTTATGTTACGAATTAAAGAGAGGCCTCCACTGGCCCAAGGAGAAATTCCTGGTTTGATTTGCCCCCTGGAACAAAGGGATACACCCCGAGTTCCATAGGGATTTCCACTTCGATGAGAAGTGGGCCAAAGTTTTTTAAACCCTCTTCCATTTCCAAGTCCGCACCAAATTCATTCTTTTGGATGTATGGAATTCCAAAACTCTTTGCGAGAAGCTTAAAATTTGGTTGGTAGTCAAATTTTGAACCCGAATGGATTTTGCCGTAAAATAAATCCTGCTGTTGTTTCACAAGACCCAAGTGATGGTTATTGAACAAAATGATCTTTATATTCAAGTTGTGTTCTGCCACAGTCGCCAACTCCTGTAGGTTCATCATGATGGAACCGTCGCCCGTAAAACAAAGAACAGTTGCTTTTTCCTGAGTCAGGGCAACCCCAATGGAGGTGGGGATTCCAAAACCCATGGTTCCTTGCCCACCAGAAGTGATCCACTCGCCTGGGTTTTTAAAAGGAAAATGCTGCGCCACCCACATTTGGTGTTGACCAACATCTGTTAGAATGAACCGTTCTCCCGTAACCATAGAATCCAAACATTCAAAAAAATCAGATTTTGCATCCAAAATGCCTTTCGACTTTGGGTGTTTTATAAACCAATTGTTTTCTCCTAAGATCTCATCCCCTTTGTACATTAGGAGTGAATCCAATACCAAACTCAAATCACAAGAAATGGATAGATCTGGGATTTTATTCTTTCCAATTTCTCTTCTGCTAATATCAACATGGATGATTTTGGCTTGGTTGCAAAAAGATTCAATTTTGCCTGTGGCTCTATCATCAAACCGAACACCCAAAGCAATGAGTAAATCACATTTCGCCAAAGACTCGTTTGCATCGGTTGTACCATGCATGCCCATCATCCCCAAATATGTTGGATCATCTTTTGTAAATATGCCAAGACCCATAAGAGTGGAAACAACAGGGATCTGAAACCTATTGACAAATTCCCTTAACTTTTTGTAAGTGGGATGCGATTTTGCCCCACCACCAATATAGAGTAGTGGATATTTTGAACATTCTAATAATTTGAAAAAATTATGAACAAAATTTTCCAATTCAGTTGGATCAACTGTTTGAATATTTAGTTTTGTTTCTTTTGGCAGATTGGATTGCGAAATTCCAAAATCGATCCTTGCTGTTTGGATGTCTTTGGGGATATCAATCCAAACTGGACCTTTTTTGCCTTCCATTGCGATAACGAAAGCTTCCTCCAAAACATAAGGGATATCATTCGGATTTTGGACATGGTAGGCTTTTTTTGTTATCGATTGGACTATCCTTGTGGTGTCGAGTTCTTGGAATGCATCTGTGCCAATCAAGTCTGTTGGAACTTGTCCAGAAAACACAATAAGGGGAACGGAATCTCTGAAAGCATCGGCAACAGCTGTGAAAAGATTGGCAACTCCTGGCCCCGAAGAAACAAAAACAGGCGTTACACTATTTGAAGTGCGCGCCCGACCTTGTGCGATGAAACCAGCACCTTGTTCATGGCGCGCCAAGATGTGTTTGATTTTTGATTTTCCCAAAGCGTGGTAAAGTGGTAAGATGGTTCCCCCAGGAATGCCAGGAACCCAAATGATATTTTTTGATTCTAAATACTGAATGATAAACTCAGCAACTGTGATATGATTTTCCATTTTGTCTCCTATTTCTGAAACCCGCGACCTTTAGGCTTTCTGCCTCGCGGGAACCAAAAACGGTATGATCTCTACGACAGAAAGCTATGACTGTATAGGGAGACGACGACAGTGAGGAGAAGTGAAGAAAGGCTGTACATAGTTAGATCCAAATTATGAAAACACAAAAGATTGGATTTAGCTTGTAAGATCGCCATTGAATTCAGGTAAATTTGAGATTATTTCTCTGTCAATCAGAGTTTTTTTGTGCATTCCGAATCAAAATATAAAACGAATACCCAAAACCTAAAAAAAAGCCCACAAGTAACCAAAGTGGGCTTGTTGCCAAATACTCATCCAAATAATACCCACCGAGCACAAACAAACCGATCGATAACACAAATTCAAAACCAAGACCAGCCATGGCCATTGGGGATGGTTCTTTCTTTTTGGGATCCAAACTAATTTGCACCGACAAGAGAATAATATTGCAAACGGAAACCTTTCTCCGTACGATCTGAACTCAATTTATAATTCTCTTCAGGAAATTCATACTTGTTATTGATTTTTGTATCGTACATTTCTTTTGAAAAGTTAGGGTCAAACGGTTTTTCTGCGTCATACCAAATCAGATAAAACCCTGGTATATTATTCATTTTGAATGTATTTTGTAATTCAATTGCTTCTTCTCTATTTATCGCCAAAAAATGATACTGTTCCAAATAAGACAAAGAGATTAGTAACCCATCAAAAACATTTTTATGAATGACTGGTAAGTTTCCATGTTCTTTCCATATCTGTAATAGCTCAACTTGAGCATCTCTCACATGCACCATGAGTGCAAAAAAACCTTTGGTAATACGAGCTTGTAAGTATACCTGACTAGCAAGCATTACAAACAAAATCGTAGTATATATTTTTTCTTTTACGCTCGGAAAGCCAGTAAAATCTTTCAAAATAATACCTTGGGCAAAAACCATCAAATAAAAACTAATATCCGTAAATCGAAGGCCGGCAAATAAATTTCCAGGGTTATAAGGAGAGATTACTGATATAACAAAAACGGGAAGTATGGCATTCAAAAACCAAAAATATCGATTGTTCTTTTCAACGGAAGATTTCGAAGGTATGAAAAGATTCGAAAACACGATCGAAATGAATAGAACTCCTACAGACCGGATCCACCCAATTTTGTGTTCGTTCCCAAAATAAAAATCCTTTATCAAAAATAATCTTTTTTCAAATGAACTTCCACCCATATCCTGCAAGGACAACATTCCCCTAACACCAAATATATGGCCAAACAGGCTAAAATTCCAAACCATAAATGCGATAATTCCAAAAATAAACCCCGCTAATAAAAAGGATCTAGTTCTAAAAACTTCTGAAACCAATTCTTTTTTCAATAACACGAGCAAAATGCCAAAAAAAAGCAAGTAGATGAACATTTCAGAACGGAGGATCGGAGCGATGGAACAAACAAAACCCAAGCAAAAGTCAAAAACTCGGCTTAAGAAATTAGAAACATTTTTTTGACCACCGAACAACCGAAAATAAAAAGCTAAAATGAGAACCACCGCTACTGTGGTTTCAGTGTATTCGTATGCAGAATAGATTGGATAACCGAAAAGTAAAATACCGACGATCATCGATTGGAATAAAATTCCTTTAGACCCAATTTCGTTTCGCAAACATTGAAAAATCAAAATCGACGCTAAGATGTATAAAACAAATGACATCCAAGTAAGGCCGAAGAGACCAAACAAACGATAGACGGGGAGTGACACAATCGCAAAAAAAGAGGGGTATTGAAAATAACATTCTTCAGATAAAGTTTTTTTTTCTAATGGTACTGCCCATGGATAATCAAATGGAAAAAATTTGAAATTAGGATCTAATGTTTTTCCAGGGTAATAACAAGAATTTTCACTCACTCCTTCTTGTGCATACTTTACAACCTGGTAGAGTTTGATTTGGGCATCCGATTGGATGAGTGGAAAACCTTTGGAATCTAACCCTAATCTTTTTGAGAACAAAAAGATCGTAATGGAAACAAAAACGAGAATAGGAAATAAAGATAAAAAAAAGTTTTTCACTATTTTAAAATTCGGCCTATCCTATCCCATCGGACATCCAATCTCCATAATCTATACCGCAATGTCCTTTCAATCCAAGTAAACCTTGTTTCATAAGAACGATCTCTGTCCGTCATAGAATAATATATTTCCGAAGGATGGCATCTGCTTTCTATCGTTTCACGATCGAATCGTTCTGCAAATTCTCTACCTTTTTCGGCGATTTCCTGCCCATCTTTAAATTCGCAAGTTGCGTCTTTCCAATTGATAGAAAAATAAATAACGAGCGCCTTACCGAGGATATCTTCTCTTGGAACAAAACCCCAAGCGCGGGAATCATGCGAATCGTCTCTATTGTCTCCCATAACCATATATTTTCCTTCGGGGATGACACAACCGTAGGCAAAACCACAATCATCTCGCGATTGAACCCGATCATCTTCATAACCTTCTAAAATGAAATGTTCAAACCCAGGTTTTGTTTCTTTGAACATGGCTCTTGCAGATGCATTGATATTGTCCAAATCAGCTAACTCTCGTCCGATGGGAACTTCTTCTGGCGAATAAGATAAATACTCGTCACTTCCCTTGGGTTTGTATTCGAAAAAAGCGAAATGCACTCGCCCTCTTTCTTGCGTATCAATGTATTTGCGGGTGATACGAACTGTATCTCCAGGCATTCCCACCACTCGTTTGACAAACCGTTTGGCGAATATTCCAGATCTTGACTCGCCTGCATCCAAAATGGATTCAGGTGGGATGAAGGTAATGATATCGCCACGTTTGGGATCATCAAACCGGATCAGTTCCTTTTCTGTGAACGGCATACGCAATGAATAACGCATTTTGTTTACGAATAAAAAATCACCAATTTTTAAGGTTGGGATCATTGAACCAGAGGGGATATTATTGGCATCCAAAATGGATGACTTAAAAGCAAAAACGAGAACCACAATGATTGCGAAGGAAATACCAGAGGCAGCGGCACCTTCTGCCGGTTTGTTTCCTTTGGTCGACTTTTCTTTGGATTTAAAAATAGAGGAGAATGATCCCATAGGTTCGAGGCTAGGGAATTGGAATTTTCTGTCAAGAAAGCGGAAAAAAAACCGCAAAAGACTTGTACTATTTTTGCGAATCGACGATACCATACTTGGAGCTAGTGCCATTATGGAATCAACCGTCCAGTCTTTGCGTAAAACCCTTGCCGAAATGAAAGCAAATTATGCTTTTGTATCGCTCAAAACAGGAACTGAAACAGAAGATATGGGCGAAGCGGAGATCGCACTCCTCGGAACCATTTGTTCTGGCATTTTACCGCTTTCCGTAAAAATCGGTGGACCTGAGGCACGCAATGACATACGCATTTGCCAAAGACTTGGTGTCGATGGAATTTCAGCTCCGATGGTTGAGTCCGAATACGCATTGAAAAACTTCATTGCAACTCTCAAAAATCTTGTCCAGCCTCACGAATTTTCACACTTGAACAAAGCTATCAATTTGGAAACCATAACTGGGTATCGTAATCTTTTGGATATTTTTGATTCACCATCATTTTCTGATTTGCAACAAGTAACAGCTGCTAGGTCGGACTTAAGTGCATCAATGGACAAAAAACCTGACGACAAAGAAGTAACTCGGGTTTCCAAAAAAATCATCAGTGAAGCCAAAAGCCGCGGCAAAAAAACATCCGTTGGCGGAACCATTACAAAATCAAATTTTGGATTGATCGCAAATGAAATCCAGCCCGAGTTTATTAATTCAAGGCACGTTATGGTGGATACAGAAAAAGCTATGTCTGTTGGAGACTCAGATGTCGCTGAATGTATGCTACATTTTGAAATGGATTTATATGAGTTTTTCTCAAAAACATTTACCGAAAAATCTTTTTATTACCGAAACCGCGTGGAAATCAACCGAGAGAGGATTGGAGAAAGGAAGGTTCTCTATTTCATTCGATAAGTGATTTATCTTTTTTTTGCTCTCAGCTTAACGACCCCTATCCTACTTTTGATTCCAAAAACATTTCACCGCCCCCTAAACCAGGGCGCTATTATTCTACTAATTCTCACTTTAGTATTAACTTATATTCCTAAAATAGAAAACAAAATTAAGTTAGAATTTAAGAATATTGAAATATTTCTTATTATTAGCACCTTAGTATTTATAATTTCCACTTTTTTCCATGCAGTCCAAATCACTAGTGAGTTTGCAAACCAACTGTTATTCCAAGATGCAGATTATATCGGAATTTCGGATATATTTTTATCCATTTGGGATGGCCGAGGATTTACTTCTTCTTACTATTCAGAAGACGGAGAATCGAGTTTTTTAAAACACCATTTTAGCCCAGGCCTCGTTTTTGCCTCACCCATCGTGAGTTTATTTCCAAACAGGCTGGGATTAACTTTTTTAAGTTTTTTCTGTTACCAATTGACAGTTATTTTTTGGTTATTGTGGGCATATTCTATATTCAAAAAAGATAAAGAAAAATATTCGACTAAATTTATTTTATTTTGGATTTGTATTCTAAACCAGCCCTACTTGTACCGCATTGGAGTTAGTTATCATTTTGAAACCCTAATACCCATTTTTTCAATTCTGTTTTTTATAAGTTTTGAATTCTCCCGCACACAAACTAAAAAAAACCAAAAAAATTTCCACTTACTTATGTTGGTTTGTTTTGGATTTTTTTTGAGTGTAAAAGAAGATCTAACAATCTACGCTGCGTTATTTTTTGTGCCCGTCTTTTTTTATGAATTTCGCAAAACCAAAAAAATAGAAATAATTTGGTATTGGGTGTTTGGTACAATCATTTGTTGGTTTTTATTGGCGTTTGTTTTATACCCATTTTTCACGAACGATGGAAAAACCTTATTTTGGCAAACTGAACTCACAAAAGATTATGGTCCAAATTACAAATTAAACAAAGGTTTCTATTCGCAAACAAAAGTATTTATCGAATTTATGATCAGTATGGGAATTGGAGTTTTGTATTTTATTCCTTATACTATAGGAATTTTTTTTGTGTATTTAACCCATGTATTCTCAAACAGACCTTGGCACCACGAAATTTATTCGTATTACAGCTATTCGATGATACCTTATCTACTTTATAGTTCGATTTTATGGATAAAATCGAATGTTTCTATAGGTTTACGATTTTTACTGATTTCACTCCTTCTCATTTTTTATAAAAATTCGCTGGATTCAAATTTTCCCATTCAATTGAAACAAAACGAACAAATCCCATTAGAATTGTCTACTAAACTACAAAATGAAATTTTACTTTGGCAAACAAACTCAGAATTACCGAAAATAGCCTATACCCAATACAATTTGGGTTTTTTCATTTCAAAATCGATTCGGATAAAACCAATCAATTTATATCATGACCAATGCAAAAAAGCAAATGAATGTTACATTATAGTTGCTCCTGAGGCGACAAACGAAGCAATTTGGCCAAAAACAAAATTTTATTCATTGGAAGAAGATATAAAAACAAATTTCAACGGAAAACTCATATGGGAAGGGGAATTGTTGCATATCTGGAAGGTAAAAAAATATTTTGGTATTTTATAATTTTCCGATATAACGAAATACCTCGTATCCCAAATCACGTTTTTCAATTTTAATTTGGCCTTCCAGAACTAACTTCTGAATGATACTATAAACAAGTCCGAGGGCTGTGGGCAAATGGCCGCCATTATGAACTTTTTTTCCTATGGCTGCCTCCATTAGTATTTTTAAATCAGATTCGCCCTCTTTTAGTCTACGTATCACACCTTTTTCTAAAATACTCAATGTCTTTTTGACCAAAGTAATGGTTTTTTTAGGATCCTCAATTTCACTACCATGCGCCGGTAACATACGTTTGATTGGTTCTTCTAAAAGTTTGGAAAGGGTAAAATAATAATCTCCCAAACTCCCATCCATCTCTGAATAAATGGCCGTTAGGTTGGCTATGATAAGATCACCTGAAAAATAAATACCCGTTTCAGGATCAACAGGAGTGATATGATATAAATTATGACCTGGTGTATATAAAAAACGAAATTGTTTTCCACCAATTTCCAAACTATCATTATGGTCGATCGGAACATCGATTTTTAAATCGGGATCACCCTTTTTGGTTTCGCTGAATTTACTAAAAAACTGAACCCATCCTCGTCTAGATTCAATTAGGACACGTTCTAATTCATCTTTATCGCCAAAGGCTTTGTGGAATAAATCTTCAGTGGCTTCTTCGAAGAGCCGCATTGAATCGAGGTAATTTCCAACACCATCTTGCATGGATCTGTAACCATAATAGGTTACGTTCCGAGCATACGATTTTAGAACAAGTGAAGAAGATATATGGTCTAGGTGATTGTGCGTGTAAATGATATGACGAATGTCTTTTAACGAAAACCCTTGGATTTTTAAAGAAGCTTGGAGAATTGGAACCGATTCAATGTAACCTGAATCAATTAAAATCAGACCATCGTTTCCTTTGTATATATAAATATTGTTTGGTGCGTAAAATGGTTGGGGCAAAACAATTTTGGATACACCATCCCCAATGTCTTCCATTTTTGGGATTCGATTGGGAATGGTTACTTTCATCGTCTTATGGTTGTTTTTTGATGATCAATCGTCTTTCGATTTCAAAGATCTTTTCAGCAATTTTCTCTTTGCCCAATTTCTTTTTATCATTCTCTTTTAGGAAAAGATCTGCGCCAAATTTATCCAATGCATCATTCGCTTTGATATTTTTTAAGCCAATGAATTGGATTTGTACTTCACCTGCAGGAATTCCATATTCTGTTCCTTTGTCTTCCACAGTTAAAATCCGTGAAATACAGGTGACTGTATCGCCAGAAAATGCTGGTTGGGTATGGTAACCTTCTGTAAAACCTAAATCCCATATTGCATTTTCTGAAATGTCTCTGGATGCCATACCAGCAAGCCAGCCAAAAACTAAACCACCATACACCACTGGTTCACCACCCATTGGGCCTGAAATTCCAGCAGAATACAATTTATCATAATGTAACGGATGTGTGTTGCCAACTCGATAAGTCCATTGGTAATGTTCATCTGTTATGGTTCTTCCATTTTGATGGACATAAATTTGACCAGGTTTAAAATTTTCAAAATAGGTATGACCCCAAGTGACATCTTTCATGTCTTTTGGAAATTTAAGATCGGGAAGAGTAAGGTTTGGTGTTTTACTCTCTGGAAAATATGCAGAACTATCTCCAGGTTTAGGGTTTCCTTTTGGTTTACCGTTGGATTGGTAAATCATAATCTTTCTTTCGTATTGTAAAACCACTTCGTTCTTTTGGTTCATACAAAGGGTTCGAACAAAAACAATGCCTGGTTTTTCTGAGCCTTTGTCATCCACTGCCAAAATTTTTGTGCGAGAAGAAAGAGTGTCCCCAGGATAAACCGGTTTCAAAAACTGCGCATTATAATATCCTAAATTGGCTAGCGCCTTCTCACTGTTATTTTGGACACCGATAGACAATGCTAAATTAAAAACAAGTAATGGGTGGACAAGTAAATCCGAAAACCCATGCGCCTTCGCATATTCAGAGGAAAGATAAAGAGGGTTTGCGTCCATAAAAACAGTGGCAAACTCTTGGGCAAAACTTCGGTCAACAGTGAATTGCCTAGGGTGAACATAAATTTCTCCCACTCCAAATTCTTCCAAGTATCTTCCATAAATGTTCTTTTTGATTTCGCCGAGAGAGGTTTCTGTTTTGGGAGCGAGCTCGCCAAAAGGGGAGAGTGGTTTTTCGACCATGGTAATTCCTTTTTTCAGATGGGATAGGTCAAGAATTGCGGCTTGGGTGTCTAGGAAAACGATTTTTCCTACCCGTTGGCAGCTCGTTTCGACTGCATCTCCTTCCAGCGAGTGTGCCAAACCATCCATTCATTGCGGATCGTCCTGTAACGATCCAAATCGCTACGAACTTCTTCCATAAGGATTTCAAGCTCCTCAACTTTTTTGAAAAGCCTGTGGGAGAGAGAGATCCATTCCATTTCATTAGGTTCCCAAATTGGTTCCATAATCAAAGTATCGGCCAATTCTTTTTGTAAAATGTTGCTTTTTTAGGGCTTCCAAAAATCTCATAATACTACCATGTCCTTTCGTTTTCCCACAAAAGACCAAATCCCAGAGTCCCACCAAATTGCGCCCATCCACCAAAAAGAATTTTTGCTAAATGGAAAATTAGAAACTTGGGCAGGTGCGACCATTCCAGTTTACTCTCCCATCCACATCCAAACAGATTCAACTAGGGAACGAGTGCTACTCGGATCGTATCCTAGTTTTGACGAAAACCAAAGTTTAAAAGCTTTGGAAGCGGCTGTGAATGCTTATAATTTTGGAAACGGTGAATGGCCCAAAAAAACGCCCAACGAACGTATAACAGCAGTTTTGAATTTTTTAGACCTAATGGAAACAAAACGGGCGTTAATTACAAAATTGCTAATGTGGGAAATTGGTAAAACGGAAAAGGATGCTACAAAAGAATTTGATCGAACCATTACCTATGTCAAAGATACAGTAAAAACACTTGAAGAAATAGAAACTCATTCGAACCAATATGTAGAAGAACAAGGTATCATTGCACAAATCAAAAGATCCCCTTACGGAGTCGTACTCTGCATGGGGCCATTCAATTACCCATTGAATGAAACATTTTGTACTCTCATTCCTGCAATACTCATGGGGAACACTGTAGTTTTTAAACCAGCAAAGTATGGAGTTCTACTCGTGCAACCTTTACTAGAATGTTTTTTGAAAGCATTCCCCAAAGGAGTCATTAACACTGTGTATGGTGATGGAGCCAAAGTCATCACTCCCATTATGGAATCAGGCAAAATCGATGTGTTCGCATTTATCGGTTCAAGTCAAACTGCAAACTTAATTACCAAAAAACACCCAAAACTCAATCGATTGCGGACTGTACTTGGGCTCAATGCAAAAAATCCTGCCATCATTCTACCCGACGCAGATATTCCAAAAATGATTGGAGAAATTGTTTCTGGATCACTCAGTTATAATGGACAACGATGTACTGCGCTCAAAATTCTTTTTGTCCATAAAGATATATTAGAAAAATTTACAGAAGCTTACTTAACAGAATTTTTTAAATGGAAAATGGGTATGCCATGGGAAGAAGGAGTTTCCATCACTCCACTCCCAGAAGAAGGCAAAACAAGTTGGCTCACAGAACTAATATTAGATGCAAAATCCTCTGGTGCCAAAATTTTAAACCCTGGTGGGGGAGAAGTTTTAGATTCATTTATGGTTCCTGCAATTCTATCTCCTGTATCCAAAAATGCAAGATTGTATCATGAAGAACAATTCGGACCACTTGTTCCTATCGTACCATTTGATTCAATCGAAGAACCCTTGGATTATATCCGAAATTCCAATATGGGTCAACAAGCGAGCATCTTTGGTAAAGATCCGAAAACCATAGGAACCCTAATCGATACACTGGTGAACCAAGTGGCGCGGGTCAATTGGAACGCCCAATGCCAACGGGGACCAGACCAATTTCCATTTACAGGTAGAAAGGATTCTGCCGATGGCACTTTATCTGTACAAGATGCACTGCGCGTGTTTTCCATTCGTACCGTGGTGAGTTTTAAAAACAACGAGCTCGCTAAAAAATTATTGGTAGATGTACTGAAAACAAAATCTTCCCAGTATTTAAGCGGTGATTTTAACTTGTAAACCGAAGCTCCAAGGCCGAAAATGAGAATACCGTTCCAAGAAATTGTTATGGTGTATGAAGGTTACAAAGGTGGAATGTTTGATGCGACATAGATTATTTTTCCTCCTTTGTTTTCCTATCTTTTTTTCTTTCTGCCAAAACTTAAACACTCGGGACGAATACTTACTCACCCTTCTCAATGGTTTAGGAATTTCAAATGTACGAACCTTAGTGACTGTCGGTCGTTTGCAGGTCACAGAAAACCCGCTCACGCTCAGGTATGGCACACCAACCATTTTTCAAATACGTTTGTCTGCCCAACCTGCGCAAGATGTGGCAGTGACAGTACAATTTGATAACACCAAAATGACAGTGAATGGTGGTACAACAAGTGTAATACTGTTTTTCACACCGACCAATTTTAATACGCTACAATCCGTAACTATCAACTCAACTGCCACGATCATTGATAGTTCTGAAATTAACCTTTCTAGTATTAGTAATGATGCAGCGTATAACAACGATTCTGCCATCATTCCAGTTACCCATTGGAATATTGCGGTTACATACACTGGTAATTCTTTTTTATTTAGAGAAAATGAAGCGATCAATACGCTGAATCCCACCATTGGTTTTCCATACACTAATTGTTCTGTTTCTCCTACTCTCCCTGCCGGTCTCAGTTTAGATCCAAGTACCTGCATTATTTCTGGAACCCCAACTAACCAACAACTAAGTTCCGTCTACACAATCTCTGCATCTAACGCAAGCGATACGGCCAATCAACCCATTGGAATCCAAATTGATCCTGAGGCTTATCGCATTTTTGTCACTAATTCTAGTTTTTCGGGTGATTTACGCGACGGTGGAACCGCTATCCAAGGTGCGGATGCAAAGTGCAATGCGGATGCCAATAAACCATCCACTGGAACTTATAGTGCTCTCATTGTTGATGGAGTGGATCGATTGATATGTGCAACAAATCCAAATTGTTCCCCAGGAGATGGAGCAGATCATACGGGTAGAGTTTTAAAGAATAACAAACTTTACATCCGTGCCTCTGACAATGCATTCTTATTTGAAACCAATGCATCGGGAGTTTTTACAATCGCGAACGATTCTACAAATTATTTAGCTCATAGTTTTGCCACTGGCAGTACTCGTTACTATTGGACAGGGTTTGCACTTTCTGCCTATTGGCAACAAGCGTTTTCACCTATGATCCCCAGTTATAAATGTGATGGATGGACATCCCAAGCGCCCACAACCCCCGCTGCGAATGGAGGCCGTGTTGGAAGTTCTAGTAGTCGAACTTATGCTGCTTTCCGAAGTGGGGATGGAATCAGTTGTGCATCCCTTGCACATTTACTTTGTGTGGAACAATGATCCAAAGATTCTAAAAAATTTATAAAATTTAACTTTTCTTTCCATGAAAACAAAGTATCCTATTTACCCGTGATACAAATCTTAATCAATTCCATTGCTGGCAAAACAGTTTCCTTTTCCCAAAAAACTACCGACTCCATTCTCAAAGGTGTTCAATTTTTAATCAAAGGAAGTTTAACAAGTGCAGGTGATGGAATCAGTTTGGTTTCCAATGCATTTTTTTACAAACCAGAATGGCGAGAGGCTTTGCAAAAAGCTGGGGTTCAAATCAAAGAAACAGGTGAAAAATCCCACGAATCTTTGAAACAAGCGATTGATACATCCAACCAAGCATTCGAAAAGGCTCTTTTTAAAGTGGGACTCACTGCCAAACAAAGTGAAAATTTTATTTTTGATAACCGTATGATTTCAAGTGTGATCGGAAGTGCTCACAATCAAAAAATTAAACTCACCAAAATCGATATGAGCCTCCGTAAAATAGGTGAGGATATGAGCGTAACGGAAGCCGTGAATGATTGGAAAACATCAAAATCTTCCAAATCGGTCATTTTTGTTCCTGGTCTCTTTACCGATGAAACAGTTTGGATGGAACAATGGATTCCTTATAAAAAACGAAAGATCAAATCCTTGGGCATCGCAACCGAACTCGAAAACATCGGCTACTTCCCCTTTTATCTCAGGTATAACCATGGTCTTCCCATTTACGAAAATGGAAAAAAACTAATGAATCTTTTTGATCAAATTTTTGAAGAAGATCCAAACATCCAACCCAATATCATCTGTTATAGTTTAGGTTGTTTGATTTTTCGATCGTGTTTATACCATGCAAAATTAGAAAATAAAACATGGTTATCAAAATTCGGGAAAATGATTTTTATTTCATCACCAAACAAAGGTTCCTATCTTGAAAAATTTGGATTTTGGTTGGGTTTCCTAATGGAAAAAAGCCCAGTTATTGCTTTAAAAATAATTGGGATGATTGGTAACTTGAGGAGTGATGCCATTAAAGACCTCTCCTTTGGTCTGATCCGCAAAGAAGATAAAGGTTGGCTCGAAACAATATCTGGATATTTTCAAGAAACTTATTTTGGTGAACTAAACGAATTTGATGCCTTCCAAGCTTATTCGCTTATGGAAGATATTTCAAGCCCTCTCCAAAATTTTTTGGGAGATGGTATTGTGGAAAAAAAGAGTTTAACATACTTAACAAATAAAGTGTACAATTTAAAATCGAATCCCAAACTTAGGACATTTGAACTAATCAAACACAATCATTTTTCCATCATCAGCGCAAGGCCTCTTATACATTGGATTAAACAAGTATTTGGTGAAGTAGAACAGTAATCAAACACTCGCCATTCGATTCAAATGTACACCGACTGACTCTGCCAAGGCTGCTAAATGATACCCGCCTTCCAAAAATGAAATCATTCTTCCTTTGGCATAAGTATTGGCAATGTTTAAAAGTTCAGAGGTAAATCGTTCAAAAGAATTTGTACCAAGTTCCATCCCACCCAGAGGATCTTCCTTATGGGCATCAAACCCAGCCGAAACCAAAACAAACTCTGGTTGGAATTTCTCCATTTCCTTATGGATGACAGAAAAATGTTTAAAATAATCGAACTCCGTTGAAGAACGTGCAAGTGGAAGATTCAGCGTAGTGCCATATCCCTTGCCCTCCCCCCTTTCTGAATCCTTTCCAGTACCAGGATAAAATGGAAACTGATGCATCGAAACAAAATACACGGAATCATCCTCATAAAACTGGTGTTGTGTGCCATTTCCGTGATGTACGTCCCAATCAAAAATTAGAACTTTTTTGATTCCTTTGGAAAGAAGGTATTTAGCAGTAACAGCTATATTATTAAAAATACAAAAACCCATAGCAAAGTCAGATTCTGCATGATGACCAGGAGGGCGAACCAATGCCATACCGTTTTTAAGAGAACCCGATAAAATTTGGTCTGCTAAATGAATGCCCGCACCTGTTGCCAAAGCAGCCGCCGTATAAGAGTGAGGTGAATAAATGGTGTCCCCATCCAAATATCCTTTTTGGTTTTGTTTACAAACATTTGCCACCATACGAATGTAATCTGGGTTGTGAATTGCCGAAATTTGTGCAGGAGTTGCCTCCTTAAAATCAGAAATCCATTCAAAATCTCTTTGTGATAATTGTTTTGTCAAATGATCCAAAATTGATTGTAATCGCAAATATGTTTCTGGATGACCTGAACCGGTGTCATGTTTTAAAAAATCGTCCCGAAAACAAAGGCCTGTTTTTTGGTTTTTTATATTTTTCATTGAAACAACATGAACCGATCTATATAAACTATCATTTCCACAATTTCCAAAATAAGATGATCCACCTGCCTAGCGATTTGTGTTCTTTCCCTTTCGGAAATTTCTTTGTCTAAACTGGCGTTTCCATAAATTGCAAAGAATGTTTTAATATCTTCCGAAAGTTCATCATTGAACCAATCTTTAAACAATCTTTGTTTCATTTTATAATCTGGCAACATCCGACCGACAAGCTCCCAAATAGAATTGTCTAAAAATCGTAAATTGACTGAATATAAACCATTATCTTTCTGCAAATTTACTTCGTTTACATCTGGCAAAAAATCGATCTTCCTCAGCATAACAAGGATTAGAACTAATTTTTCTAAATAATCGATTAAATCTTTTTTTTCGGCACCGCTGATTTTAGCGTCATCACCAAGATGTTTTAAATAGGATTCTCCCATTTCTTTGAATAATCTTGAAAGTTCAAACATTCTGTCCTTAAAATATTCTTTGGCAAGGAGTTCGTCTGCAAACCGACCATATGTTTTGATTTCAAAATTTTTAGAGATATCGATCATGATTCCCAAATTTTTATATTATTGCGAATTTTCGTCAATCGATTCGATTTGAATTTTTAAATAGAACATAAAAAACTGACAAGAAATACCATGAAATTCAAACAATTATTGACTGTTTATATCCTATTTAGTTTTTGCAATTCACCAAACCTCAAAAGCACAAACCCAAGCGACGCCAGACTAAACCAAGTCCCCAGTTTCATCGAAGGACTTTATATAAACACAAAAACCATCCGCGATAAAAAACGTTGGTCTCAGACCTTCGCTGTGATGAAAGAAGCTGGTATGAATACCGCCATTGTTGATATACAACCAATCCCTCCAACCCCTGAACAAATGGAAGAAGCAAAATCACTCGGAATGTACATGGTTGCTCGTGTTGTAAATTTTGAAGGTGGTCTAACTGAAAAAACACCAAATAAAAATTTGATGCTCTCCATTCAAAAATACATAAACAAAGCTTGCGAACTTGGCTTTTCAGAGATCCAACTGGATTATATTCGTTTCTCCGATGGTGGTACAAATTTCCAGATGAGTTACGAAAAAAGATACGAAGCCATTCTAACAATCATTAAAGATCATAAATCAAAAACTTTGAATGCTTGTGGGGCAGATAAAATTTGGACTGCAGATGTGTTTGGCCGTGTTCCTTTCATTGAAAATGACATCATCGGACAAAAAATTGAACCTTTCAGCGAAGAACTAGATGGTTTGTATCCAATGCTATATCCTTCTCATTTTTACGGGTTAACCAAACGTGTGTCAGACCCATACCAAACTGTCAAAGATGGACTAGACTTTACAGTGGAAAGAGCAAAAAAAGGGACAAAAGCCATAGCTTGGATCCAAGGCTTCAATATGATGGTTGGACCAAGTAAATTATCCTATATCGATTATATTAAAGTCCAGATGTTAGGTGCTAAGCATTCAAAAGGACATGGCTTCATTGTTTGGAATGCTGGAAACGAATATTTCGAAACAATGAAGGCTTATGAAAAATACAAACTCGAAGTGATGAACCCAATTCCCAAAGATTGATTAAAAAAAGGAAGTTGGGATTATATCTTCCCTGCTTCCTCTATATTTTTCCTGCGAATGTAAGCATCGGCCTCTTCTTCTGAACCTAAAATTTTGATACGCAATTCTTTTAGTTTGTTCATTTTTTCCGTTTCATTCATACTCGGATTCAATCGTAAAAACTCTTTTTCTTTGGATTCGTAATTTTGGATCGACTCAACCGCTAAACGTTCCCTTTTCCTATCGGCAGCCATCGCATCAGCTTTCTCTTTTCCGAAATATTTTGTTTCCAATTTATTTACGAATTTTTCGCGCTCTTCTAGTTGCGATAGATTGTTTAATTCTTTTTCTCTCAATAGTTTTTCTGTCTCGTAGTTTTGGAAGTTATCCTCTCGTGTAACCATTGCTTTATAATAAGGCCCATAAGTTTTTTGCTTAAAATCTTGATATTTTTTGACTCTCTCATCCCCACTCAAATTAGAAGTTTCTTTGATTATGTTTTGACTTCCTTCCAAAAAACTTACCTGCGATTCTTCCATACCAAAAATAAGATCTGCATTTTCTTTTAAAATTTCCCTTCGTTTTTGTTTAATTTTTTCATACAAATCATTAAAACTTAAATCTGTTGGTTGTTCCCATTTTCTATATTCTTCTTCATATTTGAAATAGGATACAAATAATTCTTTCAACTTTTCCTTGTCAGGTGAGGCATATTCTGAATCAATATAGGCAAGTATTGTTTGATTGCACTGGTCTGGTGTGTAATCTGGATTACATTTACGCCGCATAGCCCAAACTTCCCAGACAAAATTGATTTTACCCGTTTTTAAATCTTCTAAAATTTCTAAATATGGTTTTGGTTCTTCTTCACGAAAAGGAGAGATCGCCTCGTCCCAAAAACCATCACCCATTCCCAATGGTGAGATTCGTTCTTCTATAGAATTTGATTCCTTATTGTTATCCATCTGACTGGTTTCATTTTTATCTGAATTAAAAAAATACAAACCGATAAATACGCAAAATACAATGCTAAGCAAAATAATGATGTTTCTAGATTTCATAATATAATTATTGAATGATGTGAATACAAAAATGGCCTCCTTGTTTGCACATGAAGGCCATCTAAATTTTAATTGGTATTACAAACCAGCTTTTGCGTTTTTGGCAATTTTCAAATACCAACCTTGCACATCAAAAAAGTTTTGTCCACTCCAAGCCAAGTTAGTTGCTTGTAGATGGTCAATGCCTGTAGCAAACCAATAGGAAGAAGGTGTTCCTTTCCAAGTTCCCCATTTTTGTGAGCTGGATGGCACCACTCCATCATTTGCACCGCCCAAACCATAGAAGATTCCACCTGCCCAAGTGATTGGATGAGTGAGTGCCATGATTGGGTGCTGAATGATGTCTGCCCAAGCCATTTCAGAACCATATGAATAGTACTTAATTCCAGATTTATTTGGTGAATTTGTATTGAACGTCTTCACATAACTCACTGTAAGTGACTGACCCATCGCAATCACATCTTGCGGACGACCATCTCTATAAACCAACTTAGCAAACAAACTGAGAGCCGAATTCGCAAAAGGTTTCAACCAGTTTGGTATGATACCAAGAACGATATCTGCCATTGGAGCACCTTTATGGAGTGAGTTAATGGTTGTTACAGTCGCAGTCTTTCCAGAAAAACCTAAATTAGAAACCATATAACGAACCACAAGACCACCTTGCGAATGCCCCATAAGGTGAACCTTCGAACAGCCGTTTGCTGTCATCCAAGAAGATACTGCTGATTGAATTTGGTTTGCCCGAGTGGGAATAGAATTGGATGCGGAACTTCCAGGAGTTGTGACCTTTGCGCCTTGGGAACGAAGGTAACCATCGAGCCCGCCCCAATACTTAACAAGACCACCTGCCAAACCGTTTGTATCATCAAAGCCTAATATACCATGAACGAGAGCAATACATTGACCATCTAGTGGGCCTGCAAACAGTCCTGATGTTGGTATTGAGAAGAGTGTTACAAACACTCCCAAGATGATTTTCTTTTTCATATAAGTTCTACCTGAATTTCCTTTTTTGCCATGATTCAGCCATATTTACCCTCTTGGTCAAGTATTTCGAATATTTCTGACATAAAATAAATAGAACAGCGTTACGAGTGAGTGATTACTCAATATTGATTTTCCAGAAGGAAAATGATAGTGGAAATCCTAATTTTGGAAATTTGCAGTCATCGAAAAATGAAAGTCGCGCGGGAAAGAAACCCACTTACTTTTTCCAAGTGCTGCAAAAGGTGACCCAATTTCGAACTCAACCCTATGAAAAACGATACTCACTTACTTTTTTCAAGCGCCGTAAAAGGTGACCCAATTTCGAAACCAACCCAGTGGAAAACGAAACTCACTTACTGCTTTTAGGATAATGGATTTCCAAACTTTTAGATAAAAGTGAATTCGTTTTCTATTTTTGATTTCGTATGGATTTTGATTTGGTCTAACAACTTCGGCTAGCTTTCATAAATCTAAATTTCTAGTTCGTTCAAGTGTTTGACTGCCTTAATTTCCAATAGTGGAAAAGCTCCCATAACTTCCTTTAGGTTGCCATGTGGAAGATAGATAGTTTGGATACCAATCCCAGAAAGTTCTTTCAAACGTAAACTAACTTGGCCAATACTTCGCACCTCACCAGACAAACCAACTTCCCCCAAAAATCCAATCTTACGAGAAATCGCTTTGCCTTTGTAGGACGAAATGATAGAGGAAACAATGGCAAGATCCAAACTCGGTTCATCTATACTAAGTCCCCCAGCGAGATTACTAAATATATCTGACTCGGATAAAGGTAGACCCAAAAACTTTTCAAGTACAGCTGCAAGTAAAATCACACGGCGGTTATCCAAACCTTCTGCCATGCGTCGGGCTTGCCCGAAAGATGACTTCGTCACTAACGCTTGTACTTCGACGGCCATCGCACGCGAGCCTTCCATTACAGCAGACAATACACTCCCCGACCTTTCCTCCGACTCACTAGAAATGAACAACCTATGGCGATCCAATACTTGTGTGAGCCCTCCAGAAACCATTTCAAAAATGGCAGTGTCTCCCACAGCACCAAAACGATTTTTCACCGCACGAAGGACTCGGTAATAATTGAACTTATCCCCTTCAAAATACAAAACAGTATCCACTAAATGTTCCAAAATTTTTGGACCTGCAATTTGACCTTCTTTTGTTATATGACCAATTAGGAATATAGGAATATTCGTTCGTTTGGCTGTTTCTAAAAATACTTGCGAAGATTCTCGGAGTTGGGTGACAGTACCTGCCTGGTTGACAAGACTTTCTTTCATAATAGTTTGGATCGAATCTATAAAAACAACACTTGGATTTGTGTCTTGGATCATCTGCGAAACATTTTCTGCATAAATTTCGGATGATAATAAAATCGACTCAGACGAAATACCCATTCGTTTGGCCCGAAGCCCGATTTGGTTTGCCGATTCTTCTCCCGAAATATAAAGTACCTTCCCACGGCAAGCAATCTCTTTGGCCATTTCCAAAACTAATGTAGACTTTCCAACTCCTGGCTCCCCACCAATCAGAACCAAACTACCTGGCACAATACCACCACCTAACACCAAATCGAGTTCAGTAAACCCAGATGGAATACGATCGGACTCATCACTCTGGATGGAACCCACAGGTTTGGGTTCGGAATAACGTCTTTCTTTTGTTAGTTTTTGAATATTCGATTGTTTATCAAACCGACCCCCAGAGCCTGCTTGAATTTCTTCGATTTGGTTCCAAACACCACAGGAAGAACACTTTCCTGCCCAACGACTAAAAGTCTCTCCGCAAGATTTGCAAATATAACTCGGGAGTTTTTTAGACATCAGTGCTCAAAAAGATTATAAACTTCGAGGAGGTCTAACTCCACTTGTGTTTCCAAAAAATTAAAACATTTTTCTGCCATTTCAAATCTCTTTTCTCGGATCATCATTTCAGTCAAAGTCGATTCCAGTGAAATCAAATACCGTACATCCCCAGAAGCATAATCAACCTGATCTTTCGTTAGAATTTTTTTACCCCAGTCAGACGATTGATTTTTTTTATCGATATTTTCTTCAAAAAACTCACGTATGAGTTCTTTTAATCCATGTTTGTCGGTGTAAGTTCGAGCCAATTTACTTGCGATTTTTGTGCAAAACACATTTTTTACTTTTATGCCAAGTCTTGCTCGTAAAAAAGTCATATCCATTCGCGCAAAATGAAATACTTTTACAATGTCTTTAGATTCAAATAAGTTTTGGATATGAGGAGCTTGGGTCTGGCCAGGTAAAATTTGTACAAGAGCTACCCGGTTTTTCGAGTCTGAAATTTGTACGACACAAAGGCGATCCCTTCTGGGGTTTAAGCCCATCATCTCACAATCCACAGCCAAACGGTCATCCTTTTTGAATGCTTCATAGAATTCTTCATTCAAGTCTCCTTGGAGGACGACTGGTTTTATAGTTGAACGTTTTTGGGTCATAATGGCTTACTATGGAAACCACCCTAACAAAATCATCAAATAGATTTTTCCAAGATGAAAATTCAATACAGAATACACGACTCTATCACCATATCCACATTTTTTCCCATAAAACCTGGCCTTTTCCAAAGCGAATGCAAAAAATTCGAACTGGCATTGCAAACAACCCAGGATAAAAAACATGGCAAAATCATCACCCCCAAACTGATTTGGCGAGAACAAACGAGACCCGAAGTTGGGTTTTCCGTCGATTATTTAGAACTACTTTTGCCAGACGTTCCTGCTTCAGGAGGGTATCAGATTTTCCAACATGGTTACCAATCATGGTCAATTTCTCGAGCGGTAGATGCGACAAACATTGACCGCAGCCCTTTGTTAAAATTTTTGCATTACTCCCAAGAGAATGTGTATAGTAAACCTACAAATAGACAGGGCGAAACCATATCCGAATATCTGACCCTATTGTACAATCGGGAGTCAGAAGTCGGAGTTCTATTTGCTCCCACATCACAAGGTGACTTTGGTGTAAAATTCATCATCACAATGTCTGAATCAGGAATCCCCGTAAATGTAAAGTTACGGTATGATCTTTATTGCCTACCTGATCTGAAACCAAATGCCAAATTACAATTTGCAAAAATCAAAGTGGATACCTTTAAAGGAAATCCTGAATCCAAATTGGCAAAATATTTTTCCGATTTGGGGGATTCCATTGGTATCCCAGCTTTGCCTAAAAAGGTTCCGACTGGTTGGTGTTCGTGGTATTATTATTACACAAATATAGATCAAAAAATAATTTTGGATAACCTAGCAAAAGTTAGAGAATTAAATCTTCCTTTCGAATTTTTCCAAATTGATGATGGTTACCAAAAAGAAATTGGCGACTGGCTGACACCCAATGAAAAATTTCCTGGTGGAATGCGGATTTTAGCAGATGAAATCAAACGAGTAGGACTCAAACCAGGGATTTGGCTTGCGCCATTCCTCGTACGTAAAAACTCCGATTTTTTTCGCAAATACCCAGAGGCAATTCTAAAAGACGAAAAAGGAGATCCAGTCCCTGCCATTTATCAACCGTTATGGGGGAGTGGTTATACATATGCATTGGACATTACCCATCCAACAGCCTTGTCCTACTTAGAGACAGTATTCTCAACCATTGTAAAAGAATGGGGTTACCCTTACCTCAAACTAGACTTTTTGTATGCGGGACTTTTGCCAGGAGAACCATATAACAATAGCTTATCGCCGCAACTTAAATATATAAAAGTTTTACAAATGATTCGTAAAATCGTAGGTAAAAATACTTTTTTACTTGGCTGCGGTGCTCCAATGTTACCCTCTGTAGGTATATTCGATGGAATGAGGATTTCTTGCGATGTGGCTCCATTTTGGAATCCCGAAAAACTGCGAGTATTCTTAAAAGATAGAAATGCACTTTGTACCAAAACAGCTCTTATCAACGACATCACTCGTGCATCAATGCACCGAAATTTATGGCTGAACGATCCAGATTGTTTGTTAGTTCGCAAAAAGAAGAATAAAATGAACGAATCTCAAACCAAACTAATGGCTTCCATTATGGCAGTGTCAGGTGGGATGCTCCTAGTTTCAGATGATTTAACCAAACTGGAAATGGAACGTTTAAACATTTTAAAAAAAGCATTCCAATTAAACAGAGAATGCCAAAATCAAACCCCCATTCCACTTGGAATTTTTGAAAATGAATTCCCTGAAGCTTTATACAATCCTGCAGGTTATTTAGGAATTTGGAATCCAACCGAATCTGAAAAAATGGTGAAAGTAAAACTCCCAAAAACTCTAAATACCAAAGAGCCATTTATGGACTTTTGGACTGGCACTAGGGTGGATGCAAAACTTGATTCACAAACCATGACCATCTTGTTACCTGCTTTTGGCTCCGTTGTGGTTGCTGTGTAATTCGAAAATCGATTGACTAGCTAAATATATTGACTAGTATTTTTGAAATTCTTAGTTTGAGGTTTTTATGAAAACAATAAGTCGTTTTGGTATTTTAGGAGTGTTTGCAATTGGCTTGAGTTTGGGAAATTGTGCTATCCTTGATTCTGCATCTGCAAGTGTGAGTAAAGTTGGGATTTCTATCTCTGAATCTGCTTCGAAACTTGTAACTTCCGTGAGCGGTAGTGTGTCCGATAGTTCCAGTGGCGGAAAGGAAAAAGCCCTTTTAAAATATAGAGAAGATGTGATTGCAAGTGTAAGTTTAAATATCCAATACCCAGACCGCACGAAAGAAATTGAATCTGAAATTGCATACATTGCAAAAGAACACGGTCTCGTTTCTTGGCGCAACCATCCTGCCACTTTCATTGCCATTGGCCAAGGTTTAAAACAAGCAGAAGCAACAAAGACTGACATCCGTTTGGTTGTTGCAAATGTCGCTAAAACCAATGTTAAAATTGCAAAACTCATAGAAGAAGGTTACAACCTATAAAATCAATTGTAATAGGGCAGAAATTCGCTGCCCTAGTTCTTTTTTTCATTCTCTCGCCTTGTTCTATATTTTCCCAAACCAATCCCCATGGTTTTTTATACATCGATGCCAATACTGGTCAGTCGAGTGGAGGACATTCTGCCCTTCGTTTTGGCGATACTGTGTACCATTTACAATTTTCGTATGAGGATGAAATTTTCCATATCGTACGTGAACCTTGGAGTAAATTTAGGTTTCAATATGGAGTGGTTCAAAATAGAAATATCATTTTTTACGAATGGGATATAGGAGAGGACACCAAACTTGAGTTAAAGCGAAAATGGAATGAAGCCTATTTGGTGCAAAAAAAACATATCGATAATCTGCAAGTTTTAGAACGAACAGAAAAACTTTACGAACTACTTCAAAAATCTAAAAATTTCTCAATTCCTATTTCTGGTTTAGGGTATTTTAGTTCCATTAAAGACGATCCAATAACTTGGAAATCCATTTTTGATATGGACAGTTCCCAAATGGAAAATCTAAAAATAAAAATTGAAATTTTAGACAAAAACATAAAACAAATTGAAGACGACTTACGTCAGAAAGTCGAATCCGAAGAATTTTCTTTTGAAAACTTAGGAGAAAAAAACAAACACCCTTATTTATTACCGACAAGTAGGATTCAAACGAATTTTCAAACTTGGGAAATCTATCAACGCAAACGTTTCGTTCGAGAATTTGCTTTCAACCCAAAACTAATTGTTGCTAACTCTTTCTATCAATTTTCAGAAACTCTTTCTGAAAATGAAATTTCCAAATTGGAAGATTATAAACGTAATTTGATCAATGAGATTAAGTTATGTTTTAATCAAAATAATTGTGATGATTGGGAAGAACTTACACTACTCATTCGAATTGTGACATTAAAAGAATCAATCCAAACAAAAAAAATCCTGGTGCCAATCAAATCTTTGAACCAATTTTCGTATTTGCCGCCTATCTCAATTCCCAAATGGCTACGCAAAAGCAAAAAAGAAGAATATAAAAAATTACTACTTCTAAATAAAAATTCTTTTTTTAAAGACGGATACTCATCGATCTCCTTTTTAAAATGGGAGAACTTTTTAACCAACTGGATGCATTTTGAAACTAATGCAACTTCCTTTGAATATGATGATTGGTCGTTTCAAATGGAAGGATTCACAACAAATCAAGCGACCGATGCAAAACAAGTAAACATTGATGATTCATCCAAAAATTTAACCCCAAACATTAGTCCAATCACAGAAATACACTATCGCTATAAACAACATGTCAGATCCATTTATTCATACCATCTTGTGTTTCAAAACTGTACCAATGAAATTTTTAAATACCAATCATTCATGTTCCCTGATTCATCCCATCCAATGATGGAGCCAGGATTAAAAATGAATACGAATACTCTCAGTTTCAATTTTATTCCTGCCATTGTTGCGAATAAAATGGAGTCCTCTCCGAAAACAAAATTTATAAAAATTTATCCATCCTACCGAAATCTGAAACGATTGAACTTAAATTTTTCGGAAAAACTCAAAGAAAGTTTTATACCTACTTCCAAAATATATTCACCAAACCCACTCGACCCTTCATTCCTATTTTTTACTGAAGATTCTATTGTTCTACGACCTGTGATGGGTTTGGCCAATTTATTTTGGGGTGCTGGTTATTTTGGTGTCGGTGTCATTGTTTCTCCCTTTGATCGGGGTGAAAACGTTTCCAAAGGACTTGAATCTTTATTCAATAGCCTACCTGAGCTTGTATTTTTTAATATCCGAAAAGGGCATTTTCCTTTCATTACAGAAAAAGACATTCCAAAAACTTATTACGAACTGGACAATCAATGAAACTTCTATTTTTATCATTTCCGTATCTACTTTGTTTGGTGCATATTTTCTTCTTTCCGAACGTTTGGTATTTTCCGCAAAATAAAATTTGGTTGCTTGGTGCCACAAATATTTTTTTTGCACTCCAACTGATCGTTTACCTAAATAAAAAATTCAATTGGGTTTCTTATCAAAATTTCAGTTTTGATTTTATTAAAAAGTACAATTGGATTTTACTTACCTTCTATTTTGTATTTCTAATTTTACATCCCATTCGTAATATGAGTTTTGGTGATGGCCTTTTATTACTCGAAACAAATTTACTCGAAACAACCATTTTTAGCTTTCAATTCACCTTAGATGAAATATTTGAAACAATTTCTCACAGTCTTTTATTAAAAATTTTGGTCAGTTTGGGTTGGGATAACGACCCAAGAATTGTTTACGGATTTTTATCTTCTTTTGCCGGTATTGTCCTCGTCTTTATTCTACTTAAAGAAGAAACGGAAAAAAAATCATTAGGACTCTATTTCTTTCTATCTGCAGGAGGATTTCTACTTTTTTACGGTTATTCAGAGAATTATACTCTCGTTAGTTTAATACACTTCACACTTTATTTCAAAATTCTATATTGGCTCAGAAACGAATCCAAGAATAAAAATTTATTATTATATGGCGCAACTGCTTTCGTTAGCATTGCAATCTTATTCCATTTGGTTTCAGGGTATTTGAGTTTACTTTTATTTTACCTATGGTATCAACATTCCCCTAAACATTCGAAGCCAAAACATCTAATTGTTTCTACCTTACTTGGCTTATTAATTATTCTACCCGTATTTTTTTATTTCATCTTCCTGCATAACCCATCCATTGATTCCAATAGTACCCATCTAATCCATCCGCCTTTTTATCCAAAACAGAGGTTAGTTTCTATAAACCATTTCAAAGAAATTTTATCGGTTCTTTATTTTAATACAGGCATCCCTATTTTATTTTTGTTATACGGTTATTTTTTCCACCATAACTCCTGGAGAACTTTTATCCAAAAAGAAGAATACAAAATTCTTTTTGTCGCTAGCTTTTGTTTTTTTCTTCATGGTTTTTTCCACAATCCACAATTAGGTTTTCCAGCAGATTGGGATCTTATGGGGTTTTATTGGATACCTATTACCTACTTAGCATACTCATTCTGGAATGAAATGGAGAATAAACCCAAAGAGTTCCTTCCCATTTTGTTTTTTGGCGTGTCACTTACAATTCTATCTGGAATGAGTTTATCCAAGGAAGATCCGAACAAAGAAGAATTGTGGAAGTTAACAAAAGATCTAATCGTAAACTATGCGAACGATAATTCAAAATTTATTGCCTCATTGGATAAAAAAGATAAAAAGTTTTATACTAAAGGAGATTTTTTATTTTACAAAGCGGCTGAAATTACCAAACGAATGTGTCCCTTCGATTTACAAGGCAGCATAATAGAAAGAATGGAAAATCATAGATTCTATTGGAATTTGGCTTTCAAAAATGGACTGTTTAAGGATAAAAACGAATTGCAAGTTTTCTTAACTGAGGCAACAAAAACAAATGTTATGTATCTCAAATCTCTAGAAGTAAATAAGATATGTCATCCGAAGCCTTAGATGAAGATTCTAAATAATGAATATAGGTATCGATTTCCTTTTTCATACCATCGATTCTTAGGCCACCCGCTGAAGGCAAATGTGTTAACGTCTGCACCAGAGGGTGCGATGTTGATGCCAAAAGCCCATCTGAATATAAAAATAAAATATCACCCTGGTCAGCCTTGATTTCCCTTTCAGTAAATGCCATAGATTCTAAAATGCCGAGTATTTGTCCTGACTGATCCTGCAAAATCTCCATTGCCAAAGAATCTCTTTTAAAAAGTATCGGGAAAGGATGACCGCCTCTCGCATAACGTATTGTTTTATGAAAATGGTTCACTAATACACTAATGGCCGTCATACTATGTGTTCCAATTTCTTTACATAATTCTTTGTTTAACCTAAATAACAATTCGGCAGGCGAAAAGGTTGTTGTTCGAGCGAGTTCTCTATGGATGGTTGTCATGAGAATGGCTATTAAACCAGAAGTAACGCCGTGTCCTTCAATATCTCCCATAAGGATGAGAGTCTGGTCATCATCCACAGGATAAACTTGGTAAAAATCTCCAGAAACAAAACTAACAGGTTTTACATCTGCATGAATTTTACGATTGTTTACAGGCAACATCATTGTTTTGGATTGAATTTTTGCTGCCAAACGAAGGTCTCTATTTATGGATTCATCTAATGTTTCTTTATCTTTCAGAAAATTGTAATATTCAAATGCACGAGATATTGCTGCCTCAATTGATTTTACGTGAAATGGTTTTAATATAAAATCCGATGCTCTGTGATACAACGAAGAAACTACGGTTTGAATGTCATGTTCTCCCGTCATCATTAACACTTGGGTTTTGGGATTTAATGTTTTGATTTTTGGTAATAAAGAAAGGCCAGAAACCTGGGGCATATTCACGTCTAAGAAGACGATGGGATTCAGCTCTCGTTCAAAGTATTCTAAACCTTGTGAAGGGTTTGTAAAATACCTGACAAAATACCCTAAACCATTGATAAGCAATTCCAATGTTTCGCAGATTTCAGTATCATCATCAATGATGAGTATTTCAGGTTTAAATTTATAATCTACCATTCAGAAATATTTTACAAAACCGATCCAATCCTTTCACTTTGTGATTAGTTTGAATTTTAATTTTTCCTTCAATTCATCCACTTTCTTAAAGTAGGATTCCTGAAATACTTTTTTTTCCAAATAAACATCCGTACAAGAGATCATTTCCCCATATTTCCATACATAAGGCTCACCATCTTCATAACAAACCTCATTTTTATGGATTTTGGATGATAAATTTCGCAAATTGATGCCTCTGAAATTTTTAATCAAAGCACGAAAGACAGCCTCTTTTTCAGGATCGATGAATCGAAATTTCCGCGAAAATAACACAGCGTCATGGAAATACTCAGGAACATTAAAAGCTCCCGAAGTTCCAAGAGTTTTAGACAACAATCGAATAAATTCTGTAAACTCATTTAGAACATTGAGGCCAGGATATTCTTGGCCAAAATATAGCTCCTTTTTAAGACCACCAGGTTCAAAATTTAGATTCTGTGTAAGTAACCAATCGATGTAAATCATCGGAAATTGTTCATCGTCGCCTTTCAATTGAAACTGTGAAACTTTCAACCTCATATGAACCAATATTTTATCATTGGAAGTTTTTATATACACTCGATTATCATAATCATTCAAAATTTCAATTTCAATGATTGAGTTTGGAAAACCTCTAACTTCTACAGCATATAATAATCCAGAAGATCTGAGTAAAGTTTCCACTTCCTCTCGCCTAAACCGGTTAAATAATTTGGGCTCCATATTGAGTGAAGTGTTTAACTCACGAGAAACATCAACTAACGATAGCTCATCTAAATTTAGCCAATCGTTTTGATCTTTTTTTTTGTCTGTTGAAGAAAACACTCCCATTATTTTTCACCAAATGCAGTGATCGTATTAAAATGAATTTCGACAGTATCACGAAAATCTCGTGCGTAACCTCCAGCCAAAGTGACTACACACGGAATGTTTAAATCTTCAGAGTATTTACGAACCATTTTGTCTCTCTCCCTTAAACCTTTCATAGAAATTTTTAATTCGCCTAAAGAATCATCTTCGTATGGATCTGCGCCTGCTATATAATACACAATTGTTGGATCAAAATCCTTTTTGATTTTATCCAATGACTTATTAAGATGAGAAAGGTATTCATCATCCTTTGTACCAGGTTCCAAGTTTACATCTAAATTTGAACTTTCTTTTTTCGGATAAATATTACCTTGGTGCATAGAAAATGTATAAACATTGTCATCGTATTGAAAAATATAAGAGTTCCCATTACCTTGGTGTAAATCCAAATCAATGATGATTGCCTTTTCATCAGGCTTTATAAATTTTTGCTTTCGTATAGCAATCGCTACATCATTCAAATAACAAAACCCTTCTGCCTTATCAGGAAAACTATGATGATACCCACCACCCATATTGAACCCAAACTTGAATTTATTAGTTAATTCCGTTGCAAAACTCGTACCACCAACCCCATATGCAAAACTTTCCACAATACTTCGATTAAGTGGAAGTTCTGAATACATCGTTCTTTCCGTATGTTCGTAGCCAAAAAGATCATCTAAATACGCCTTACTATGTACAAGCTCTAAGTCTTCATCCTCAGCCTTTTTCGGGAGAAAAATGTCCCAAGATGCATAAACTGGATCGCGTTTGACACGATTGTAAAGATGGGAATATTTATGAGCCGGAAATACATGACCTGGCAATTCCAAATTGTATGAAGAGTGATAAACTAAAGCTAATCCATTGGATGTCATTAATATGATAATTCTCCCGAAAAATGACACAAGTCAATTCAATCAGAACAATTTACTTGCAGGATTAACAAAAAAGAGTAAAATTTATATATATGCCTGAAGAAAGAAAGATCCCTCTCAAAAGAACCAAAATTATCTGCACCATAGGACCGGCTTCTGCCAATCGCGAAACAATTTTAAGTCTCATTTATTCGGGTATGGATTTAGCGCGAATGAACTTTTCGCACTCCACACATGACTACCATAAAGAAGTATTTGAACTGCTGAGAGAATGTGAACAAGAAACTGGTTCTTCACTTGGCATACTTGCCGATTTACAAGGACCAAAAATTAGGACAGGAAAATTAAAATCGGGTCCCGTCGAATTAAAATCAGGTGACCTTATTTCCATCAATCATATTGCTGATTTTCCAGGCACAAAGGATGAAATTGGATGCACCTACCAATACATTTTAAATGATATTGAACCTGGACACAAACTACTTGTGGATGATGGTAAATTATCCTTTGTCGTAAAATCCAAAACAAAAGAAAGGGCGGTTCTGGAAACTATCATTGGTGGCATTTTAAAAGATAATAAAGGCATCAATTTACCTGGTACTCCCATTTCAGCTCCTGCCATGTCTGAGAAAGACATCGTAGACCTTCAATTTGCTCTATCACTCGGAGTAGACTACATCGCTCTTTCCTTTGTTAGACGAGCAAGCGACCTTGAAATGGCACGTCAGTTTATGAAAGATAGTTATGCTGGTCTCATCGCAAAAATTGAAAGACCGGAAGCCTTGCAGAATATTGACGAAATAATCGAAAATTGTGATGGAGTCATGATTGCAAGGGGTGACTTAGGAGTGGAACTTGACACACAATATGTCCCTATCATCCAAAAGGAAATGATCACCAAACTCAACCAAAAAGGAAAACCTGTCATTACCGCCACACAAATGTTAGAAACGATGATTGATAACCCTAGGCCAACGAGAGCCGAAGCAAGTGATGTTGCCAATGCGGTGATGGATGGTACAGATGCAGTGATGTTGTCTGGAGAAACTGCATCTGGGAAATTTCCAATTGAGGCAGTGTCAACTATGACTCGGATCATCCAAGCAGCAGAAGAATCCAATATTTATTTAGCTCACCTTAGACAAATGGATAGAACAGAAATTGAAGTGGAACGAACTGCGCTTGGTTATGCGGCAGAATCGATTGCTCGTTCGATCAATGCAAAAGCAATTATCAATTTTACAAGATCAGGGTATTCCTCTTTGTTATCTTCCGAATTCAGACCAATTAAACCAATTTATTCTTTCACTCCATTTTTAGGAACAGCACGAAAGATGAAATTATACTGGGGTGTTGAATCTTATGTGATGCCGATGATGGATAAATTTCCTGACATGATTGCCTTTATGAGTAAAACCTTAAAAACAGAAGGGAAACTGAAATCTGGTGATACGGTTGTTATCCTTTCAGGCGCACCAGGTTCTGTGGCACAAACTGTCGATTTTATACAAATTCATAAAATCAAATAGACGATTCGTAAATGCCTTTAGATACTAAATACGCTGTTGTCCACGCATTTTGAAAATTAAAACCTCCAGTGATTCCATCCACATCGATGACTTCACCGGAGAAGTACAAACCTGGGATCTTTTTGGATTCCATTTTTTCAAAATTGATTTCTTTGCGTGCGACACCCCCAGCAGTAACAAATTCTTCTTTGAATACACCTTTTTTGGTCATTACGAATTCTGAGTTTGTCAAAACTGAACTCAATGATTTAATTTCATATTTAGAAACTTCCGAATAACGTTTGTTTTCCGAAATTTTAGCTTCCATTAGTAAAAACTCCCAAAGCCTTGTGGGCAATCCCCACTCTTTTTTTGGTTGGATTTTTTGAGGCGGGAAGTTTTGTTTCTCTGTGAGATAATGGTTTTCACATTCTAAAGGATTCAAATCGTAGGTCCAATTAATATAAAGATTTGTATGATAATTCAATTCGAACAAAGTTTTTGCCTCAAAGGCTGACAACCGTAAGGCTGCGGGTCCACTAAAACCCCAATGAGTGATGAGAATTGTCCCTGATTGGTATTTACCCTTGTGACCAATTTTGATTTTTACTTTTGGGGCAACAACTCCTGGTATTTGAACAATATCCGACCCTTCAATGCCAAGGGTAAACAACGAAGGAACTGGGGGGATGATAGTTAAACCCATCTTTTCTAAAATTTGCCATATTTTGCGATTGGAACCAGTGGCAAGAACGACCTTATCAAAAAAATCTTCCTTTCCGCCTTCCCAAAGACACCGAAAGGAACGGCTGCTGTTAAACTGTGTGTTCGGCGGATAAATCGCAACTAACTGACGTTCATACTGAATGGGGATCTTATATTTTTTAAGTTCTGATAAAAAACAATCGATAATGGTAGTCGAAAGATCTGATTCAGGAAAAATTCGACCATCCTCTTCTACTTTTAACTTAATCCCTCGTTTTGAAAACCAGCTCATTGTTTCCTTTGGTCCAAAGGTTTTGAATGCAAACTTCAGTTCCTTTTCGCCCCTTGGGTATTTTGAAGCGAGGGATTCTGGGTCAAAAAGATTGTGTGTTACATTACACCTTCCTCCACCCGAAACTTTCAGTTTGGACAGTGGTTCCTTAGTTTTTTCAAAAATTTGAATTTTGCAATCGCCTGACATTCGTTCATGTATTTGGATTGCTGAAAAACAACCACCAGCACCAGCACCGATGATGGCGATGTTTGGTGAAACTTTTACCATTCACCACTATTGGGCATAGACAACCATGGTTCGCTCGGCGGTAAACTTTCCCCTTTTTGTAATAACTCAATGGAGATGTTATCAGGTGAACGAATGAAAGCCATGCGCCCATCCCGAGGTGGTCTGTTAATTACAACTCCCATTGATTGGATGCGCGCACAGTATTCATAAATATTGTCTACCTCATAAGCCAGGTGACCAAAGTTACGCCCACCTGTATAGGCACTTGGTTCCTCCCAATTATAGGTCAGTTCAATTTCAGGTGCATCCAATTCACCGGTTGATAAAAAAACTAAGGTGTACTTTCCTTGTGGGTATTCTTTTTGGCGTGAAATTTTTAAACCCAACACATCGACAAAAAAATGTAAGGCTTTTTCCAAATTATAAACGCGAATCATCGTATGTAGGTATTTCATTTTTATTTCACCTGGAATAAGGAGTTCTTTCTTTCAAATTTTTTTAAGGATAAAAAAAGAAAACCAAAAGAAAGGATAAAAATATAAATTTTGTCATTTCATAAAGTAAGGCACTTTTTCGTTTTGTGATGAGAACTCCTAAAGATACGAAACTAAATACCAAAAGATAAATGATAGAAATGATCTGCCAAACATTGTATTCGCCCAATTTTTTAAGAAAATACAAAGTAAAAATTGTTGGAACCAGTAATTGAATAAAAAGATAAATTCGAAAACCAAGGCCATTAGGGTCTGGCCTATACAATTGGTCGATCCTCATAATTTTTGTTTTTGGTATCAGGTCAATGGGACGCACAGATGGGTATGAAAAAAAACTACGAATTGCTTGCCACTTAAATTTTGTATTCCAAAAATCAGAGGCCATGTCCTTAAACACATGGATCTGGCAGAAAATGGGGTCAAAATTCCTAAGCTGTGTCACCAAACCATACCTAGGTGGAACTGTCTCCTCTTTGAAAGTTCCAAACAATTTATCCCAAAAAATAAATACACCTGCGTAATTTTTGTCGATGTATTCTGGGTTCATTGCATGGTGCACTCTATGGTGTGAAGGAGTTACAAAAATAGACTCAAACCAAGCAGGAAGCTTACCTATGGCTCTCGTATGCACAAAAAATTGGTAAGTACGATTGAGTGCATCAATGATCAAATACGAAACCACTGGAAAACCAAAAACCGCTAGCGGTAAATAAAAAATTCCAATCCCAATATTCCTAACAAAGGATTGCCTGAGAGCAACTGTTAAATTAAACTCTTCACTTGAATGGTGGACAACATGGGATGCCCATAGAATTTTAATTTCATGACTGAATCGATGTGCCCAATAGAATAAAAAATCGAGAAGAATAAACAATACCACCCAATGCACACTTGAGTTTGGATTTGTGATCCAATTTAGATTCTCTTTGCCCCAACCAAAGAATGAATATAAGTATTGATAGGTGGCAACGATTCCTAGCAAAATAAGCCCATCAAAAATTCGGCTGAGCACTCCCAAACTCAAATCCACGATGGAGTCTTCGTAGTGATAAAAATCCTTTCGTTTGATGCGAACATAAACCAATTCGACTAATATCAAAACAAAATAAATGGGCGCTATGGATTCGATGAGTCTCATGTTGTTTCTAGGCCTTTCGATTATTTAGATAAATAACACTAAGTCAACGAACTTTTTAAAATGTCCAATTGTATGATAATCTTTGCCTAAAGAATATAAAACCAATCGAATATAAAACTCCTCGCACTATTTAGCGTATTAGTTTGGAAAGGTTTAAAATGACATCGTTCAAAGATTCATGGAAACCTACATTCCAACCTGTCACCAATGCTTCAGGGTCTTTTTCTTTGATGCCAATGGACTTTGTATATTTCTTGCGAAAAATAAGAGAGGGGGAATCTTTTTCTTCAAACACAACAATTTCCCATTCTAACACTGATTTGGGTTCCTTTGTACGAAAATCTCCATAAAGTTCCGTAACATAAATCTCAATTGAATGGGTTGCTAAAAATCTGGAATTCACATTGGAATCCCAAACAAAAAGCCCTGATTTAACAAAACTTTTAGAAACTTCTTCTCGGATATTGGCTTGTGGTGTGATAAAAAATCCGTTATAAAAATCCGATTCGTAATTGACATCACCTTTTCGGTACACGAATTCTTTACCTTCAAATTTTTGCGAAAAACTAACCTTTCTGATAAAAAAACTTCTATTGTGATCAGAACTTCCCACTTTACCAATTTCGCCAGCTTCAATCAAAAACATCTTTTTATCTGGAAATGATTTTGTCACACCAAAACAAGCGTTAATGGAAATTAGAACAATTAGGTATAATAATATTTTTTTAAACATACTCATTTCCAAAGTTTAGACTTGTTGGGAGCTTCTCCAAATAAAAATTGTGATGGATACTTTTTTGCATTGGAAGTGACTTCCTTTAAATCTTCGGAAGCAATCCGCAAATTTTCCACAGCTGTGGAAATATCTCCCTGGTTGGATGCGAGGATTGTATCCAACCGTTTCATAGTTGATTGTAACTGTGTTATCGTTTGGTCAAATTTTTTAGGTGCGTTTTGGGTTTCGGGACTCGCAAGTAAGTTTTTCAATTCAGAATTGGTTTTGCGTAATTCAGAAACGAGAGATGTAGATTCCCGCGCCAGTGCACCCAAATTTGCTTCACCCACTGCTTGGTTTAAACTCTGAACCAATTGGTTTACGTGGAGTAAAATTTTATCAACATCTGCCTTTTCTAGATTATCAAAAAATTTATCAACCGATGCAGTGAATCTTGAAATTGTACTCGGAGCCGAAGGAATGTAAATTGTTTTTGGTTCCCAGTCGATGGCAAGGGGGGGATTTTTTTCTGGGTTTAAATAATCTACTTCCAAATAGGCAGTTCCAGTTAATCCTTGTGATGCGAGACGAACCCGAAGACCAGATGCAATCATTCGTTCCACAGTTTTTTTAAGATCATTTCCATACACACCCTTTACAAAATCAGGAACCGACATTTTAATGAGTACATACCTACCATATCGCAAACTATCGTCAGTTTTTAGGTCGGCAGTGTATTCATTTTGAACAAAAGTGATTTCTTGTACGGTTCCCACTTTTACACCTCGGTGTTTGACTGGAGATCCAATGTCCAAACCTTGTACTGACTCATCAAAATAGGTTTCCAAACGAATGGATCTCTGGAAGAATGAACCCGCTGTAAAAAAGATCAAAAATAAAATGAGTGTAAAAAAACTGGCTAAAACAAAAACACCAACCTTAAAATAACTTTTGTTAGATTGATTCATCTAGTATAACTCTCCTCGGGGATTCGGTTAAAAAATTGTCGCACAAATCGATCCTTCGATTTGTTTTTGAGGTCGTTGGGGTTGCCTTCTGCAATGATCCCTTTTTTTGTTTTATCGAGGACTATGACACGATCTGCCATAGTAAATACAGATGGTAGTTCGTGTGTGACAATGACAAAGGTAACACCGAGAGTTCTTGACAATCTCAAAATGAGATGATCCAACTCCACACTGGTGATAGGATCAAGCCCAGCACTCGGTTCATCTAAAAATAAAATTTTAGGATCCATCGCCATGGCACGTGCAATGGCTGCACGTTTTTTCATTCCACCAGATAGTTCAGAAGGCAAAAGATCTGCAAAAGGAAAAAGCCCGACCATTTTTAATTTCATATAGGCAATTTCATTGATGATTGGTAATGGAAGGTCTGTAAATTCTTCCAGAGGTAAACGAACATTTTCGAGGAGGGACATGGATCCGAACAAGGCACTTTGTTGGTACATTACGCCGATATGATTCCAGATATTTATTTTGTCCTTACCGTTAGCCATGACTATGTCTGCATCCTCAATCCAAACCCTTCCGCTAAAAGGTGGACTAAGCCCTATCATATTTTTTAGAACTGTGGATTTGCCACAACCAGACCCACCCAAAATTCCAAAAATTTCTCCGCGATTAACACTAAAGGAAATATCTTCCATAACCATTGTTTGACCATAGCCAGTTGTTAGGTGTTCGACTTTAATGATTGGATCTTCTTTCATATGCCCAAGTAAAAAAACAAAACAGAAAACACACCATCAAGGAGTGAAACCAAAATGATAGAACCAACAACAGCGGCCGTTGTTGACTCTCCAACTGCGCCTGCCCCAGAACCAGTTTTTAAACCGCGGTAACAACCAATGGCCGCTATGATCATTCCAAAAAAATATGATTTCAAAAGCCCACCTAGGATGTCAGACAAGCCTACGGCAATATTGACTTGGTTGATAAATGTGATCAAGGGAAATCCAAAACTCACTAGAACAACCGCCCCCCCAATGAGACCAAATAAATTGAAGACAATTGTGAGGAGTGGTGTGACTATGAGTGAAGCAACAAGCCTTGGTACAATCAAAAACTGAACAGGTGGGAGACCCATCGTTGTCAATGCATCGATTTCTTCGGAAACCTTCATGGTTCCAATTTCTGCGGCAAAGGCAGAACCCGACCGGCCTGATAGAATGAAAGCCGTCATGAGCGGACCAAGCTCTCGGAAAAGTGAAAGTCCGACGAGGTTGGCCACAAAAATTTCCGCACCAAACCTACGCATGGGGATAGCAGATTGAAAAGACATGATGAGCCCGAGTAAAAAGCCAATCATGGCAATGATCGGAAAGGCATTGACACCCATTGACTCAGCCACTTTGAAACTATCCTTCCAACGAATTTTTGAAGGGTGCAAAAGGGAACTCCAAAAAGATACGGTGAGTTCTCCCGTAAAAGTAATAAGGTATTTGAATTCAAGTAAGGATTCGATTGTGAGTTTTCCGATCCTTTCCGATTTTCGAAGGGCAAAAATCTTCGGAATTTGGCTTCGTTTGGAATCGTCTTCCACGATTTTGTAAATAAAAGATAAATCTTCATTTAACCCGTATAAGCTGAAATTTGCACCAATGGATTCGGATTGGATGCGGATTTGTTTGATGAAAGTAATACCAGAGGAATCAGAATGTTCCAGATTTTTGGCAAAAACCTTCACATTGCGAGGGTTGTTTTGCAATTGTAAAAAAAGTTCTTTCCAATCCACCGAAATTTCTTTCTCCGAAAGTACTTGTGGCAAATGGATTTCGAGAGAATTACCTTCCCATAAAAATGAGGTTTTACGATTGGAATTAGACACTGTATTTTAGAGTAGCCTAAAGGACGGAAAGGCGTCTGCAAGTGATTTTATTTTACAAACATTGGATAATTTCAGAACATGAATTTGATGTGGGATTTAATTTGTAAACTCATTGGATTTTCCGCCGGACTTTCCTTTCTTTTCGCACTCGGCGAATTTTTGAGGAAAGGGGCATCTTACCACACCTATCTCCAAGGATTTTTGTTTTTATTTGCCGCTTTCTTCCAAGCGCATACCTATCTGGCTTTTTCGGGAGAAATACTCAGTTTTCCCCATCTCTATTTGTTCCACCTACCATTCACTGCTTTTTTTGGTGCCCTCCTCAAACGGTATTTTTTTGTACTTTGGAGCGATCCAAAAGAAACCCTCCCCTTTACTCTTTGGGATTTTATCCCTCCTGTTTTGGTTTTTTTACTGCTCATTCCCTTCTATATGGAACCAAAAGAAGTCAAAATTGCCATTCACTCCGCCTACCCCAAGGAAGGTGTACCCAATTTATATAAATTCATTATCGTTTTGGCTGTATTACCAATATTGTATTCTGGGGTGTATGTATTTCGGCAGGTCTTTCGTTATGTTCGTTGGGTGAGGTTAAAAGAGTCAGCTCATTTACGTTTGGTGGTCTTTGTTGTGTCTGTCGGTACTTTTGGAAGTTTGCTCGGAATTTTCACTTTATTTTTACATGTAGAACGTGGGCTTGAAATGGTTTCTTTCCTTATTGCCCTCCTCATTATTTTTGTTTATCTCCTCCGCCAAAAAAGCCCGGAACTCTGGGGCGAATTCCAAAGGATTGTGATTGAAGAGAAAAAATACCAAATCTCACAATTGCGGAGTTTTGATTTAGAATTATTAGGCAATAAACTTAAAGATCTCATGGAAACCCAAAAAATTCATAGAGATGAGACCTTAAACTTAGAATCAATGGCCAATTACATGGGTTTGACGGAACACCAAATGTCCGAACTATTGAACACCCATATAGGAAAGAGTTTCTTTCATTTTGTAAATCATTACCGCATTGAAGAAGCCAAAGAAATTTTTCGAAAAAATCCAAAATTAAACATATTGAATGTTGTCTACGAAGTTGGGTTCCCTTCCAAATCCACATTTTACGATGCATTCAAACGTGAAGTGGGAATGAGCCCCTCTGATTTTCGCAAAAAATTCAAAATTGATTCCGATTAGGGCAAACTGGATACAAAAAACTATCCGAATTGACCCAATCGGTCGCAAACAAAATCCAAATGGAGTAAGATGAAACTTAAAGAAACTCGTGGTAAGGGTTTTTCGGAGGAATCATGTTTGATGGACCAGTACAGTGCGAATTGGTAATGGATTGTATCGTAAAAGTTGGGTTTGCCCAAACGGTCATGAATTTTTTACGTTATTATCCAATTGCAGGATTGGTATTTTTCATTTTTTATCTTTGGAAAAAAGAATCCTTTGCTCGTTTTCGTATTCAAAAAGTTTACCCGAAAATTGATAAGGTTTGGAAAGAGATCAAACAATCAGCTGTGACTTTGATCGTTTTTACCCTTGTGGCATCAACGAGTATCCTTCTTGTAAAAATGAAGATACTACCCACTGCAATTTATTTTGGACCAGTGACTGATACAAAAGGCATTCTTATGTTAGTTGGTAGTTTTGTTCTCATAACCATTTGGCATGAAACTTGGTTTTACTGGATGCACCGTTTTGCTCATTTAAAAAAAGTGTATCCTCATGTGCATGTTGAACACCACCAGTCTGTAAACCCGACTCCACTCGCTGCCTACAGATTCCAAGCAACGGAAGCATTTTTAGAAGCAATTTACATCATTCCATTTGTTACCTTTATTCCGATTCACTTCCAAGTACTAATCTTCCATACTTTCTATGCAATGGTCTTAAATATCTGGTGGCATTTAGGATATGAATTTTTTCCAAAGGGTTGGGCAAGCCACCCCATCACTAAGTGGATCAACACATCCACACACCACAACCTCCATCACCAGAAATTTTTGGGGAACTATTCACTTTATTTTAATTTTTGGGATCGGATCATGGGAACGAACTTTCCATATTATGAAAGTTACTACGAACAAGTAACGACAGAAAGAGATACAAAGAAATTGCAACACAATGAATTACAAAACGAAACAAAAGAGATTCGAAAGGAGACCTTGGTTGTCTGAATTGCGGGAATTGGTTTCCGCGGCAGGGATCGAACGAAAATCCCCCAATTGTTTGACCTAAATTCTTGTCCATAAGAGAGTCTTTGGGGGATTGCAGGGAGAGCCCGACCCCTTCCCTATCAATTCTAATAAAAAATACCATTGGGGCCGCCCAAAGAAATGACCAAAAAAATCCAAATTTAGAGACATAAAGTTCTTTAGGAGGAAGGAAATTTGGCCGAAGGGAAACCTTGAGGGGTAAAACCATGTTTGAAGCCACACATTTTATGAAAACCCAAGACTTACTTGAACGCGGTATGTCGGCCGCCACTCAGAGGCGAAAGGTTTTGTCAGATAACATTGCGAATGCGGATGTTCCGAACTTCAAACGTTCTGAAGTTGTGTTTGAATCTATGATCAAACGTGCGTTAGAATCGGAAAAAATTGAGAAAGAAAAAGCGGTGCCAACAAAGGTTTCAAATGATCGCCATATTGAATTTTTCAAACCCCTCGACTACCGGGATGTAAAACCCAAAGTCAATATGGATTACCTCACCACCATGCGACCAGACGGGAACAATATAGACATCGAAAAGGAAGTGGTCGAGGCCAATCAAAATCAAATGAGTTATAATTTTATGATTGAAAGGTTAAACCAAAACAATCGCCTCCTAAATATCGTAATGCGAACAACTTAAAGATAAATTCAGTTAGGAATGGATCCAGTTAAATAATAGGAAGGTAAAATTTTATGGGTATGTTTGATTCTATTAATATTTCGGCAACAGGACTTTCGGCACAACGTTTACGTATGGACGTTATATCGAATAACATTGCAAATTCGACAACCACTCGTAATACAAATGGTGACGGCCCATTTAGAAGAGATAGAGTTATCCTTACTCCCATAAACCTTCGGACTAAATGGAAAAGTCCAGTGTATCCTTTTGGCATTTCACCTGGTGATGGCAAAGGTGTGAAGGTGATGAAAATTGAAAAGGATATGAGCCCGCTTAGGCTTACCTATGACCCTACCCATCCTGATGCCATCCAAATTGGTCCGAAAAAAGGTTATGTGGAAATGCCCAATATCAATATTGTAACGGAGATGACAGATATGATATCGGCATCACGTTCCTACGAAGCTAATGTACAAATGATCAATGGTTCCAAAACAATGATGAACAAAGCAATGGAGATCGGAAGGGCATAAACACAGTCCTTTGCATTTAGGGAAGAGAGTCTTTGAATATTATAATATTTCTATTTGGGCGCCTCGAATCCGTTATATGATAAAGATTGGATAGAAAAGCGACCGCGCTTTACGCTCCAATCTTTCCGATCTGTTAGTTGACCAAAATATTTTAGTTTATGGAAAGGATTTCCGCTGCAATCGCTGGCGCAGGGGTTGGATTGTTAATTGGAAAAGATTTTCTTGTTTTTCAAATTTAGTCTAAACGGAAGATTCCGATAAGGCAAGAATATGAATGGAGGACTCTTGCACATTTTTTTCTGAAAGGAATCCGAATTTTAAAACTGGAAGAAGATCAATAATCTAAATTAAGTTAGAGGATTGTGTAAGGTGAATACTGTATCTGTACACACAATTTTTATACAAAGTCCTTCGTACAGGCTCATCCGCAACCACTACACCCGTGTTTGGTGATGGAACTGCTCCGTTACCGCTACCAAACAGCCCACCTACAATGGCCAGTCCTCCGAGCGCCAAACCTCCAAGGGCTGTCCCCACTCCTGGAAAGCGAAACTTCCTGTTCCGACTGGCGAGCGCAAGAAAATCCCGGTTACCTCAGTACGAGAAAGATAACCAGCATAATCGGAAGCATTATTATAAAAATACAATTTCAACTTAGGATGCTCGACGTTGTATAACAGCGATTTTATTTCTTGGGAAATTGAAATATAATAAAACTTTAAAAATATTTTTTTGATGTCCTTATAGTAAATTAATTCAGAGGCTCCTTTTTAAGATTGATAAATTGGCCGAAATTTATGTAATTTTAAATTTATGAAAAGATTACTTTTAGAGCAGATGAAAGGTAAGGCTAACTGCGGTTGACACGCTACGGACAACCTCGTTTAGCCTAGTTCGTTATGCGAAGTGCCGGAATACTAAGAAAAATTTCGAAAATAGGTAAAAACAATAAATTAGGTATTAAATTAGGTAAAATACTTGTAAAATTCACAATTGTAGATTATTTTCCAAATAACATGAAAACAATTGAAAAATTAAAAAATGAACTTAAAAGCATTCCGATTGCCACATCTTGGTATCTTTCTGCTTTAGATGAATTTAAAGGTAAGCAAGAATTATATAATAAACAATCCCCGCAAAAATTAAAACATCTAAAAGAACATGCGCTGATAGAAAGTTCTATTTCATCAAATCGTATGGAAGGTGTAATTGTCGCTCAGGCTCGAATTGAAACTGTTATTTTTGGAAATGCGTTATTAAAAGATAGAGACGAAGAAGAAGTCAGAGGTTATCAACATGCTCTGCGATGGATTCATGAATCTTATGAAAAAATTGATTTTAATTTACAAACAATACTAAAACTACATAAAATAAATAGAGGTGATATTTGGGATGCTGGACAATTAAAAGAAAAACAAATTGATATTACTGAAATATTACCCAATGGAAAATCAAGAATCAGATTTAAACCACCTGGAGTTAAAGAAAGTAAAATTGGCTTATTAAAAGCTATTGATTTATGGAATGAACAAATAAAAGAAAAACATATTCCTCCTCTAATTCTATTAATAGCATTTAATTTCGATTTTCTATGTATACATCCTTTTAGAGACGGAAACGGTAGAGTTTCTCGATTAATCTTATTACTTCAATTATATAAACTTGGCTATAATATTGGCAGATACATTAGTATAGAACGGATTATTGAAGAAAACAAAGAACGTTACTACGAAACCTTGGAACAAAGTTCAAAAAAATGGCATGAGGGTAAAAATGATATATGGCCTTATGTAAACTATATTTTATTCATCCTTAAAGAATCTTACAAACAACTTGATACAAGATTAGAAAATCTTCCCAACAACAAAGGAAATAAATCTGAACTTATTATTGATTTTATCAAAAACTCAATTGGAGCATTCAGTATAGCAGATATTAAATATAATTTACCTGGAGTAAGTGTTGAACTAATCCGTAAATTATTAAAAGATTTACAAAATGAAAATAAAGTTAAAAGTTTAGGAAGAGGTAGAAATGCTAAGTGGGAGAAAATTTGATAGGGAGACCTTCCATTCATATTTCTGCCTTAGTGTGATCTTTCGTTGTTATGTAACATTAGATAACATTTGGAGAAACAAACAACGACCGCGCTATCCGCTGCAATCGCTGGCGCGGAGCTTTGGCAATGAAAATCCTTAATCAGGCTACACCCCAGTTTTTGATTTTAATGCTTTTCCAAAGGTTGAAATGGCTTGACGAATCCAGAATTTATACGAAAATCTAGGAGTGCTCGATTATAGAAAATATATTTCATTTGATACGAACATTCGAGGTGGCAAACCTTGTATCCGTGGAATGAGAATTACCGTCTATGACATTCTTGACTATCTCGCATCTGGTATGGAGTATGATGAGATTTTGCGAGACTTTCCATACCTCACTAAAGAAGATATTTTGGCGAGTTTGACTTTTGCGGCTGATCAAAACAAATCAATTCTTGTAGCATAATGCTTCTATATGATGCGAACCTATCGCCTAATTTAGTTGAGCATTTATCTGACTTTTTTCCAAATTCGGAACATGTTTTTTCTCTTGGTATTGAGTCCTCGGATGAACTCATCTGGGCAAAAGCATCTGAAAAAAATCGAATCTTTCCACATACCTAACAAACCAATTTCATATCAGACAAAGAAATAAACGATATTAAAAGAAATTTCCTAACAGCGCATCGGAAACCCATCTGATTCTATTTTGAGACCACCCATCCAGTATTAGGTGGCTTATACCTTCGTGATTGATGAATCAAAGATTTTTAGAGCAAATTCTTTGTTTTGAACAAAAAATCGATAATTTTAGTTGGTTCTTTGGCTCCAAAATCTTTCCAACATGCGTGAGCGCCCAACTTAGCGAACATTTTGTTCAATATTATAGTTTTGGCGAGGGCAGGTTTAATTCCAGAACTCTTTCGGTTTCTTAAGAAATGCACCAAACACATAACCGAAACCATTTTTCGTCTTGATTTTCACCCAAGGTGCTACATTTTCATCGATCTCCCCAATTTTCCCTGTGTCCTCAATCACTTCAACTTCCTCATTCAAAAGTAATTTCAAAATTATTCCACTGCTAACATCTGGTTCTTTTCTTAAATTGACTCCAGGTTTTCTAATTATATAGACTCCTAGATCAATGTAAGGAATAAATTCATAGCACTTGTGCGGGCAGGCATTCCTAGCGGTAGGTAAAAACTCTCTTTGATTTACGAAGTTAAAGTATGCTGTATCTCTACAATCATCCACTTGGTATTTATTCTTTACATCCCAACAAACTTCTCTAATATCTCTGTTAATCGCATTAAAAGATATTTCTCTGCCACAATAAAAATATCCCCATTTTTCTGGAACATGATTCAAAATTGGACTGTAAGCTGATGAAAATTCATAGCAAAAATTCGCCTCTCCATAATGCTTGAAGTAATAGTTTATATCAATATCTTTACGCTTTTTTGAAGGAAGGAAGGTAAAGCGAATATTCGTACTATTAATTTTATTTTCTCTAATAAACAAGGTCACCTCAAAGTCAAGCGACCTGAATTTCCCCTTCGCAGTTTTTAAAACTAGTCCGAAATTATCTTTTTTTAGATTTTCAGTTTCTTTTTTTACACCAAATCTTTGAAAGAAATACTCAATCGGATTTTCCCGTTCTACAATAAATTCTGAGTATCTAGGAAGCAGAGTTTTAATCTCGCTTTCTTCTGGAGCTAAAGTTATTTTATCTGTAACCAAAGAGCAATTCAATCCAAGAAGGAATAACAAGAAAATACTTGTGACTGGCAGAAAAAAAATACCCATTCTAATTTTTAACAAGCTCAAAATGTAAATGATGTGTATGCGGCGCAATGTTTTGAACGATAATATTGCTATTAGAAAAGTAAGTGACTACATCTTCATCCTGAAGATATACCTTCAGTTTATATCCACTTGGAACGCTTTCTCCCATAATTTTAATCAATGCTTTTGTTTTATCTTGATCATAGTTTGGATCCTTTTTCGAATCTGTATTAGAAGCACTCCCTCCATCTTTTCCAGGCAAAGCAATATCCATTGATGAAGGTCGGTGATGGTGCCCTACAGGATTGAGTGATTTATCTGTGGGGTTTACATAAGGAGAATTCCCAACGCCTGGCATACTAAAGTCGTTTATTAATAAAGGACTAACCTTTGTTTCTCCTGTCTGGATTTGATACTCTCGCCACTTTATGGCTCCGTTTACAAATAACTCTGCTGTTGCTTTATCCGTAAATTGATGAATATTATCTGCTTCGTGAAATGAATATGTTCCCCAAAGCACATTGCCGCTTTCGTCAAAGCCTCTTGGCTGAATATTGTAGCGTACATCCGTATTTGCTCCCACCCCTTTTTCCGTATCAACTTGGATATCTATTTCATGGGCGTCAGGGTTTCTAATGTTATGATCATTCATCTCTCCAACTCGAGATTCTAAATCTTTTCTATCTAAATTGATATCGTATTCGCGAATTCCAGTTACCCCTCCAATCTCTACTTCCCTACCTCCTGCCGGAATTTTACCTTCAGGAGTCAACATACTCAAGTTGGCAACACCAGGCAATAAAGGAGCAAAGCTTGCGTTGGGTTTAAATTGATTTGGAATCTGATTTTCATTTAGGTAGCTTGTTTTTAGTTTTTCCACATCCGATTTAGCTAATTTATACATTTTTTCCAATGAATCTGTTAAATGTTTTTTTTCATTTTCAGACAGCAATGGATTGTCTTTCACTAATGTTTTTAAAAGGTCTCTCGATTTTCCAGGATCTGTATCAATGCCGAAAAACCTTTCTAACACTTGATTTCGGATCCTCACATACTCAGGGTTTGTTGATTCTGGAGCAATGATTTTTTCCCCAGGTTTAGTTTCCCGATTGCTCTCTCCTCCCGTGGAATCCCCATCTCTCGAATCGTTCGTAAAGGATACAGGAAACCCAAGGAAAGGCATAAGTCCACGAACCCAACTAGGAATATCTGACCAACTGGATCTAGGAGTTAGGGAAGCTTCCCCAGACAATAAAGATGCAATTTCGCTTAGAATGGAATCAGGAAGTCCAAGATTCGGAAGCGACAGATCGGGAATAAAATCTTTAAGTAAATTTTGTATTCCGTCTCTTACTTTGTCTGATAGATTTCCAAAGTCAAAATCGGAATTCTCCTCCACTCCTGGACTTGCCGCCATCTCAGGGGTTGGCATCGGCGCCTCTGGTGCATCAGGTGGTGGTGGGGCTTCCCCCGTCACCTCATCCTCTTTCCTTCGTACAGGACTCGTCGGTATTCCCGCAAGGCCTGCAAGCATCCCGAGCCCACCAATCGCAATACCAGCAATCGGTGTCATAACATCGCCAACGAACGCTAAGGTATTCCCCACTCCTGGAAAGCGATACTTCCTGTTCCGACTGGCGAGCGCAAGAAAATCCTTGGCCTAGCCTCCGTGGGAAACACTGGCGCTGGGAGGAATAGATTATTGTAATTTGCTAGGTGTTATGTGAAACCCTGAGAACTCCTTCTTTACCCTAAAATCTATTTTTCCTCCGATCCAACGGGCTCCGCCTCGCTTTCTACTTTGGTTTCCGCGGTTTCTTCACCACAATAAACTCCAAGGTCACCGACAGTGTCTACTTTGGTGCGTTCAACTGGGCAATCCTTTAGCCAAGGTCGATCACGAAACACATACACACCTCGCTTCACATCGATATAATCTTTGGCCTTATGGTATGGTATCACATCATCAATTTCTTGAAAAGTTGTTTGACGAACATTCGAATACACTAATTTAATTACATCTTTATTGATCACCTTAAAACGCAATTCCCCATCTGGATCTTCGTCGATTGAATTATCCTTCTTAGGCTTTTGTTTCAATACACAGTCGTTGTTAATGCAAGTTACTTCTGAAAGTGTCAACCAAATGCCATTATAGTGATCAGGCATTGAATAGATTAATAAATTATAATCTTGAAATTCCTTGTTCAACTTACATTCAAACACGGTTAAGTATTCAGTCATTTCTCTATTATTTTCATAATAGTTTAGATTTGTATTCTCCTCAGGATTACAAAAAAAATCAAAACCAATCTTACTATTTCTAAATTCTGTTTTGATCTCAATTTCCTTTGTTTTGGGTTTACAAGTACCAACGAACAAGGCTATTAGCGGTAAAATAACAATTGTCTTTTTCATTATGGCACTCCCGTCCAATCAAATTCTTCATTCTTTTGTAATACCCAGTTTTTACCGTCATGAACCTGCACTATAAAATGCAAATGGGGGCCGACCGAATTCCCTGAGTTTCCAGATTTACCCACTAGGTCACCCATTTTTACAGTCATATTTGGCTCTACATTCACATGGCTCAAGTGGTAGTATGTGGTCCGGATTTTTGGATCATGGTTTATTGACTCAATGACAACCTGTGCACCTGCACTTGGTCCACCATCTGCATAATTTAAAAATGCTGTTGGTGAATCTACAATACTCACAACACGACCTTCCATCACAGAACCAAGTGGTGTTCCAATTTTCAATCCATAGTCGGTTCCATCGTGAGGAGCAGGTTCATTTTTGATCGGATGTAATCTATCTTTGTCTGGCAAAGAAGTCACAACATCTTTCTCAGCCAGTGGAATGGGTCTACGGATTTCCATACCAAGGGCATTTTGATAAATGGACAAATTGCCCTGTCCAGGTGCTGGTTTCAGTGCAACTCCTTCCGTAGGTGTTGTCACGGTATCATAGAGTGGCTTGGAAATACTGACTCCATGGTCTTCCAAATTTCTCAGAGCAACTATCTGGTCTTGCCTTGAGTTCTTTTTTTCGAAGGCTCTTTCAATTTGTCTTAGTTTGTAATTCAGATCCTTGTCTTTCGGTGTATATTCGATATCAATTCCCATTTCTCTATATTTTTCTATCCGAGCCTTCAATTCATATTCAGAATCAATTTTTTTTATTGGTTCGTTTAATTTGTCAATTTGTTTTTGAATTTCACCTCGAGCTTTCAGAAAATCTTTATTCTGTTGTGAATCTCCGTATACAATTTTATTCAGATCTATAGGATTATTGAGATCTCCTAATTTGATATCATTCACTCTACCCAAACTATTAAGTAAAAAATCATTTTCTAATTTTGTTTTCTGGTTTTGAAGTTCTTGTAGTTTTTTATATTCTGGAGTCGACATTTTTTCCTGCTCCAGCCTTTGCTTTGCTTCCAAGGATAGCTGTCCATCTTTTATCGACTCACGCAACTTTTCATGGTTTTCTGACTGTGTTTTGTTTTGTTCGTAGGTCACCATATTCGTTACGCCTGACTCCAACTTATTTGGCCTTATACCATCAATCAGTGGAACTTTAATTTCTTGGCTTCTCACTTGTGCTTCTTGCACTTTAACTACTTTTTTGGAATTTTCCAATTCTTTTTGTAACTGCTTTACGAGTTCTTTGTTTTGAGGATCTTTTAATTTTGGGTCAGATTCTTTGATTAATTTAATTTGCTCGTCTATTTCCTGCTTGTATTTCTTCGCTAGCTCAGCAAGCTCGCCTGCCTTCGCTTTCACTTCGTCTGTAGTAAATGATTCTTTGTTTATCGGTTGAAAGTATTCTACTGCTCTTAGAATTGCTGGAAATGGGGTTTGCGGACTTTCCGTCAATCCAACTTCTCTTGGTTTCGATTTTTTATCTTTCTCGTTACTTTCTTCCTCCTCCTCCTCTTCAATCACTCCCGTTTCAAAATCTTCTGGATCGTATGCAGCCGCCAAATCCCTATCAGTCGAATCATTTACATTTTCCCCACCTTCCTCATCCTCTCTCCTTCTCACTGGCTCATCCGCAGCCACTACACTCGTGTTTGGTGATGGAACTGCTCCGTTACCGCTACCAAACAGACCACCTACAATGGCCAGTCCTCCGAGCGCCAAACCTCCAAGGGCTGTCCCCACTCCTGTGAATGTATCAAACAAATTCACCTGGCTATCGCGGATTTCTGCGGCTCTTTCGGCGAGTGCTTCTGCGCTCATTCCATTTATATCGTCGTCGGACACATTTTGGTCTCGGAGAAATTTTCTGTCATCGGCCGCTTGCCGTTCGTTTCTAATTACGTCGGCACTACCATTCAGTTGATCGTTTGTTAAAGAATTCAATACTCCATTGATTTGGTCGGGAGTTAAACCTTGCTTTCCTAGTTCTCCCGCTAGGATGTTTTTGCTATCCGCAAGTTTTTTGGCATCATCCTGGTCTTTCTGTGTTTTATCCTGGGCGGCGTTGATGTTTTGTTCGGCGAAGTTGATTTCGTCCATTTGGAAGCCATTGGGGCCATTTGTGGCAATGCTAACTCCTGTCAGTTCGGCGGAAGTGGAGAGGCCATTGCGGTCAATGGTGGATGTCAGACCAAGTGTGGAATCAGGATCTGTGTAACCAAGGCTTGCGGATAATCCGCCACCAGCCAAATCATAGTTAAAGGATAAGTTCCAATCTTTGCGAGGCCCCTTGTCTTCATTGATATCAATTCCAACATTCATACCATTGTTTGTTGTATAATCTGCCGTTAGCTGTGCTCCAGTATCCCCTAGTGCATAGGATCCTTGTACTGTCGTATTGCCCCTTTGGGAGAAAGAAACACTCGCATTCATCGTTGCATTTCCAAGACCAATCATTCCTCCCCAACCGTCATCTGGGTGGTAAGTCACGCCGAGGCCTGGGGTGATGCCTTTGAGCAACCCAGAATCAATCGGACCCGCAAGCTGGGTTATTCCGCCGAGGAGCCCGTTGGTGATTCCAGCAAGCGCCCCTTCGATCCCATTGCGGGCACCGTAAGCTCCTTGGACAACGGCATTTGCCATGGATGAAACAGCTGTAATGGCAGTCTTACTAACCTCTAATAACCCCGTTGATGCATTTGTTACCATTGTAGTGGTTGCCT
>JARJFC010000230.1 GCA_029310945.1 Leptospira sp. 96542
CGAACCGGACTAGACGGATTTGCAATCAGTCTTGCACCTCAATTAAATCAACGCCTTAGGTGAAATTTCTTTTCGCCAGGACGTTGAATCAGGCGCTATTTTAGCCCAGCATTCAGGGCGTTCTGGGGGCGCTGTCGAAAAGATTTTCAAGCGCCGTCCGGCTCGCCTACTTCACCAGCTCCGCATGAACGGCAACCCACGTCGACATGCTTGTCTTGTGGTGCCGGTATTTGTGGATGCGGTACCGAATCCGCACCCTCCCCACCCAGCCAGCGTCTATTTCGGCGACCGCCTCGGCCACCTTCGACGTCGGTGCGATCGGTAAGGTCTGCATGGCCTGGGCGATGTACTGCCCGCCGACCTTGGCCAAGATGCCGTTGTCTTCATCAATGCTGTTCATGTGGACCTCGGCTCAAAGACCTCGGGCGCCGGCGGCTGCAGCAGCGCTCGGGCCTGGTCGATGGTCCCCTGGAGCCACAGATCCACATCCTCCAACTCGATGGCGATGACGCTGCGCTTGTCCTGCTGATCGGGTGGCAGCTTGGGGTCCGGCTTGTGCATGCGCGACATGATGGGATGCGCATCGGCGTTCACGGTCAGCATGGTGTAGCTCTCGACCTCTTCGCCCGTGGCCTTGTCCACCCAGACGTTCTTGCCGGTCTCCCAGCATGGTTCGTCGAAGCTGTCAGCCGGGATGATGCAGCGCTGGCCGCGCGCCCACGGGTCCCGGAAGCTGGCCTTGCTGGCCAGTTCTTCGCTGCGGGCATTGTTCGTGCTGTAGGCCAGCTTCGGAGACTTGGCAAACCACGGGATCAAGCCCCACTGCCCGATGGCGAGCTCAAGACCGTAGCCTGAGTCGTGCCGGCCTCGACGGATGAACGGCCCTTGCCCGCGAGGAAAGACACTACCGCCGCGCCACGGGTTGTTATTGTGGCGACCGATTTGCCACAGCCGCTCGATGGCGGCCTCCTGTGGTGAGACGTAACGGTTGCACATGAGCTCCATCGTACCGCCCAGACGCAAAAAATCCCCGCCCCAGATAACCCCTCGCGGGGCACCCAGGGCGGGGACAAGGCGCGGCGGCGATTTGCCGTTAAACCGCCGCGCCGCTACAGCGCGGGAGACGGGCGCGCGGGATCAGGGTGGCACAGGCGGTGGCCTGGCCAGGGCGCTGGCCACCGGCGCGCGGCAGGCGTTGAGCGCGGCCAGCAGCTTGATTTCGTAGCCCTCGCGGCGCGCCAGTTCGGCCTGCGCAGCCTGGGTGAATTGGTCCACGTCAACCGGGGCCGGGCGAGCGTGCAGGGTTTCGGTCGGCATGATTGGGCGCACCGGCACGTCCTGGCGGCATGCCACAGGCAGCGGCACCTTGACGGTCAGCAGCTCGACGCGCGCGGGCGCGCGGCCGAGCCACCAGCCGGCCAGCGCGCCGGCGGCGGTGGCCGCTGTGAGCACCAGGGCGGCGCGGGTGAAGGTGGACGCGCTCATCGCGGTGCCGCCTTCCATCGGTCGATGCGGGCCTGGGCGCTGCTGCAGGCGTCACCCGGCACGGCCGGGGGCGTGGCCAGCTCGGCGTCGGCCCGGGCGTCCAGCTCGGCCGCCTGCTGGGCGGCCTGCAGGCGCGCCGCCTCGGCCTCACGCGCGCGCTGGTCGGCCAGGGCCTGCAGGCGCTCCACGCCCTGGGTGCATTGGTCGGCAGCGGCGCGGGCCGTGGCGGCCGTCTGCGCGGCCTCGGTGGCCTTGTCGCGCTCGGCCAGGTAGCCCCAGCTGGTCAGGGCGTTGAACAGCAGGCTGATGATGAGGATGGTTTCCATGCGCCCTTCCCCTCACATCGCGAAGGCATCGCGAATTTCCCACCAGACTTCCCGCCCCGCCTTGATCTCGGCGCGGGCCGAGGCCTCCAGGAAGTCCACCACTGGCGCACAGTTGACGATGCCATCTCTCGTGTACTCCAGACCCGTCAACGGACAGCCAT
>JARJFC010000231.1 GCA_029310945.1 Leptospira sp. 96542
TAGAAAGTTATACCCAAACTGGAAATTTAGTGGTAATCGTGCCATCATCATCCCCCTTAAAGGGAAACTAGCAAAAACAAAATTTAAAAATTGTTTCAGTGCAGCACTATTATATCACCAAAAAAAAGCCCGGGCGTGCCCGAGGCCGAGCGCGGGCTCATCTTTCAGCCGTTCTACCGTGCCCTGGGCACGCCAGCCGACGGCTCGGGACTGGGCTTGTCGATCGCGCAGGAAATCGCCCGGCAGCACCAGGCGCGTATCGAGGTCGAAGACCTGCACCCCGGCCAGTTCCCCCCCGGCACGCGTTTCACCGTGCGCTTTGCCGTGCGCAAGGTCTTGGGGTCATGATGACGGCGAGTTCCGCGGCGGCGCAGCCTCAGGGGGAGCAGCTTGCCGGCGCCTTGCCACTGATGGCGGGCAACGCCTGCAAGGCAGCTTGCGCGGCCGAGGCCTGCGCCGCATCCGCGGCCTGCACCCGCACCGTGGCCTGCCGACGCTCCGGCCATTCCTGCACCACCCGCGCCGTGCGCAAGCCGCGCTTTTGCATGGCCTCCAGCTCGTCCTGCGCCTTGGCCTGCGTGTCGAAGCGCGCCAAGGAGAGGCCTGGCTGCAACTCGGCATTTTCCAGCGTCTGCAAGGCGCGGCGCGTGCGGGGTGAGAGCTGCCCCCGCCTGCGCTCCAGTTCCGCCGCGTTGGCGTAAGGCCCCGTGCAGCTGTGCCAACGCGCGGGCCCCGTGACCCGCACATCCAGGGCCCAGCTTCCCGCGGGGAGGGACGCGCCGAGCTGACGGCGCAAGGTTTCGAGCTGCGCGGGCTGCGTCACGTCCCATGGGCCAGCCTGCCAACACGATGCCGCCGCGCGGGCCGAGGGCTCCTCGGCCTGTTCCGGAGCGACCGCCGGAGGAGCCGCGCTGGGTGCGGGCGGCTGGGCTGACGCCGACAGGATGCGCAAGGCGTCTGGCCGAACCTGCTGCGCCAGACGCTCGGGCTCCCGTTGCTCCGTCGGCGCCCAGCCATAGGCACGCAACAGTCCTTGTGACCAGGCGAAGTAGCCGGCGTTCAACAGAATCAGCAACAGGACGACGGCGCGCAGCATGCAGACGAAGAGAGGTGCGTGTGATGGAAGCGAAACAAGCGCCCGCCCAATCGGCCTCAGGCCGGCATCGGGCGCACACTGACTTCGGCGGAATCGATTTTTTTCAGGCCCGTGGAAGTATGCACCAGCAGGGCGCCTCGCTCATCCACGCCCTGGGCCCAGCCCTCCGTGCCGTCGCTCAGCCGCACCATCCGACCCGCCAGGGCGTCGCGCGCCTGCCAGGCCGCGCGCACGGGCGCGAAACCCTGGTCCTGGAAACGCAGCACGGCGTGCACCAGGGAAGGCACCAGGCGTGACAGGGCAAGGGACGCATCCAAGGCCGGGGCGAACTCCTGCACCCAGGCCGGCAGCGTGTTCATGGCCGCCGCGCCCTCGGCTACGGCAGCGGTGATGTTCAGGCCCACCCCGACCACGGCATAACGCAGGTCCAGGGCCTCGATCAGCACGCCGGCCAGCTTGCGGTCCTGCCGCCAAAGGTCATTGGGCCATTTGAGCTGCACGCTGGGGTGCAAACCCTGGGCCAGGGACAGGCCCACCGCCAGCGACAGGCCCGACCAGTCGGGCATGCGCAGCGGCAGGCCCAGGGAAAACATGAGGAGATCGCCCGGCTGGGCGCCACTGTTCCAGGCTCTGCCCAGCCGACCTCGACCGGCCGTCTGGCGCTCAGCCACCAGCAGCACCGCTTCGGTCTGCCCGGCCCTGGCTCGGCGCATCAACTCGGTGTTGCTCCAGGTCTGCCCCAGCCAGGTTCCGAAGGGCACGCCCAGCACGTTGGCCAGCGTCAACCCGGTGAACATGAGCGCGATGGCCGAGGCGCGCTTGTCGGCCGCTACCAGGCTGGTGGCAACGACCGAG
>JARJFC010000232.1 GCA_029310945.1 Leptospira sp. 96542
CTGACGCATTTGCCGTCGTAGTAGACATTGGCTTGGGGGGTGACGGAAACGCCGGCGAGGGTAGTTGTGGTCATGGGTTCAGGCAGAGCGGTGAAAGGGCAGGAGTACGAGGAACAAACGCCTGATTCTAAAGACCTCTGTTGGTGGGTAAAAACGGGGCTGTTCCACGGCTCGGGCAAGGGCGGGGGCATCGAGAAAACCGTGGCAAATGCCGATAAGCAACCATGACCCCCGTATACAGAATGATTCGTTGCTTGCTGAGCCTCGTGGTGCTGATCGGTGGCTGTGCCTTGGCATGGGCTGCTGAGCCCGTGGCGGCCAACGCGGCGTGCAAGGGCTGGTTGGCCTGCGGCCCCGCAGGCGCCGCACCGGCCCCCGTGCCCCCAGCCGCCAAACCCCCCGTGAATCCGCCCGCGTGCAAGGGCTGGCTGGCCTGTGGCCAACCAGGTCCCGGAGCCTCAGCCGCGCCGAGCCCCGCGCTTGACTCGGCGGGCCAGCCCCCGACGGGCGACGCGGGCGCGCCGTCGAGTTCAACGTCCGGAGAGGCCGAGGTCCCGCGCGCGCTGGAGTCCGCCGTGCCGGGCGTTGCGGCCCAGCCCATGCCGGGCCCGCCCGTCAATCAACCTGAAACCGCGTCCCGGCCCGCGCCGGTGTCCGCCCCCCTCGTGAGCCCTTTTGGGCAAGCCGGGTCCCGCAATCCCGCGGCGCCGGCTGCCGTCCTGCAGCAGGGACGGGGAGGGCAGTTCCGCCTGGGCTTGTTCTCCTTGGGGGTCGGTTATGAGATCGGTGCCTTGAACAACATCGAGGATCAAATCAACGCGATCAGTAACGACTTGGAGAACCAAGCTCCTATTGCGATCAATGTCACCGGCGCAACTACTCCGGATGAGGCGATTTCGATGGCGAAATCTCAGGTAGTTACGCAAATCAACAGCAGCCCCATTTTGAAGGGCATCAATAACGTGTTGACCTCATTGGGGGAAGAGGGCAATGTCGCGTTGTCCGCAAACGGCCATATCCCTCTCACACCTTTTGCTTTTTCTATTGAGGCTCTAGGCGGGGCTATTGTTGTTGATGCGCAGTTCAATTTCCTGGCAAATCTGTCAGTGGTTTCATCTCCCCTGAGCTCTATCAGTGAGAGTGATATTGTGGTGACGCCAAATGGCGGTGGCTTTGATGCTTCCTTCAACTACGACCCCAGCAACAACGACTCCACCATGCTGGTCAAGGCTGCCCTGATCAAGCAGCTCGGTCTGGGCTACAGCCACAACGTCTGGAAGTCGGATCTGCCTGCGGACTCCTGGCGGTCGGGCGGGCTGACCCTCGGAGGGCGCCTCAAGTACTACGAGGTGGAGTTGGGCCGCACCGCCGTCAAGCTGACCGACGATGGGGACGCGAAGGATGCCTTCGACAGCGACCTGGACACGGTCAAGAGCACGGGTCTGGGCCTGGACCTGGGCGCGCAATGGACGAGCCGCCACTACACCCTGGGGGCCTGGGTCAACAACCTCAACAGCCCCAAGTTCAAGTTCAACAAGCTGGATTTGTCCGGCTACACCGATTCCAAGGTGAGGGGGGAGCTGCAAGCGGGCGAGACCTACACCATGAAGCCGCAACTGCAGTTCGCGGGCGCCTTGCACAGCGCGAGCCAGCACTGGGTGCTGGACCTGACGGCGGATGCCAACGCCGTCCAGGACCCGATAGGCCGGGAGTACCAGTGGTTCGCGGTGAATGCGGGCTACGTCACCAATGCCTTCTGGATCCCGGGGCCGCGTGTCGGGTATCGCGCCAATCTGGCAGGGACCCAACTGAGTTACGTCACCGCGGGCCTGACCTGGTTCGGCGTGAGCCTGGACCTGGCCTACGGCCTGCAGAAGATTGAATACGACGGCAAGAACTATCCGCAGAGCGTCATGCTCAACCTCAGCTC
>JARJFC010000233.1 GCA_029310945.1 Leptospira sp. 96542
TGATGTCGGCGATCTTCTTGGAACTGTCGTTCATGCCCTTCATCGTGTCCACCACCTCGCCCACGACGGCGCCGCCCTGGAGCGCCACGCTGGAAGCATTCTGAGCAAGCAAGTTGGCCTGCTGGGCATTGACCGCGTTCTGGTTCACCGTGGCCGAAAGCGCCTTCATGGACGAAACTGTTTCCTGCAGCGTCGTGGCCTGGTTCTCCGTGCGTTGCGCCAGGTCCCGGTTGTCCTGGGCGATTTCCTGGCCCGTCCGCTCCATGTCGGCCGTGGTGTGCTGCACCGTGAGGATGGCCGCGTCCATCCGCCCCAGCGCGTTCTGGAGCACCGTGGCCAGCGAGGTCTTCACGGGGATGCTGGCCGCCCGCCCCAGCGTGATGCCCTCGGCCCGGTTGACCGCGTTCACAAGTTCTTCCAGCTCGAATCCGGCGCGCGTGATCTTGCGCGTGAAGGCGATCAGCACGATCTCCAGCGCAGTCTGAACGACGACGTAGACGGCGTGCAGGATGACGATGCCCAGGCTGGGGCTGCTCAGGCAATACAGGCCCAGGCCCGCGGCCTGCAGGCGGTCGAACATCAGATGGTGAACGGCGAACAACACGGCTGCCAGGATGACGGGGCGCCAGTCCACGTAGACCAGGAGCAGGGCCAGCGTGACGAAGACGCCGAAGTGGAATTCCGTCATGCCCTGGGAAAGCTGGATGTGCAGCGCAACGAAGCTGCAGAGCGTGGCGGTCAGCACCAGGCTGGAGAGCGTCGTTCCCTTGGACGAGGCGTAGGTCAACACCGCCACCGCCAACAGCAAGGCGGTCAGGCCCCAGGCCAGTTGGGTGCCGATGAAGTTGTGCCCGATGACCAGCGCGGCGACGGCGCTGGCGATGATCGCACTCAGAATGATCTTGTCGCCCAATTGGGCCTGTGCCGTCTGGGCCGAGTGTAGTGACTGGGTGTTCATGGGCGCTCCAAGGTGTGTGCCGACACCGCATGCCGGCGTGCATGGAACCTCTGCAATTGTTTCAAATTGTAAGCAAACCCTCCCCCGGCATCCACTGGGTTTGTTTTCGCATTATGAATTCGAACGCTTGATGGGCGGTGCGGGGCATCGCCGAGGAGGGGGTGCGGTTCAGAAGAGGCTGGCTTGCCCCGCCGCCAGGCCGGGACGGAATTGGCTGAAGTCCGGCGCATAGCGTGGCGCCTGGGGCCGATGCGGGCTGGCCAGAGGAGCGGCTTCATGGACGCTGGGGGCGAGGAACAGTGGCATCTCCGGCGCAATCGCCACGCTTGTGTTTGTGGTTTCTGTTTTGGCACTAACAGCCAGCGTTGGGCGCATGGTCCGGGGCGGACGGGATGCGGCCATGAGGCCGTGGCGTGCGCAGGCTTTCTGAAAGCGCTGGGCAATCAACTCCGCCCAGGTACCGTTGCCATTCATCCGTGTGGCGAAGTTGCTGTCGTAATTCTTGCCTCCGCGCATTTCGCGCAGCCTCGCCATGACGCGCTCCGCCCGGTCTGGGTAATGCGTCAGCAGCCATTGCTGGAAGATGTCGTTGAGTTCCCAGGGTAGGCGCAGGACGCTGTAGAACGCGCTGCGCGCACCGGCCTGGGCCGCTGCCGCCAGCACTTGCTCCATGTCCTCATTGATGAAGGGGATCTGCGGCGCCACGCTGACCCCCACCGGAATGCCCGCCGACGCAAGGGTACGGATGGTGCGCAGGCGTCGCTGGGGGCTGGCGGCACGGGGTTCCAGTTTGCGCGTCAGGGACGCGTCCAGCGTGGTGGAAAAGGAACTCGATTTGTTCGGTTCTGTAATTTACACAATATCCCAATGGTATTCATTGAAGACACGACGGGATTTTTACCAGGCCGCGACCAGGAACACAACGGGATCGTGCTTGAAGGACGT
>JARJFC010000234.1 GCA_029310945.1 Leptospira sp. 96542
CGGCCGTTCTGGTGGTCGTGCTGCTGACGCTCGCGGGCTGGTGGGGCTGGAAGGCCTGGCAGAACCGCCAGGTCACGCAAGCCACGGCGCTGTACGAAGAGCTGGAGCGCATCGCGGCCAACCCCGGCGCGGACCCGGATGGCACGCGCCTCACGCGCGCGCTGGCCGACATGAAGGATCGATTCCCGCGCACTGCGCAGGCCCAGCAGGCAGCCCTGCAGGTGGCTGCCTTGCATGCCCAGGCCGGCTTGGCGCAGCCCGAACGGCTGGAGGCCGCGCGCGCGGCGCTCCAGTGGCTGGCCGAGGAAGGCCGTGACGACGGCTACCGGGCGCTGGCCCGACTGCGGCTGGCAGGCCTGCTGCTGGATACCAAGTCCTACGACGCTGCGCTTGCCCAATTGAATGGCGATTTTCCCGCCGAGTTCGCACCTCTGGCCGCTGACCGCCGGGGCGACATTTATCTGGCGCAGGGCAAGAAAACCGAGGCCGCCGCCGAATACCTCAAGGCCTGGCAAGGCCTGGATGCGCAAGCCGGCCCGGGTGGCAACTACCGTCAGGTGGTGGATGCCAAGCTGGCGGCTCTGGGTGTCCAGCCTGCCTCCGCCGCGCCTGCCGAGGTTCGGTGATGCTGTTTTCGCGTTTGCGCCGCGGTGGCGCCTGGTGGGGGGCGCCTGGCTCCAGCAAGGCTTGGTTGGCGCCGGTGGTTCTGGCCATCTCGCTGACGGCCTTGTTGGGGGCTTGTTCCAGCGCGCCCAGTCGGCCTGAGCCCGCGCCGCTACCGCCCGATCCGCGACAACTGTCCGTGCGCGAAGCCTGGCGCGTCGATCTTGGCGGCCCGGTCACCTTTGCACTGATTGCCCAGTCCGCTTCGTCCGCCTTGGCGGGGGCCGAAGGCGCCAGCAGCAGCGGCACCGTGATTGGCGTGGCCACCGATGAGGGGCGGGTGAGCCTGATCGATGCCCGCACCGGCGAGTCGCTGTGGCAGGTGGCATTGAACCAGCCCCTGGCGGCTGGCGTGGGACACGACGGCCGCACGGCCGCGGTGGTGACCCGCGACAACGAACTGGTGGCACTGCAGGGCGGCAAGGAACTTTGGCGCCAGCGTCTTTCCGCGCCGTCCTACACGGCGCCCCTGGTGGCTGGCGCACGTGTGTTCGTGCTCGGCGCCGACCGCAGCGTCAGTGCCTATGACGGGCAGACCGGGTTCCGGCTGTGGCAACAAACGCGCAGTGGTGAACCCCTGATCCTGCGTCAATCCGGTCTGCTGATGGCGGTGGGGGACACCCTGGTTGTCGGTTTCGGCGGGCGCCTGGCGGGACTCAATCCGATGAACGGCGCCTCGCGCTGGGAGACCGTGGTGGCCAGTCCGCGCGGCACCAACGACGTCGAGCGCCTGGCCGACCTGGTGGCGGGGGTCTCGCGCCAAGGCACGGAGGTTTGCGTGCGCGCCTTCCAGGTCTCCGTGGCCTGCGTTGATGCCCGGGCCGGGCAGGGCGGCGGTGCCTTGCGCTGGTCGCAGAAGGCCGCGGGTGCCACGGGCTTGAGCGGTGACGCGGCGGACGTTGCGTCGGGTCTGGTGTTCGGCGTCGAATTCGATGGCACGGTGCAGGCCTGGCGGCGCGCCGACGGGCAGCCGGCCTGGTCCAATGCCGCCTTGCGTTTCCGCACCCTGACGGCACCGCTGGTCCTCGGTGACGGGCTGGTCGTGGGTGACGATGCCGGACGCCTGCATTTCCTGGCGCGCACCGATGGTGCCGTGCGGGCAAGGTATGACACCGCCGAAGCAGGGCGCCTGCAGGGCCCTTGCCGCATCGAAGGCCAGGGCCTCGCGGCGCGTTATGCCTGTGTTGAAAGCCAACTCGGTCCGGGCCGGGGCATCGCGGCGACGCCGGTGCTCGCGG
>JARJFC010000235.1 GCA_029310945.1 Leptospira sp. 96542
TTCTAAAAGATAATCTACCAACTCGCATAACGGGTGACGGGAAGAAAAGAGAGCCTTCCCAGGAGTTTAAAGAAATCATGAATTCAATCGAATTTCTAAGAAACTCTCCAAGGTATCATTAACCATCTAAGACTAACTAGGTGTAGTTGGTATGATAAATTTCCGTTTAGTACCGTCTTGTATGCTATACATGAAAGTACTAAACGGATTTTAGTACACATTCGTTTTTCGTGTGCCATCCACTAGGCAAAAAGTCGGTTTTTAGTGGTTTTGTACTAAATGAAAGTTTAGTACATTTCGAAATCGAGATTTTTCACTTATACTATGTTAGGTTTTATTATGGAAACAATTTTAGCTATTTCGATTCCCCTTATGTTTTTTTTGGTCTTCTCATTGGATCTTATGGTCAAAAGATTAAAACTGATTTTTACCGAAGAAAGGTAGTCATTTTGGAAAAGTTTGTTGAGAGTCGAGAGAAGATACAAAAAGAACTTCTCGAATTGGTTCGAGAACTAATGGAAGATTACAGGGAGCATCATTCAAAAAAATGAACTTACACGATTTTTCTAAACAATTGATTTTCAAAAGACTTCACGAGATCGAAGACAAGCTGGACTATATCTCGGAAAAATCAGAACATTTAAAAGCGGAAACCTTGGATCAAATCCGATTCAAGGAAACTATCCAAGAAATGAAAAGATGTTTCGGAAACCACCTTGGACTTTTGGAGATCCTAGCAAAGTTTCCAGAGGAAAGAGACGCAATCCTTAACCATGACGGAAAACCAAGCCCAGGCTCCAAGGAATTCGATCCAAAGGATTTTATTTGACAACTTTTAGTTTTCGGTTTAGTTTCTAATTATGGCTACAGCGACAAAAAAGAAAGACCAAGTTTTCACAAAGTCAGAGGTTGCGGACAGGATGAAAGACCTAATAGAAAAAAAACTAGGTCTATTGCCTGACGGAGTCACCGAAGAAGGCTATTTTTATGATGGGAAGACAACTATAGAAAGAATCAAGGAAATGAAGAGGAAAGGAATCAAACCTTGAATTTAAGATTTTTCCATTTTTTCGAATATGCCCTTTATCAGTTTTGGGATGATATAGACGAAATAAACTCTTTCCTGGACATGATTTCCCAACTGACGGGAAAGGAATTTAAGGCAAAATACGGATACGGTTCATCTCTTAAATTTAAAACCAAAACCCATTCCTATACAATAGATTTCACCCTTACGGGTGACTTAGTCGATTTTAAGAACATTTCCCGAAAATAGATCCTTTTTCCCCTAAACCCCGAAAACTTTCACTTTTTTCTAAAATGGCACAAAATGTGCCATTTTATTCTTGACATAATCCAGAAAACCGGATAAACCGATTCCTATCCCAAAGGGGGAATTTGTTCTTATGTCTATAATTGCACAAAAACAAGGTTCTGATCGGGAAATCTTACGCAAGGAGGTAGGATTTCCAATGGCAAGACAAAGAAAAGTCATGATCGGCAATTTTGAACGTATAAACGTAACTTTGCCAGAAGGCTTAGCGGATAGATTGAATTCGTTCTTAGAAGATGTTCCTTACACTGATAAGACGAAGACGATTCGCCAAGCAATCATTGAGTTTTTAGATCGTCACGAGCCATCGGAACCGAAACGGCATATAGCGTAGGTTCGATGGGGAAGAAAACTTCCCATAATCAAATGTTAAGTCTTTTTTTGGAACATAAACCATATGAGACATAAGATTCATTATGGGAAGCTGTATATTGCGTCACATAATAATCTACTCGAAACACAAATCATTGCATCTTCCTATCAATCCCACTCCAAATACGAACCTTACCCCCAAAGATTACCATTTGG
>JARJFC010000236.1 GCA_029310945.1 Leptospira sp. 96542
GCGACAGATAGGTGCTGAGCGAGTTCAGCTGGGCCATCTGCAAATCGAGCGCGCTGTACTTGCGGGTGAGTTGCTCTTCCACCCGGCCCGCCCTGTCACTGACCTTGACCTGCTCCAGCGCATTCTTGTCGAGTTCAGCCTGCAAGCTGTCGTCCTTGCGCTTGAAGAAGCCAGCCGCACCAAAATTGCCTGTGGTGCCCCCCAGCAGCGCGGTCATCAAGCCCTTGAAGCTTTGGCCGATGCCTTCGCTGCCGCTGGACGTTGCATCCTTGGCAGACTGTGTCAGGCTGCCAGAATTGAAGGCGAGTCGAGAGAGGCCATTGCCATCCGTGTTGTCGCCATCGACATCCGTCACGGTCATGTTAAATGCCCGCTGTTCACCGCTATACCGGCTCGTCAACACCAATGCGCCTGTCGCTGTCACCGAAGCGATCACCCCCGTGGATTGATTTGCATTGATCTTGTTCACGATGTCATTGACCGTGTCCGTCGCAGTAACGGTGATGTCAACCGCCGCGCCCATTCCAGTGAACGTACCGCTGAATGCATCACCACTCCATGACCCCAACTGAATGGAAAGCGTGCCCTCGCCTGCAAGGGAAGCGCCGGACCCAATGCCCGCAGTCTTGGCGGACTGTGCCTGCGCAGAATCGCTCACGCGATTGCCCACGAACAAGGTCTTCATCGCATCCGGGTTGGCCAGGGCCTGGGTCAGCTTCGCGCTGTCAATCTCCAAGTGACCGTCGGGGCGCATGTCCGCGCTGCCCGCGACTCTCACGCCGATGCTGCTGAACGTCGTGTAGCCGCCGTTTGCGGAGCCAAACACATTGCCCAGCGCCGAGCGCAGGGAGCGCTGCATGGCCAGGAGCGTGCTGTCTCCCTGGAATGCACCAGCGGTCTTGGTGCCTTCTTCGTACTTGGTCGTCTGATTCAGCAGATCATTCAACTCGTTGTACGCCTTCACGAAGCCTTCGATGTTGGTCTTCATCGCCGAGGTATCGCGGGAGACCGTGACCGTCGCGGGAGCGGTAGTGACCTTGCTGGCCGTGATTGTCACGCCCGCCACCACATCGGTGAAGGTGTTGGTCGCAGACGTCAGCACAATGCCGTTCACCTTCACCTGGGCATCCGCAGCTGCCTGGGTTTCGTGGAAAGTGTCGTTGGTACCGTCGGTGTAAACCAGGCGAGACAAGCCTGTGTTGTCCGTATTGCCGGCCGGGGCACCGCCCTCTTCCACGGACAGCGAGAAGGCCTTGCTCTGCCCCGTCTCCTTGCCATTCAGCAGCAGGCGTTGCTTACCCGTGTTTGGATCCGTCATGACGGTGGCCGTCACACCGGCATTGCTGCCATTGATCTTGCTGGCCACGTCGGACAGCTTGTCCGTCCCGGATACGACGATATCGGTGGTTGTGGCCGTAGGCCCCGTCCCGATGGTGAGCTTCAAGGTGCCAGCCCCGACGAAGTCGTTTGCGTTGAACGCCATGGAAGCCGTGGCACGCGCCGCCGCCACCTTGTCCACCAACACCGACAAGCTGGTGGGCTGCGCGCCACCGACCGCGCTCACCGACACCGCGTCACTGGAGGAACTCGCGGCGACCGCATTCCAGCCCGTCACACTGGCCAGCTTGGTGACTGCACTGTTCAGAGCATCCGCCAGGGACGTCATCTGCCCCATCAGGGTGATCCGGGCTTCGGTCTGAGTTTTCTCGAGCTTGAGCTTTTCCAGTGGCTTCTTTTCCAATTCCACCAGCTGCGAAACGATGCCCCGTACGTCCAGACCGTTCGTGCCAATACCCAGTGATGAAATCGTAGCCATGAAAAACTCCTG
>JARJFC010000237.1 GCA_029310945.1 Leptospira sp. 96542
CTGCCACGCGACGGATCACTCGGATCGATCGCCCGCCCGCGCAACACTGCTTCGAAGTGGCTGCCGTCGCGCCGACGCAAGGTCGCCTCGCGCCGGATCTGGTGGTCCTCGGCCAACCGGGCGTAGAGGGTTTCACCGATCTCCTGGTAATCCTCCTCCTTGGCGTACCACTCACGGGTCGAACGTCCCAGCATGCCGCCGGGCTCGACCCCAAAGATGCGCTCGAAGCCCGCGCTGCAACGCACGACGACGCGATTCTTCAGCAGCACGATGCCGACTTCCGCGGCGTCGAAAATCGCGTCCTGCTCGTCCTTGGCGTTCTTGATCTCCCGCTCCGCCACGAGACGCGCGCGCGTCGCCTCGCGCAAGGTGCCCAGCGCGCCCATCACCTGCCCGATCTCGTCGCGCCATCGCACCGACGGCAGGTGCACGTCCTGCTCGCCCTGGGCGATCTGCCGCAAGGCCGTGGTGACCTGGGCCAAGGGCACGGACAGGCGCGCGCGCATGAGCGCGTACATGCCCAGCGCAAGAAGGATGGCGATCGCGGCCAGCGCTTCCGTCAGCAGGAGCTCTCGTCGATTGCGCGTGTCCAGAGTTTCTATGCGCGCCTGCACGGCCTGGATGGCGATCTGCCCCATCGCGGCGATGGCCTCGAGTCGGGGACCGACATCGGACGCGAGGTCACTCGCGCTCATGCCGTAGTTGCTGCCGCCTCGTCCGATCGTTTCCAACTTGCGCAGCAGGTCCATGCCCTCTTGCATGAAGAGCTCATCCACTGTTTGCAGGGCGGCCCGGAACGCACTTGCTTCACCGCCTCCTTCGTCGACGAGGCGTTCGCGCAGCAATCCCAACTCGCGACGCAAGGACTCGATGGCGCCACGCAGGTAGTGGATGCGCGCCATCTCCTGAGACATCAGTGGGCGGCGGGTCGTGAAAGCCGCCGTGAAGATCGAGGTCATTTGCCCCGCGTAGTCGTGCATGGCGGTGGCCAGTCGCGCAATGGCCGTCCACTGGAACAAGACCGGATCGGACACGCTGACCAACATCTCGACCTCGGCGATGCCGGGCTCCAGGTTGTCCGGCACCTCCAGCAGGCTGCGCACCGCGCGCTGGACTTCGGCGTCGATACGCGCCCCCCGAGGTCGCGCCAGCAGGGCATCCACGTTTTCGCGCGCCTGGGTGAGCATGCCACGCGCATTGCGCAAGGCCTGGGTGAGCCGAGCTGCCTCTTCGGTATCAATCAAGCGCACCTCGGCGACGGCGGTTTGCGCAGCCAGCAGGGCGGCGTCGGTCTCGTCGCGCGAGCGCTGCAGACTGTCATCCGCGAGCGGTGTGGCTTGTCGTTCGCCCCCCACCATGCCATTGACGGGACCGCGCTCCTGGGCGATCCGCACCGCCGTGCGCAAGGCCAGGTCCATGAGGTGAGCAGCCTCCCTGGCCTTGAGCGCGCGCTCATGCTGCCGCAGTTGAGGAATCATGGCGCGTCCGACCAGGACGGCGCTGGTGGCGATCACCAGGCCCATGCTCACGCTGACAAGTACCGATACGCGCATGGAATGTCCCCATGACGGTTCCGGGTGCATGCGCCAGGATCTGGCCGCACCTCCCCCAATCAATGCGGGTCAGGATCGATGCGCGGACTCCAGTCTGGCTGTTCTTCTAGCTTTGACGCGCCTGCCGCTCCTCCAGCATTGCCCCGAGGTCGATTGAAGCGAATATGGCTCGGCGAATCAAGGCGCGTGAAAATCACAAACTGTGAATTTGTTCCGGAAAAGAAAAAGGGCCACGACGTTTGCCGTGGCCCTTTTTAC
>JARJFC010000238.1 GCA_029310945.1 Leptospira sp. 96542
GGCCGAATGGCGTGAGAAGAGCTTCGTGCAGCGTTACCGCATCGAACGCGCCAACCCGGCCGCCGAGGGTGGCATGGACCTCATCATGGAATGCGACGAGGTCCGCATCTTCGCCGCGCGGCGCGAGGACGGCGTGGGCATCCGCGCCATCCCCATCCCGGCCGACATCCGGGCGCTGTGCAGCTGAGGCCAGTTGGCCTGCCGCCCCAACACGCACCCTTGTCAGCCCGTTGCCAGACCGCCTACCAACGCGGTTTTTTTGCCTGGGATTTAGGCCATCGACGTCAGGCCGTGAGCTTCAAGCCGACAATGCCCGCGAGGATCAGCCCCACGCACACGAGGCGCAGCAAGGTCGCCGGTTCTCCAAACAGCCACATGCCCAGCACCACGGTGCCGACCGCGCCGATGCCGGTCCAGATGGCGTAAGCCGTGCCCATGGGCACGGTGCGCATGGCCAGGCCCAGCAGGCCGATGCTCACGACCATGGCCGCCGCCGTACCCACGCTCGGCCAGAGCCGCGTGAACCCCTCGGTGTATTTCAAACCCACCGCCCAGCCGATCTCGAACAGACCGGCCAACACCAGAATCCACCAGACCATGGAATGTCTCCTCGCGCCAACGCGCAGGTCCAGGCCGTCCTGGGAAAGAAGAAACCGGCGGGGTCGTCCCCACGGGCGGACGTCTGGCACAGACGCCCAGGCAGTGTAGGCCCGGGCGGCGCGGCCGACTGCATGCCACGGCGTTGCCCTGGCGAGGCATGGGTGGTAGTGGCGCAACACGGCCAGGGCACGGAAGCAGAACGGCCACCGGACACGCGACAGGCACGGCCGGGCCCCGGCGTGCTATCTTGGACCACCCATCCCCGCGTCACCACTGTCCACCCGCCATGAACGCCGAACCTTCGCCCGGCCACCTGCTGCTGGCTCGCCTGCATGAGATCGCCAGCCAAGAAAGAGAATTGCCCTGCCTGTGCATGCGCGCCGTTCATGCCCACCACATCAAGGCGGTGGACATGGCGCGGCCCACGCTGGTGATCCCGCTGCGAGGAACCAAGCGCTGCCGCGAACGCGGTGACTGGCTGCGCGTCGAGCCGGGCCAGTTGCTGCTGGTGCCAGGCGCGCGCAGCCTGGACATGGAAAACATCCCGGACGCCAGCAGCGGCGACTACACGGCCATCGCCATCGGCATCGAAGCCCCGGTGCTCGCCGCGGCGCGCCAGTTGCTGCAGGGGCAGGCCTTCCGTGAACCGGGGCCCTTGGCCGCCGTGGACCTGGATGACGTGGCGCTGTCGCTGCTGCAATGGGTGGACACGTTGCTGGGGAGTGACGCTGTCTTCGCCTGCCATGCAATGGCCGGCGTGGTGCTGGCCTCGAGCACGCTGACGCTGCTGGGTGCAAAGACGGGCTCCTGCGGGACATAGGCCAAGCGCAGGCCTTGCCGCAGTTGGAGTTCGCCATCGTCCAGCTTCTCCAAGCCTGCGAGAACCTTCAGCAGGGAGGATTTTCCTGTCCCGTTCCGACCGATGAGTCCGACGCGCTCGCGCGCTTCCAGCGAGAAATTGGCGCGATCCAGCAGGGGTGCATGACCAAAGGCCAGCGCAGCATCCATCAACGTGATATCTGACATAAGCGAGCAGCAAAGGCGCCCAAGGCGCTTCGAATGAAAGCCGGATTTTGACGGTTGTGGAGACGCAGGCAGACGGTGTAATGCGCTGAGGCTTTAAATTTTTGAGGTCGGGTTTGCGCGGATGCAAAACTTCGTGCTATAGTTGCGGTCTTCGCTGCTTACGGCGCTGTTTTGAAAAAGGCGGT
>JARJFC010000239.1 GCA_029310945.1 Leptospira sp. 96542
CTCGGGGTCCTGGACGTGACCCCGCAAGGCCTGAAGCTGGTCGCGCTGGCCCCGGGCGTGACGCGTGACTTCATCCAGGGCAAGACGGGCGTGCCTCTGATCTGATCCAGAGTCACTGGGCGTGATACGGGTTTACCCGACTGGCGCAAGTACGGATGAAAAAGGCCCCGGTGTTCCGACACCGGGGCCTTTATTTTTGGCGTGGCGGACCGTTAATGAGGTGTATAGACAAGCGGGCGCGGAATTTGCAGTCACTTTTCGCGTGCGCCTGCCTTGATGTCCCGCTCGATGCCGCTCTTTCCGAACCATCCCATGTTTGCCAGTTCGAAGAAATTCCTCACGCTGTCGCGCTCTTCGCGCGCCCAGAAAAAAGAGCGCAGTCTGCAAGCCCCCAGGGTCGTGGGCCAGGCCGATGGCCAGGCGGGCACGGCGGCTCTGGAACGGGTGCGCCTGGCCATGTCGGGCGCCATGCAGGCCAGCCTGGCGGGGGCCACGACCACGGGCAGTGGCGCAGCCACCGCATGGGACGAAGGCGCCGTGGCTGCGGGCCGGCCGACCATGCTGCACGATGGACTGGACACGCGCGTGGACGAGCAGGTCGACCTGCTGCAGCGCCAGCTGCGGTCCGCGCCGGATCTGGACACCCTGTGGTACCTGCGTCCCGGGCTGATGAATGTCATCGCGGTCCGTCAGGGTGAGGTGGCTGCACGCGACTGCCTGGTCGCCTTGACCGCGCTCTTCAAGCCGCACGCCCCCGCAGGCCGGTCGGCGCGCCCCGGCGCGTTCTGAACGCCCCGCCAGGGCGCGCGGCCGAGCCGCCAGTGGCCGGCTCCTTGCAAGGGCCGAACTTAGAATGAGCACATGCTCGATCCCGATCTGCTGGGGCCATTGAATGGCGCGCTGCTGGGCCGCCTGACCTTCTCGTGGCCGGGTGCGCCCACCCAGGCGCCACTGCCCCCGGGGCGCCACAGCCTGCAGTTTCCAGAGGGCCGCGAGGCCGTGCTGGTGGTGCCCGAGGGCCTCGACGCCGATGGCCCGGTACCGATGCTCGTGCTGTGCCATGGCGCGGGCGGCGAGGCCGACAAGGTGCTGCCGTACTTCGTGCGTTGGGCCCGTGCCCGGCGTTTCTTGTTGTTGGCGCCGCAATCCATGTTCCCCACTTGGGACATCGTGATCGGTGGTCACGGGCCCGACCTCGAACGCCTGGACACCGCGCTGCAGCAGGTCGCCGCCTGTTTCCGTCTGGACCCGGCGCGTCTTGCACTGGCTGGTTTCTCCGACGGTGGCAGTTATGCACTCTCGGTGGGCCTGAGCAATGGTGACCTCTTCAGTCACGTGATTGCGCTGTCGGCGGGTTTCATGAACACCTTCACGCGACAAGGCACCCCCAAGGTCTTGATCGCGCATGGGCGCTCGGACGGCCAATTGCCTTTCGACACCAGCGCCCGCCCGCATGCGCTGAAATTGCTGGAGGAAGGCGTGGACCTGACCTTGCTGCCCTTTGACGGCGACCACCGCATCGTGCCCGAGGTGGTGGCATTGGCGATGGCGTTTTTCATGGGGGAAGAGGGCACGGGCGCGCAGCCCGCTCGCGCGGTGGCCCCAGCGGCCTGAGAATGGACATCGCGCTTCGTCGTTCGACAGATACCGTCAGAAACACCCCGAGCTCGACGGTATGTCCTGACCGAGGCGCTCCGGCATGGCGCAACAAAAAACCCGCAGAGCCAGTCGCTATGCGGGTTTTGAGAGGGTTTGCGGTTGCCTGATGCTGGCGATTGGAGCGGGTGAAGGGAATCGAACCC
>JARJFC010000023.1 GCA_029310945.1 Leptospira sp. 96542
TAGAAAGTTATACCCAAACTGGAAATTTAGTGGTAATCGTGCCATCATCATCCCCCTTAAAGGGAAACTAGCAAAAACAAAATTTAAAAATTGTTTCAGTGCAGCACTATTATATCACCAAAAAAAACGAAATTTGTCAGAAAAAATATGACTTCAGGAACAAACATCATATTCATTTTTAAATATTATTATTTTCTTTCATATCGTAAGAGAAAAATTCATAGATTCATCCACAGCGTCTAGTTCGATAGGAAACGATGCATACTGTTACTTTCCTTGAAGCAAATAAACATATTTTAAATACCAAAAATCCTGGTGAAACCATACTCGAAACTGCAATGGAAAACCAATTTCCTCTATACCATTTGTGTGGAGGGAATGCGCGTTGCACAACTTGCCGTGTTTTCGTTGTGGATGGACTAAAGAACTTAAGCGAAAGAAATGAACGGGAACAGAATGTTGCAACTAGAAAAGGCTGGAAGGATCAAATTCGTTTGGCATGCCAAACAGAAATTTATGGAAATATCGAAATCCAAAGAATCATCCAAGATGATCTAGATTTAAAAACAGTAAGGTCTGAAGGGAAAAATTCTAAAACAGGAGAGGAAAGATACGCTGTAATTCTATTTCTCGACATAAAGGGTTTCACTTCTTTCACCGAAGCAAGCCTAGCTTATGATGTCGTGTTTGTTTTGAACCGGTTCTTTCAGGAGATGAGTGAACCAATAATCAATAACGGTGGTTATATTGACAAATTCATTGGCGATGGAATTTTAGCTTACTTTTTTCTAGATGCGGATTCAATCCAATACCCTTCCAATACTGATACCTTAAAGAAAGAAATATACATCCAAAGCATTCGTGCCTGTATGCGAATTTTGGATAAATTAAATTCCTTCAACGAATACATGAAAGAACGTTTTCATCATACATTTGATATTAGAATTGGCTTACATGCTGGGACAGTGATTTATGGGGATATAGGACACTCAGACCACAGATCCCTCACCGTGTTAGGTGATACAGTCAATGTCGCCTCCCGATTAGAGGCTTTAAACAAAAAAACAAATACAAGACTACTCATCTCAGATGAAATTTATAATTCAATTTCTGGCGAAATTTCTGTGAATAAAAAAATTATCACTCGGTTGAGGGGTAAATCAGAAAAAATGACTGCTTATTCAGTAATCAATTTTAGGAAGCGGGATAAAATTTTGGAAGTCCAAAGGTCACTCGATTTGGCCATTCTCAGGAATCCAAATTTTTCTAAAGATATGTATTCTATTATAGAAGTAGCCCGTCCAGATTTATTCTCTTATTTTAAAGAATCCAATATGAAGTCGCTCGAGGAGAAATTCATTCAAAAAATTTCGCAAGTTATTGAGAAGGTTGGAGATAAAAAAAATACAAATAATGAGTTAACGGAACTTGGTAAGTTTCACGCTTCCATCGGAATTCCTAAAGCAGAATTCAAAGCTATCATCCCTGTCATTCTAAATGTATTGGAACAATCTTTAAATCAAAATTGGACAAACGAGTTAAGAGAGGATTGGGAGGAACTATTAAATAGAATCACCGATCAAATGACCAATATTTGATGCAAACAAACAATAAAAAACGTAAACAAGGAATGTCCCTGTTTACGTTTTCCGATTTTTCCTTAACAAAAAAGGAAGTTTTTAGATAGCGTTTTTGCCTTTTTCGCCAGTTCGGATTCGAACCACTTCCTCTAAAGGCATAATGAAAATTTTACCGTCTCCGATTTTTCCATCTCCATTTTTTGCTGCTTTCAAAATTGCATCAACTGTTGGTTTTACAAACTCGTCATTTACTGCAATTTCTAATCTAACTTTTCTAAGCAAGTTTACAGTGTATTCATGCCCACGGAAAACCTCAGTTTTACCTTTTTGCTGTCCGTAACCTTGAACGTCTGATACTGTTAGACGGTAGATTTCATTTTTTGTTAATTCCGCTTTTACTTCTTCAAGTTTATGCGGTTGGATGATTGCAACGATCATTTTCATAATGTTAAACTCCTATTCCCTTAACCACGAGCTCTGATATTGAAGTCAGGGTATGCTTCCGCACCATGTTCTCCAAGGTCAAGACCACTCAATTCTTCTTCTTCACCCACTCGGATTCCACCAGCAAGTTTTAAGATATACCATAATGCGAATGAGATCACGAAAGTGAAAGCCCCAATTGCAAGGATACCATAAAGTTGAGTTGCGATGGACGGAACATCAACACCTGCAGGAGAATCTGCGTAGCCGAAAATTGCCACTGCCAATGTTCCCCAAATACCACAAACTAAGTGTACTGAGGTTGCCCCAACTGGGTCATCAATTTTAATCTTATCAAAGAATAACACGGAAAGAACAACAAGAACCCCAGAAACGGCACCGATGATGGCTGCAGAAGCTGGACTCACAATCGCACAAGGTGCAGTGATTCCAACAAGACCAGCAAGAGTTCCATTTAAGATCATACCAAGGTCAGGTTTTTTCAAAATAATCCAAGCAGTTGCAGTTGCAGCCAAGGCTCCAAGAGCAGCAGAAATGTTTGTGGTGACAATAACATGCGCCATAACAGAACCGTCACCGACGCCCATCGTTGAACCAGGATTAAATCCAAACCAACCGAGCCATAGAATGAGAGTTCCAAGTGCTGCTGAAGTCATATTGTGTCCAAGAATTGGTTTAATACGACCATCGGGAAGATATTTACCTTTTCTTGCTCCAAGAACTATGGCACCAGCAAGAGCTGCCCAACCACCTACCGAGTGTACTACGGTTGAACCTGCGAAGTCATGAAAACCAAGCTCTGCCAACCATCCACCACCCCATACCCAGTGACCAGTGAATGGATACATAACAGCGACCAAAATAAAAGAGAAAATTAGGAAGGAATGAAACTTGATTCTTTCTGCAACGGCTCCCGATACAATGGTTGCGGCAGTGGCAGCAAATACCAATTGGAAGAAAAATTTTGCAAACAGTGGAATTCCAGTCCAGTTCATTGAGCTATAAACACCTTGGTATGCATCTCCAAGTGCAGGTGAATTGTCTGCTCCACTTAGGAAAAACAATCCTTCTGATGCCATAATGGGAGTTCCATCACCAAACATCAAACCCCAACCAATTGCCCAATATGAGAATGTTGCGGCGGCAAAAACGATAAAGTTCTTTGCAAGAATGTTCACTGTGTTTTTGGATTGTGCAAAACCAGACTCTACGAGTGCGAAGCCTGCGTTCATAAAGAAAACCAACATACCGGCGACGAGTACCCAAAGGGTATCCAAACCAACAGTCAGAGTTTCGATTGCTTTTGCTTGTTCAGCCACTGGGTCCACGACCGCTGCAGGTTCATCTGCAAAAAGGATCATCGGAACAACCAGGAGCAGGAAGGCGAATGTTTTGAAATAATTTTTCATATTGCCATGTATCCTTTCCATGATTTTTGCTTATAACTTTGCAAGATTGGTACCTAATTCTCAAAAAAAAATCGAATGACCTATAAAAAAGTGAAATTGCCTAGAAAGCCTCCATTCTGCCCAAAATTGCAGTCAGTTACTTTTGAGTGTTTCTCACCAGTTCTCTAACACGAATAGCATTATGCCTAAAAAATGTACTTTATGGCGCATAATTGACCATTTCTTGTTTTTTTACCTCTTTGTGATTCCGTTTGGCAATCTAAATGTTTACTGGAAACTCGCCAGATGGATCTGATCGTCAAAAGGAAAGAGGGGCTCTATTGTCAATTAGGTGATTTTTACATTGATCCAAGCCATGCGGTTCCAAGGGCTCTCATCACACATGGACACTCTGACCACCTCCGGAAAGGTGCAAAAAATTATCTCTGCCATAATGATTCTGTTCCAATCCTCAAATACAGACTAGGAAAACAGAATGGCATCCAAGGTGTAGGCTATAATGAACCAATACAAATAGGCGATGTCAGTGTGAGTTTTTTTCCAGCAGGCCATATCCTTGGTTCGTCACAAATCAGAATCCAATCAAAAAATCAAATTTGGGTTGTTAGTGGGGATTATAAATTGCGTGCAGACAAAACAACAATTCCCTTCGAACCTATCACTTGCGATGTATTTATTACAGAATCTACATTTGCATTACCAATATATCGCTGGTTAGATGACGGAATACTATTCAAGAAGATAAATGATTTTTGGCGAGCAAACGCTAAAGAAGGTATAATTACAATTTTTCTGGCCTACCCTCTTGGAAAAACCCAGAGGTTGTTGTCTGGATTGGATGATTCCATTGGACCGATATTTTTAGATGATAATGCTTTCTTTACAACAGAAATCTATGAACATTCAGGAGTTTCTTTTCCGAAATACAAATCAATATCAGATTTCTCTAACCTCAACCGATCGTCCTGTATCATTATGAGTCCAGGAAAAGAACCACTTGAGATACAATCATTATTTGGTAACTTTAAATCGCGAATGATTTCTGGTTGGACCCAAAATGAGATAACAAATCCTCTAGGTCAGATTGGTTTTCCTTTAAGTGACCATGCGGATTGGGATGATTTGAATTTAGCGATTAAACTTTCTAACGCAGATAGGGTCATCGTCCATCATGGATTTGAAGATAGTTTAGTAACACATTTATCTAAAAATGGAGTGAAGGCCGAAAGTTTTGACAAAATTAGGAATATCTCTCGATGAACAGTTTTATCAAATTCTTAAATGTTTTAGATTCAAACCAAAATAATCTTCAAAATTTATTAGATGATTACCTCAGTTCGAAGAACGATAACGATCGCTATTGGACAGAAAAATTTCTGCTAGATGAGAAGATTGTACAAATTCCGATACGAGTTATTAAAAAAAGTATTCAGCGGATATTAGGAATTGAAGAAAATACAATCGAGAAATGTAAAAAATTAGTTGGGAACTATTCAACGACATTCGCACTTTTATCAAAAAATTATACAAACAAAACACCAAACCTTACTGAGTTTTTTGAACAGTATATATTAAAATTGAACCCCATGGATGAAAACTTAGTTTATCTAACGACAAAAACAGTTTTAGAAAATTTAGACCCTATATTCCAAGAATTTTACTTCAGATCCATTTCCCGTGAAAAAAACACAAATTTACGGCCAAAAATCAAACAATTTCTCAAAATTTATTTCCAAAACGATCAAAACGAACTTTTACCAACAAACAAGAATAACCATATAACATACCTAAGCTTAGGTTCGATCTCAAGGACCAAGGATATTTGGGAATGCGGATTTTATGCAAAGGATGGTCAAGGTTGGGCAAAGGTTGCCGAAACAAACCAATTTCTTTCTCAACCCATTTGGGAAAATATCCTAGATTTTGCTTGCGGAAATTCATACACAAAATATGGTTCAACTTTTATTTTGGAACCTAAACTTGTTTGTGAAATTTTTTTTGAAACAATCATCGAATCAAAAAGAAGAAAGGCTGGGTTTTTCCTCCATAATGCTAAAATTGCCGACGTAACAAACTTTGATTTATCCAAGGTTACTGATTTCAATTCTTTAAAATCTAAATACGTTATATGACCAAAAACAATCTAAGTAACGAGATGTTAAAACAGAGAATCCGAAAATGTAATGATAAAGATGTACAACTTGCAAAACCAATTGTTCTGTATTGGATGCAAGCCTATAGGAGGTTTGATTCGAACCATGCATTTGATTATGCTGTTCATTTAGCAAAAAAATATGACAAAGAACTTGTGGTGTACGAAGGTCTTCGCAAAGACTACCCTTGGAATTCAAAACGAATTCATAAATTTATTTTGGAGGGTATGTATGAAAACCAAAACCGAGCAGATACACTTGGTATCAATTATTGGCCGTTTGTCGAATCAGAAAAAAATCCTGCAAAACATTTACTTAAGAACATTTCACAAAACGTATGTTTAATTGTTACGGATGACTTTCCTTGTTTTATTATTCCTGAACAAACTTCGAAACTTGCCGAAAAAGTAGATTGTGCAGTTTTTTCTGTGGATGGAAATTCACTCATTCCGTTTTCTCAATACGAAAAAGAAGCGAGTGCAGCGAGAATTTTAAGAATTTGGATTCATAAAAAAATTCAAAACTTTATTGCAACACCTGCAAAGTTCAAATGGTCAAAAAAAGATTTAGCCAGCCTAAACCGTAATACACTCCCCCCAATGCAGATTGGTTTACCAAAAGACCTCACTCAATTTTTGAACAAACAAATCTTCCTGGAATCGGTAATTCCTCACCACAGCACGATAGGAGGGAGAAATGTCGCCTTACAAAAGTTAAAAATATTCATAACAACAAAACTCAAAGACTATGATAAATCACGATCCAATCCTAATTCTCCATTTTTGACTCCATCGAGCGGGCTTTCTCCCTACATCCATTTTGGATTCATTAGTGTTGAAGAAATTTTCTGGACTATCCTGAATGAAATTGATGGCAACTGGAGCCCAGAACGATTATCACATTCCAAACCAGGAGACAGAGAAAACTTTTACTGTAAAAGTCAGGCAGTAAATATGTTCTTTGATGAACTGATCACTTGGAGGGATATTGGTTATTTATTCTTTTGGAAAAATAAACCGTTCAGTAAAGATTTAAGCTCATTACCTGATTGGGTGAAAAAAAATTTTGAAAAACACCATACTGATCCAAAAGATTATCTATATGAGCTAAATCACTTTGAATCCGCCATTACACACGACCCACTCTGGAATGCAGCTCAAAAAGAATTAATTCATACTGGAACAATGCACAACTATATGCGAATGTTATGGGGTAAAAAGGTGATTGAATGGTCAAAATCATATGACGATGCCTTCCAAATCCTGGAACACTTAAACAACAAGTATGCATATGATGGTAGAAATCCAAATTCTTATACAGGAATTTTATGGTGTTTCGGTTTGTTTGATAGACCTTGGTTTCCGGAGCGAAATGTATTTGGAAATGTTCGCTTTATGTCTTCCGATTCAACAAAAAAAAAGTTTAAAATGAATTCATATTTGGATTATATTGACTCACTGGACGACCATAATTCCAGATTATTCCCATGACATTCTCCCAATCTCCATATACGAAAGAAGAATCCGAAACGAAAGTAGATTCAATTTATTCTTTTTTTGTAATTCTACACAATGATTCAATCAATGACTTCGGTTATGTGGAAGATTGTTTAATGAAATTCTGTTTTAAAACAAAAAAGGAAGCAAAACAAATTGCTATGGAAGCACATAATAATGGAAAGGCAATTTGTTTCAATGGATCCTCTGAAGAATGCGAGACAGTTGCAGAAAAGCTAACCAATTCAAATTTGACAGTGACACTTGGAAAATAAATAGACTTGAATTGAAAACTCCATAAAACCAAATATTTCTAGCAGACAAAAGTTTATATGCGAAAACAAACAAAAGTAAAAACTAACTTTTACCTTATTCTTTTTTAGCGGTACAGATTGGAAAAAATCATAATAACGGAAATGTCGTCAGATTTCTCTGGAGTTGGGTATACACCCAGTGGAAAAAAATTAAATTTCAACTATGTATACAAAGGTGACGAAATTAATTGCGAATTGGTAAAAAGAAGACCAAAGCAGAGGTCTTTTAAAATTATTGAAACCATTAGAAATCATTCTTGGGATTCTGTTCAATGTGAACACTATGGTCGGTGTGGTGGTTGTGTCGGTCAACACATCGACTATGAAGAACAAATTCATTTAAAATTTGATCCAATTATTAGATCCTTTAAAGATGATTTAGGAATCGAACTGGAAACGAAACCCTCCGATTCGATTTATTCCTATCGCACTCGAATGGATTTTGCTGTTTTTCCAGGCCCTAAAATTGGGTTACGTGAAAGAGGAAATTTTAGAAAAATTATATCGATCTCTGATTGCAAAATTCAATCGGAAACAGCTAATAAAAGTTTATCGAAAGTAATTTCGTTATTGAATAGTATTCCTGAAATTATTTGGGATCGTAAATCTGAGATTGGTGGTTTGAAATACGTCACTATCCGAAAAGCCCAAAACACCGATGATGGAATTTTGATTTTTACGTTTACTGAAGGATTTGAATCAGAGCAATTACACCAAACATTTGTTCAATATTGCTTAAAATTAGAAACAGATTTATCCATTGTTTTTTGTTATAACCGAAAAAAATCAGAAGTGTCTTCGGAAGGTAGATTATTATTGATTAAAGGAAAACCAACTTATTCGGAAATAGTAATGGGCAAACAATTTGAAATCCCATTCGATTCTTTTTTCCAACCAAATCCGAATGGTTTCCTCCCAGTCTTAAACTTCATTGAAAAACATCGTTCGAAACAAAATCAATCCTTCGTGGATTTTTTTTGTGGAAATGGTTTTTTCTCCCTGGTCTTCGGCGGAAATTACAAATCCAATTATGGTTATGAAGTTACCGAATCTGCCGTGAAAATGGCCAGTTCCTTGTTTCAATCGATGTATCCAGATAAGGAATTTCTTTTTCAAGTGACTAACCTTTTCACTTCGGTTGCCAACCTATCCACCCCATTGGATTCTTGTCTGATTTTAGATCCTCCCCGTGCGGGAGCTGGAATTCTCCTGTCAGAATGGATTCGTGATTTTGGACCAAACGAGGTTTTTTATGTCTCATGTAATCCTTACTCCCAGCAGGAGGATGTTAAGATTTTCATCCAGAACTATGTATGCAAGGGAGGGTTACTCCTGGATCCTTACCCGCACACACCACATACAGAATCAGTGCTTTACTTCCAGAGAAAATCCAACTAAAGACTCTCCCTTTTTCGCTAAACTGCCGAACTTCTAGGGGAGGATTGTATGAATTTCAGAAAATCGATTTTATTTTTATCCATTGCCCTATTTGGCCAAATCGGTTGTAGCAGTATTTTGGTTTCCAAATGGGCGCCTGACGATGACAGAACTGAAATTTCTATGGTCAGAGTTTTACTTGGTTATGGAACAGAAGAGGAATCATTTAAAACGGATGGTGAACTCGTCGTACTCGATGCCAATGACCTCGTGATAAAACGAACCTATGATTTTCTTTCGATCAATGCATCCGTAGTGAAAGCACCGATCAAATTACAATCAGTTTCCAATTTCATCGAATACAAAGGGACAAGTTACCGCGGAACCATTCATATAAAGCCAGTCAATGGAAAAGTATACTTACTGAATATTCTACCAGTGGAAGAATACCTAATGGCTGTCGTTCCTTCAGAAGTCAGTGCATCTTGGCCAAGGGAAGCATTGAGAGCACAAGCAATTTGTGCCAGGACATACGTACTCAGAGAGATCTTAAATCGCAAAAATCAAGTTTATGATGTGGATACATCTACGAATACCCAAGTTTATAAAGGCAAAAACAAAGAACATAAAAACACAACTGAGGCTGTCTTTGATACGGCTGGCCTTATTCTGATTTACAAAGGACAACCAATACAAAGCTTTTTTCACTCCAATAGTGGAGGCATTACGGAAGACCCAGCTAATGTTTGGGGAAATTCAATAGCATACTTAAAATCTGTTCCTTCTGATTATGATAAAGATGGCGAACAATATTCATGGGAAGAAAAATATAAACCTTCTCTAATAAATACAGCATTGCAACCGCTAGGTGTTGGCGAAATACAAGATATCATTGTGGTTTCCAGATTTCCTTCTTCAAGAGTCAATGAACTAGAAATTATTGGAAACATAACTACGAAAAAAATAAAAGCCACTGAGTTTAGGAAACTCATTGGAGTTACCAAACTTCGATCAACAAGGTTCGGGATACGCAGAGAAGACAACGGGGAATTTTATGTAAAAGGACTTGGATCTGGTCATGGTGTGGGGATGTCACAATGGGGAAGTTTTGCCATGGCAAAAAACCAATTTAGTTATCGGGATATCCTACAACACTATTATAAAGGTGTCGAATTTGCGAGAATGAGCACAAATTAATTCGAAGTTTTTGATTTCCAATCCACTTGAGAGATGTAAACTGACCATAGGAATCATTCTATGCCTAACGTTGAAGAATACCTCTCTCAAATAAAAGACTTAACCATTGTACCACCAGTATTGCTTTCCATTTTATCTTTGGATGATGACAATGAGTTGTCTTTTGGAGAACTAGAGAAAAAAGTTCAATCCGACCAAATCCTAGTGGCAAGACTCCTCAAACTTGCAAACTCACCCTTTTTCTCCCGAGGGAACCCTGTTGCAAACATGAAACAAGTCATTACACGGCTTGGATTCAAAACTGTTCGGTCTATGATCGCAATGTCGATGACGGACTCATTGTTTAGCCAAGGGAATTATAAGAAGTTTAGAGATGAAGTTTGGGATCATTCCGTTTCGAAAGGCATTCTATCACAAATGATTTGTGAATCGAAAAAATTAAAAAAAGAAGCAGAACTCGCCATCACTTGTGGTTTAATGCAAGATCTTGGCAGGATTGTGCTGAATACCATTGACCGAAAAAAATATGTGGAAGTTTTGACAGAGTTTCAGACATCAGATTTAACACTCATTAGTATCGAAAAAAATCAGTTTGGTGTGACTTCTTACGAAATAGGTAGCGCTGCCGCAAGACTTTGGAAAATGCCAACTATCATCATTGAGGCTATTGATGATTTATCTAAACCTAAAACTGAACAAAAACTCTTAGGTCAAATCATTGGGTTTGCTGGTATCATTGCAAAAATAACTGGTCATGGTAAAAAAGAACCTGATACAGATTCAAACTTTGAAGAATACCTCAGTATACTTGAAATCAAAACGGAAGATAACGCTAGTTATTTAAACCAATTGGGTGAAAAATTAAAAACAAGCGAATTATATCAATTCTGCAGTACGCTGTAGTCACAAAGGTTTTACGCTTAAAATTCGGTGGAATCCCTCCTTTCCTTTGATTTTCACTGGCTCGAGTTCTTCATAAATATACTTTTTGGCATATTCGTCTGGCAGATTATTATAAAGTCCTTCAGATACATACACATGCATAGGTTTTGCCAGAGATTCTAATCGACTAGCCATGTTCACTGTGTCACCTACCGCAGTGTATGAAAGTTTTTGAAAGGATCCAACATTTCCAACAATTACTTTTCCTGAAGCAAGGCCGATGCCAATGTTAGGAACAAATCCATAAATTTGTTCCCATTTAGGTTGCCACAATTCAAAAACTTGAATCATCTCAACTGCGCAGTCCAATGCGTTCTGACGATGTTCTTTCTGAAAGACTGGTGCACCAAACAAACACATGATGGAATCACCGATGTATTTATCAATCATACCTCCATAACCTAAAATGACTTCTGTCATTGCTGTAAAATATTCGTTCAAAAATGAAATTACTTGTTCAGGTCGCATTTTTTCGGATAAAGATGTATAACCTCGTATGTCTGAAAATAGGACGGACACTTCCATTTCTTTGCCCTTTTGGTCGAGTGAAAGTGTGTTATTTAAAATGTTTTCTACAACGACTGGATCTACGTACATTCCAAATACGTTTTGCATTTTCTTTTTTTCTTTTTCTAAATTCAATTTTGCTTCATATTCACTCTCTAAATCTTTTTTAAATTTTTTCACTAATGAGTTTAGATCTTGAATTTCAGTTTGATTCATTCCATATAATTCCTGGAATCTTCGTAGACTATCATCCATTTGTAATGATATTACTTTCTTGCGATAAATCTCTCGAAATAAATTTCGAAAGCGGTGTTCCATCAAAGATCTTTTGATTTGATGTTTATAAAAAAATTCATTCACTCCCAATTGAAAGGCAATCACAGGAAGCTCTTTTAAATCTGATTTAGTAATAATGACCAGAGGAACCTCTGAAGGCCCTGCCAAGTTTGTAATCTCCTCGAGAGTAGTTTCTAAGTTTTCATCCTTGTTTGGAAAAACAATTTCAGTAATCATTAAATCGAAATTACTAGTTTGCAATTCGGATATGCCGTTTTCAAAAATTGACCGCCAAGTGATTTCGATGTATTCCCCAAACCATTCGACAAGCAAACCAGAAATAACATCATAAGCTTTCTTACTAGGCTCAAGAATTATTACTTTGACAATTTCTTCTTTTTCTAAATCCACAATTACCTACAGAGAAGACTCTAAAAACTTTTGCAATTCAATTTGAAATCGAAACTGAATCCTACCCATAAGCAAGCGAAATCCTTGCAAAATCACATCTGGCCGAGGAGGATCACCTGCAATGTAAAGGTCAGGTTCTACTGGTTTTTTTCCCATTTGAAAAAAACCACCAGAGATTGCTTCTGTTCCACAAGCAATCAAGGCCTTAGGTTCATTCATAACACGATAAGCCTTATCAAAAGCTTTTTCCATATTCCGCGTTACTGAACCAGAAAAAACAATGGCATCTGCATGTTTAGGACTTGCAACAGAACGAACACCTTCTCTCTCTGAATCAAAAACAGAATTAAAGGATGCATTCAATTCTGACTCGACTGTATTGTTTCCACCGCAGGCAACTTCCCTGTATAAAAATCCACTTCTTTTTGTTAACTTCTGAAAGGCTATTTGATTTTGAGTAAGTTTAAAATTGTTTTCAATTTGAATTTTGCCATTTTTGTAATTCACTGCCAATTCATTTCTATTCAGACCAAATACGTAGACAAAGCCAGAATCTATCAATTTATTTTCAGAACAGATTTGTGAACAAATTCCGCACTGAATGCACATACCATAGTCAAACTTAATTTCTTCTTTATTATTCTTTTCAATTGCATCAGTGGGACAAGTATCTTCACATTTCGAACATGTTCCACAACCAACTTCCATATTTTTAGTAGGAACTGGAATTCCTCTGCTAATAGGATTTAAGGGAGCAACTAAAGCTAAATTCATATTTTTCTTAGGAAATAATAAATTTCTTAATTCAAGAATAAACTTCATAAATCAAACCCAGCATAACTCAAATTAAACGACTTATTATTCAATGGAAAATCGCTGATTAGTTCTTTTCTAACTGCTAGCTCCAAAGCGAACCAATTCAAAACAGAAGGATCTCTAATATATGAGTTTTTAACATATCCCATTTCATTAAATTCAAAACATATAAGGATTGATCCTCGCCATGCCTCAATAGCAGAATAATATACACCTGGTTTTATATTTAATTTTGCAAAAGTTCTTTCTCTCTGTTCTTTCGACAACAATTCGTCCCAATCAATTTTTTCCCAAATTGATGATACCCATTCAATGGATTGTTCTATTTCCTTATATCGTAAATAAAATCGTGCCCACACATCTCCATTAAAATTATGATGTTCTTCTAATAACTTTAATCCATTTAAATTGGGATAAAAAACATCACTCCTTCGTAAGTCATGATTTACCCCTGCCATGCGAGCAACCATACCAACGAAACCGTATTTTCCCACATCTGCCTCAGATATAAAACCACAACCTTGCAAACGTTCACGTACAGTAGTATTTTCCAATGCCCTAATAATTTGAGGTTTTATCCTCTGCAAAAAAACTTTTTTTAGATTTTCAAAAGATGCAAAAATTTGTTCGATCGTCATTTTTTGATTGAGTCTCACTCCTCCAGGTCTGATCGCAAACTTTCCAAACCTACTACCTGTTAAAGTTTCCATTAACCCTAAGGCGGCACCCCGATCAGTCAAACAGACACCATGCAGCGGATAATAACCGATGTCTTCGGCGATCCCACCAATATCTCCAATATGGACAGCGATTCTTTCAATTTCTAAAAGGATATTTCTAAAAAATTGCACTGTATCTGAAACTACAATTTTACTAGCCTCTTCATACAATTTCGTGAACGCCAATGCATATCCAATACTTGTATCACCTGAAATAGATTCAGAAATTGCCAGAACACGATCTGGGTTTTGATCATTAATTAAATTCCTAATACCCCGATGTTGAAAACCCAATCGAATTGTTAGATGCCTAATGATTTCACCATCTACCACAAAACGAAAATGACCTGGCTCAATAATCCCAGCATGTATCGGTCCAACAGCATGAGAATAGTATGATTTCTTAATTGGAACTTTTAGACCGTGGTAGAAAAGATCCCTTAATACACCAGATTTTTGATGTAACCCTAGATTTTTGCCTCTGTTATCTGACAAATAAATATCTTCCGAAAAGGAACTATAATCTTCTTCTCCCATATCGTTCCCAAAAGAATGCCTAAGTAACCATATTGGATAATTGTGATCTAATAAAAAATCGATATTTGATTTTTTATCATCAGGATAAATAAAAATTCTATTGTCTTTATATACGAAGTTGATATACCTATTATTAAAATTAGTAATTCCAGTTATTTTATCCACAGGTAGTCTCCGTTCAATACAAACAAACCATAAACTCCAACTAACAATGTATAAAAAACACTCAAACAGAAAAACAGAAATCTTGTCTGCAAAATAGAATAGTGAATTTGCGAGAAATTACGATTTGTCAACCTGATCAAGGGTAAGATTTTATTCAAAGCAACATAAAAGAAAAACGCTCCAAGGATAGGAAAGAACAAGAGCAAAAATTTATTTGATCTCACTCCAATTTTAATCAATTCCAAATCAAGTACGAATACAGGTCCCAAAGGGAATACAAACGCCATAATCAGAGCAAATAGATAAGTATAAAAAGCTTTATGGCTTAGGGTAGAATGATTCAATATTTTTGAAATATATCGGTTACCAGCATCCATCCGTAAGATACCTAACGCCAAAAACACGAGTAGTTTTATTAAGATTGTACTTGTTAAGAGGTAATAAAATAGTTCTTCACCTACATCTAACCATAAAAAGATGGTCAACATTCCCGTATGGAATAATGCTACTTTAGCAGAAATTCGACGGATATCATCGCGGGTTTGCAAAATGAATGTTGCGTATACAATTGTAAGTATTCCGATAAATAATAATCCATTGGCCGCATTAAAAATACTCGGATTTATACCCTTCTCAATATCTATCAATGGTTTGATAGCCAAGACTACACTAACAGGGACAAAGGCTGCGATAATGGAGGATGTTTGGCTTGGACTTTCCGCATAAGTATCTCCAACCCAAAAATGATTCGGAACTAATCCTAACTTCCCGCTATAGCCATACACAGTCAATAATATCCCCGCCTCAACTAACAAACCTTGTTTACCAACTAACCCATACTTTAATGATTCGAAATTCAAATTTTGAAGTGGTGTGGATGCAAAGAGAAGAATTATAATTCCTAAAAATGCCAAACCAAGAGAATACGAATTTGTTAAAAGAAATTTCCAACCGACGTGAAAAGATTTTTCTGTTCCGCTAGAAGAAATAAGTAAAGATCCAAATAGCGTGGAGGCCTCGATAAGGATCCATTTTAATACTATATTCTCCGTATTCCATGATAGAAAAAGTGAAGAAAAAAACAGGATCTTCAAGATTGACCACAACCAAACCCTAGTTTGGCCAATAGTTGGGGCCAATACATATACAAAAAAAATAATAAAAAAACTTAAAATTCCGGATGTATAAAACAAAAAAACCATTATATTTTCCTCTCTTTTGTATGCATATGAGGAGAAAGTTGTAAAATTCCACCCGAAACAATTACAAGAACTGCATCTATAAATGAGCCAAACTCTAAACCAAAGGGCAAACCTTTATCTAAAACTAGAGTTAAAACAAAAATGCCGTTCTCAAAGACGCAAAAACCTGCGATCAGTGCTATCCAGTTTTTCCTAACTACAAAACATAAAATGCCAACATAAACCATCAGTATAACATAAATTAAACCAATTTTATGAATTGGTATTGATTGTTCATTCAGTCCCTCTGTAATTTTCACAGCTAGAACTAAACCAAGTATTAAAAAGAACATCGTTGCGAGATAGCCAAACCGAGGTATTGTACTTTCGTTCATTTTAGATTTTTCGGCCGCCCAACGTAGGATCAATGGAGTTAATATTGCCTTAAATATCAAAACCATCACAATTAAGCTAGTTGCATGGATTTTATCTTCTTCATGAGTTTGATAAACGGGAATTACCAATAGTAGACCCTGAATACTCAAAAAAAAGACAATTCGCTTTAATCGATTTTCAACCAAAACAACGATTCCAGACAAAAGCAGTAATAAATATATAAAATCGTATATCATAATATTTTACCTATGCTAACTTAACCAAAGCACCTAATACTAGAATTGCAATGAATGTTAAACCCATAAATTCCGGAATCCAAGACCATTTCCTTCTCACAGAATTTGCTTCCCATAAACCAACAATAATGGATAGAATTATGGAAAATGGTAATATAAAAAAATCGCTGCTAAAATTCCAATTTAAGCTAAATACAGAAATTTTAGAATGTTCTAATGCAAGTTTTATAAGAAATATTATCAAACTTGAAAATTTTATTGCACTCGCCATTTCAAAAAATGCCAAACTTCTCCCCGATGCCTCTAAAATCATAGCTTCATGAACCATAGTAAGTTCCAAATGGGTTCTAGGGTCATCAAACGGAGGTTTTGCCAATTCAGCAAGAATTGCGACAAAAGAAAGTGCTAGAAACAATACCCCAATCAAAACGCCTTGTGCTGTATTCGAAATTTCAATATGAGACTGTGCTGCTAAAATCATAAGTATTATGCTTGGCTCGGCCATAACAGATAGTAAAATTTCTCTTGCAGAAGCCATGCCCGCAAACGAAGAAGCACCTTCCATTGCAAATGTTAAAAACGAAAACCGGTTCAAAGCTAAAAAAAATGGAATCAATATGAAGGGAGCCCATTCAAAAATGACTATTGTCCAAATCAAAATAGATGCATAAAGTGCGAGTATGGGTGCTAATTCACTAAATAGACTCGCATTTTCTGAGTTAATTGTTTTTTTTATATAGGACTTTTGAATATCAAAATAGAACTGAAGCAAAGAAGGTCCTTTTCTACCAACGGCCATAGCTCTTATTTTTCTAACTATCCCGGTGAGTAAAAATGGCATGATAAAAAATAACAATACCATATAAGAATAATAAAATATAATCATATTAAAACCAACCCGAACTACTCATAATAAGTAAAGAAAATATCATTATTAAGAATATTGAAGAAACAGCCAAATACTGACTTACATCTTCATCTCGATTTGTAGTAGTTTGCTTGAGAATTTTTTTAGAAAGAGCAAAAATGAAATTAAACAAATATAAGATAGAATAATCGATTTTAGAATCGCCATTTTGATTCAGGAAATATCTTCCTAATGAATGTTTGAGTGGTTCTGAAAATACTTTTGCTGGGATGGATAATTCATGTCCGTTATACCCTCCCCCACAGTCCCAACTATTTTTTTCTGCTTTTGTGTTTCTAAAAAATATTGTAATAGAAACGACCAAAAAAGTTAAAATCGAAATATTTGAAATTGTGTAAAACCATTGCATCAGTCCCGGATCAACAAAAGTGACTAAAGGTGTAATTTGGATTAAATACGGGAACACCATTGGTAGAAAAATAATGATTACCCCTAAACTCAGAAGTGAAATTAAAATCCAACTCATTCTGGGTTTGTCCAAAAGGATGATCTTATCATCAGCTTCTGGGGTAGACAAAAATATAGATAAAAATAATTTAATATGTGCAAATCCACCCAGAACAATCCCAAAGAATATGAAAACTAAAGAAGGGAGTAATAATACGCTCCGTCCGATAGGCATATCTAAAATTCTTGCGTTCAAGTAAAAATATGTTGACTCAGTGATAAATCCTAATGTGCAGGGTAAGACCGCATAACTAAATGTTCCAATACCAAGTATAATTGGTGATAAATTCAGGTATCTTCCGACCCCTTTCAACTCATTCGAATTTTCTGAATTTTTAATTCGAGAAACCATACCAAATAAGAACAATTGAAACGTTTTTGAAAATGAATGATGAAACAGTCCAAGAAAGAACAAAACTCTAAATGAATCACTCAACAATCTTAGATCACTCAAATTTGAAAATTGGAACATCCCTGTGATGATTAGGCACAACCACAAAAAATTAAGCGACTCGATGGAACTATAAGCTAGTGCAACTTTAACGTTTTTATGAAAGAAACTTGTGATACCGCCGAAAAAAATTCCTATCGCTGCCAAAGGGAATAGTATCTGATAAAAAAGTGGAGGTAATTGGTTGGGGATTACAAATTTATAAAATAATAATAGAGGAAAAATCTCTAACACTCCAGCAAAAGAGCCAAGTGCATGAGAGGGTCCTCCATCATTTACTTTTGGTAACCAAATATGAAACCCAGAGAATCCCGATTTTAACAGTAGCCCAATTGAAAGAAAGATTAGTCCGTTAACATCTCCATCTGGTAGAAAAATCCAAGCTGATAGAAAAACAGCAGATATACCAGATGCTAACAATAGTGAGCTTAGACTTTTTATCTGTTTTTTTCCGTATTTTGTTCCAGAATATATTAAAATTGTGGAAAACGATGTAATCTCCAAAGCTACAGGCAAAATTAGGGTCTTACCTGCGTTATAACAAATACCCAAAGAAAACCAAAAAATTGCATACCCATAGAAAACTTTTTTCTTTTCTGTTGGTTCGTATGAATGAACCAACATGAATGATGAAAACCCTATTAAGACTTGTATCAATAAGCCAACGATTATGGGAAAATCTTCCGCAATAGTCCGATGTTTATCAAATAATAAGATTACAATCGGTAAAACAGCACTAATTCCAACCAAGAACGAACTTAGGAAAGATTTCTTTTCTTCCTCGAACATATTACCTCTAATTTAACAATCTAACGAATCGAAGATTAAATAAACTGTAGAGGAGAGCCGCGAACTTCACGTAAATGGTTTCGCGTTAAGGTTTTAAATGAATTTGAGAGCGATTCGATATAAATCAAAAAAAGAGAGCAATAAACATGAGTTAAATGAGGATGAATTAAAAAACTCTCATCTTCAAGGATAACATTTTTATATTCAACTTCAGATTCAGATTCAGAAATTTCAAGAGAAACAGAAAATAACTGGAGGTCTGTATTCAGCGATGGTTTTCCGACCAAAAAAACAGAAATCATTGCGATGAACATTAGTTTTGGCAACATTTCCGATTCTCCTACCTCTGTAGTCTCTAACCTTCCTAAAAAAATAGAAAGTTCTTTTTCAATCGACGAGAAAAAAAGATAAATGATTCGTGAAAAATTCAAAATTTTTGCCTATTTGTTTAATCCGTAAGTAAGTTTGTGATCCACAGGAAAGGACAAACCAGGTAACTCTTCCCGATTTGCCAAACACCTAGCAGTTTGTGACTTATCCTTAATCATGCTAATTTATGTGATATAAACAATATTTTTTTTGCAGAAACAAATCGATATAAATCTCCAAAATACTAATTCTATTTAATTCTATTTAATTCTATTTAATTTAATTTAATTTAATTTAGCATAACAACCGATAACCGAAAATATCAATCAATCGGCGGTAATGGAAATCTCATTCTCTCAAAGAAAAAAATCTCTGGGAAACAATCGATAAAAAACATTTTTGGATTAGGTTAGATAAATTCAAATCTATTGGAAAACTGAACTTCGAGGAAACTTTGAAATGAATTATACTTTACTTCCCAGAAAATATTCTTAAAACTAGCTCATGGCAGGAAGCATCAAAATTTGTCTAGAATTGGCGGAATCCATTCGAAAGGAAAATCTTGAATCAAGAGAAAAAATACCAACGTCTGACACCCATCTTCGAATTTGGTCTTCGCAATTAGCAAGATCTGAGGAAGATATTAGAAAACTTCTATACTCCCTAAGGGATAGTCATTTTATTTTTATAGTAAATATTGTTGCACCAGATCCAAATCTTTTTGTCTACGGCGAAGAAGCTTACATTTACGCTGAACCTTTTATTTTAAACGAACTTAAAAAAATCACGGAAGAAAGTTTAGAGAAATTATACGAATCAAGTAATTATAAACGCAAATCTGCTTTCCAAATCACCAGAGAATTATTTCCCAAAATAAAAGAGTTTAATAACACTCCTTTGGGTCGCGCCATCAATCTCACTGTTATGTTAGAAGAATTCAATCGAATGTTAACTGCGCAAAGTTTTGAATATACTGACCAATGGAGAAGGAACAAGTTACATGAAATTTATAGAGAGGAAATCAATGCTGCAGATGAACTTTCGGCATTTTCTGCCTTAAAAGAATCTGACCCAAACAAAAGAGCCGTTGACCAACTAAAGGAACAAGCACCAAAAGAAAAAATTGATCAAAATTGGATGAGGGCGAAGGAGAATTTTTCAACGGAATTTTTATTGAGAGTTCATTTTAGAAAATACGAATTTGATGTAATAAAAAAGTTGATTCAAACTGGCAAACTAAAAGATGAGAAAGATATTAAATACGTTAGAGATACAATTCAACTTATGGAAACGAGAACCGATCAGGATAATTTACTGAAAAGATACTCAACAGAAATGACAGAATTACGGAGATATGCCCAAGCTAAACTAAACCTAATGCGCCAGAATCAGGTAAATAAACCAGTATAGGAACTGCTGCCCAAAAGGTAACAGCAATTATCTGAATATTCCTGCCTTATCCAGTTGATAATAAATTTGAAAGAAAAAAATAACTAAACTAATAAACACTAGGCGTCTTTTTAAAGTGAAATTATTTAACGAATAACTTTCTTTATCTGGTAAATATAGAAGATATATAATCAGATTTAAGTTAAAAGCTAAGCCAGCAAATTCTGGTGTAAAAATAGGATAACTAATCCTGATTTGTTGAATATAACTTAAAATAAAAACTAGAATTCCTGGGGAAAGATAGATTAAAGATTTTAAATTAAAAAGCCTGTTGTCCACTAAATCAACTTCTGATTTAACTTTAGTTTGACTTTCGATCAATTTTACCAGCTTATCTTTATCACTAATGTTGATTAAAGGATGAATCTTTTCTTTTGTTTCAAAAATAACTCTGTCGTACCCTCTATATTTATCAATGAAGATTTTTTCAATATCCCTAACTCGCAAAGTTGCGCAGTTCCCATTTGAGTCATATTGTTTTAACATGCCGCCTTCAACTTCCACTCGGCCGCCAGAAAGTAGATCCAATTGTTTTTTATAATTTTTAAACAGGAAAAGAAAAAATACTGCTAGCACAGGAGTAAAAATTAAAAAAAAACGGATCCTTTCATCAGAAGGAATCTGTATACTGTTATAGATCACAAAAATGAAAAACAAAATAACAATCGTTAAACTACGAATTCTCAATTTTTTCCGAAACAAATCAATATCATATTTAAATATCACAATATTCCTCAGCTTAAAAAATCACTTTTCTTGAATATTGAATGCATTTTGATTCCTGAATTCTCTAAATTTTGCCTTCCACCTTCTTCCCTATCAAGAATACATAAACCTAAGTCTACCTCAATACCAACATCCCTCAGGACGTTTACCGCTTTTAGCGTTGAGCCACCAGTCGTGATTACATCATCCAAAATCAGGCAACGCTTAACATTCTGCCAAAAACCTTCGATCTGTTGCCCCGTACCATGCCCCTTTGTCTCCTTGCGAATTACCAATGGGTAAATGCATTTACCTTTTTTCTGAAACGAAAGTGCAATCGCATAGGAAATCGGATCTGCACCAAGTGTCAAACCGCCCACCGCTTGAAAATCTCCAAATTCTGGCGAAATTATTTCTTCAACAAAACAATCTGCCAAAACAGACAATCTTTCTGGATGGAGTGTAATTTTTTTACAATTAAAATAGTGTTGGGACTGAATTCCGCTAGCGAGGAGAAACGGAGTCTCTGAAAACCGGTAAACTTCAGATTTCATCCAATGGAGTAATTGTCCGTGGAGAGCATGCGACATAAGCTTATTTTCTGGGTCGATCTTTTTTGAAAAGAAATTTAATTTTTGAAGATACTTTAAGAAAGTCAGTGTAAAAGTAAAGTCACTTACTTTTTTCAGTTACTTTAAATAGAAAGTTAATTTCGTTTTCTAGTGACACTAAAATTCAATTGACTGAAAAACTAAAGTAGCTTACCTTAGATTTTGGTTCAAAAAAAAGGACGAATTAATTCACTTTTTCAGGCATCACAAGTAATTCCCTGAAGATTTTCTTTTAAACCAGATTGTTTTTCGATGTAATTTGTGTTTCGCTTTTCAAACGACTGGTGATTTTTCTGAACCAGAAACACATTAGGGAACCCCATTTTCGCAGGAGAATTACCTCATGATTTTACAAAGAATCCCGCTCAGAGAGCGAAAAAAAAGAATGATCCATTCTTCCATTCAAAAGGCTGCGAAGAAGTTATTTGAGGAAAAGGGATACCAATCCGTAACAGTGGCTGAAATAGCGGACAATGCAAATATTTCAGTGAAAACGCTTTTTGCTTATTTTCAATCGAAAGAAGATCTAGCATTTCAAGATGAGATTTTAGTTTGCGATCAGCTAATCACCGCCCTCCTATCGAGACCTGCGGGGTTCTCCTTATTTGATGCATTTTCCAAGTTTTTGTGGGATTTGATCCACGATATCGATTCTGAAGTATTACTTGAATCCCTCCCAGGATTTCATTCTTGGATGGAAGACGAAGAATTAGAAAAACGATATTTATTACTTTGGCACCATTATGAAGAAAGGATAGCCGATGCAATAATCACCGAAAAAGAACAAAACACTTACGATCCCAAGGTTCGCGTGATCGCCAATCAAATGGTTTCAGTGATGAAAGTCCTCGGATCCAAAGAATTCAAATTGTATCTGCAGCCGATACCGACTGCACTCAGACCACGAGCATTGGAAAAATGGCTCCAAGGATCCCTAAAAACTTTAGGTTCAGGGATCCAATCAATCGCAAGGAGATAATGTCTTGATTTAATTCGCTCTTTTTTTGTCGGAAAGTGTGTGAAGGAAAGCAACGATCTTCGATGTTTCTTCAGCTGTCAAAGTTTTCCCTAATTGGTGGAATGCCATTTTTTCAACCGCATTCTCAATGGTTGTCACGCTCCCGTCATGAAAGTAAGGTCCAGTGAGTGTAATATTGCGTAGACTCGGTACTTTAAACACATACTTGTCTTCTATTTTTTTAGTCAGTGAATAACGTCCCAAATCTTTAGTTTCATATGAATTCACGAGACCCAATTTTTGATACATCTGACCTCCAAGTAAATTCCCTGAATGACAAGAAGTGCAACCAACTGAGATAAAAATTTGAAATCCCTCTAACTCCTTCTTCGAAATAGCCGATGTATCACCATTAATAAAATCATCAAATTTTGATTCTGTGACCAAAGTTCTCTCAAACGCAGCAATCGCAGATGCCAAATTATCGTAAGTGAGTGAAGTTCTTTCTCCAGGGAATGCCTTTTCAAATAAGGAAGGGTATTCTGGATCTATCGAAAGTCTGTCTAACACATCCTTCTCTGATGGCATCGCCATTTCTACCGGATTCAAAATAGGTCCCTTTGCCTGAGTTTTGAGGTCTGCGGCACGACCATCCCAGAATTGAACAAAATGAAAACCAGCATTCAATACAGTAGGCGAATTCCTATCACCGTTTTTACCAAATGCACCTGGCGAAGTTGGCAGATTGTCAACTCCAGCGGATTTACCTTCGATATTATGGCAAGAATTACAGGATTGTGATTCGTTCGCAGATAATTTTTTCTCAAAATAGAGTTTTTTACCGAGTGAAACAAGTGCATCACTATCCTTTTCTGAACCAGGCATCGTTTTTGGGATCGCCCCAATTATTTTTTTTGCTTTGGTTTGTAGATCTTTGGTTTCTTGGGATGGTCCACAGTCCATTGCCATCGAGATTGTTAATAACATGAGAATTGGTGTAAAAATTTGCTTGAGCATCATTTCCTCTTTTTTGCTGATTGGAAAAAATCGGGTGTTTTCAGCAAGTCGCTTTATTTCTATAGGCAATCTAAATTTAGAATCATTTTATTTTGTTACTAAAGTAAGCAAATTGTTTAGGTTCACACTGACAGGTGGTGTGATAGGATACAAATTACGCCAATTGGATGTCATGGCTGTTTCACTGTTATTTCTTTTCAGATAAATAAACTGGCATGTTTTATGCATAGATTGATGTAAAGAGGTTTTGTATGTTAGAAACTAGAGCAAAACAACGAATTAAGTCTATGGAATGGGAAGATTTTACATTAAAGGTATTTTCAATCGACGGGGAACCAGAGTATTTGTTGGCGAGGATAGAAAATATTTCCGAGCTAGGAGTTAGCGGGATTATAGAAGCCGGTACTGAATTGCCAGAAAAGTCCATGATCTCAGGGATCATTGAAAGTGATTTAACAAGATCAAGGATTCGATATTCGGGGAAGATTGTCTGGACAAAGGATACTGAGGTGGGAATTCAATTTGGTGTAAAATTTACGGAAGAATTTCTCTTACCGGATGTGATCATCGCCAGATCAATGGCTGCTGCATAAGGGAAGATTGAGAGGAAATTAAAATTCTTTGGATTTATAACTTGCGCCCTGTTTAAATTTGAGTCATTAGCCGATAATCTAACTGAGTTATCAGCATGTCCCAAATAAAACATTTAATATCCTGGCAAGACTGGTCAGATGCAGAAATACGTGAATTGTTAGATTTTGCAGTGTATGTAAAAAAAAACCGAGTTTATTTTTCTGGTCATTTGGCAGGTCGGTCGCTCGCTATGTTGTTCCAAAAAACATCCACCCGCACGAGGGTTTCCTTCGAGGCAGGGATGACGGAACTCGGCGGACATGCAATTTTTTTGGACTGGATGGCTTCGAATTTTCTTCTTTCAGATATTGATTTTGAGGGAAAATATCTCTCGAGCAATGTTGCTGTCATCATGGCACGTTTGAAAAGACATGAAGATTTATTAGAGCTAAAATCTGGCTCAACAGTACCAGTCATTAACGGTTGTTGTAATTTATTCCATCCGTGTCAGTCGCTTGCAGATATGCTAACTATAGTTATGGATTCGCCAGGAGACTGGAATAAGAAAAAGCTTTGCTATATTGGAGTACATAACAATGTAGCAAACTCCCTCATTGAAATAACAGCAGCACTCGGTGTACAACTAACATTAGTTACGCCAATTGCCTCAAAAGAAAATATCGTTGAAGATGCCATTATGCGAGCGAAAAAAAAAGATACAATCCAATGGGAAAGCAATATTACAAAGGCAGTTGCAGATTCTGACTATATTTATACCGATACATGGGTTGATATGGAATTTTTCAATGACCCTCAATTTCAAAAAGAGAAAGAAGAAAGAATTAAACTAATGATGCCTTTCCAAATTAATTCAGATCTTCTAAAAAATTCCAAAGCAAAGGTAATGCATGATATGCCAATCCATGCTGGATATGAAATCACCCGGGAAATGGTAGAAAGTGATCGATCCATCATTTTTAAACAAGCTGAAAATAGATTGGATGCGCAAAAAGCCATCATTTTAAAGTTATTGGAAAATCATTCGTAACTTTTCGATTTTAAGAATATACCAATTCTGCAATACCTTAACCTCAAGGAAAGTAGGAAGAAAAATCCAGAGTTGCTGATTCTATTTTCTCCAAGTATTTTTGGCAGATTATCTAGTAAAAATATCTAACAAACATTTGGTTAAAAAAAAGGGACTCCAATTTTTGAAACGACATTATCCAAATTTGGTCGGATCAAGCCGGATTTAAAACGCTTAGCGTCGATTAACCATCCACTGACTAAACTGATCTAAAAAATACAGAAAATCTATTTTGTCTTCATGGGCAAAAGGGAACTCTTGGATTGCAACATCATAACAATTTAACCATACCAAGCGTTCCTTCTCTGAGATAGGAAATGCAAAATGTCTCATTCTCATTCGAGCTTGTCCCCATTTTTGTAGATAGTAGGATGGGCCACCCAATATCTGGATCAAGAAGTCTGCTTGTTTCTCGATAGCAAAAGTTAAGTCTTTGGGGAACATCGATTTTATTTCTGATTCTGAAATTTTGCCATAAAAATTTTGAACCAATTTTCGGATGTTATCTTCGCCCCATTTTTGGAAAAGCAGGCGTAGATTTGGATTAACTTCCTGCGGTGGCAAATCTGGCGTATAAATCTCGTCATTTTCCATTTTTCATACTCATTTTCTTTTATCTTTCAGTTCAAATTCAATGAAATTGTATCAATCGGAAAAAATACACTGACTGAAACGAAAATATGGCTCAAACCAAGCAATGAACTAGCAAACACCACCTTCGAGAAAGGAATCCAAAAGGGTAGTCGTATTTCGATCAGGGTTGTCGACACTCCCTAAAATAGACTGCCTCGTATTATCGCAAAAATCCAACACCAATCAAGGCCATTCAGGGTTTTCATCCCGATCCCGGTAACTAGAAAGTCACTGTAGTTTTAAATCCTCGACGTAGCCAGAAAATCCCAAAACTTGGTAAAAAAATCTGAAAAAGGTACTCTGAATGGCACTTACTCACCCACAATCTGCACTCTTTGTTGGCGAAAAACCTTTCCCTATCATTCCAGCTTGTGAACACTTCGCAGGTTCTGAAAAACTCATCACCAAAGCACTCGAATTACAAAATAAACTCGGTGGACTTTTTGACATCACCATGGACTGCGAAGACGGGGCTCAAACAGGAAAAGAGAAAGAACATGCTGAGATGATTGTTCGTATTCAAAATTCAGAGCTAAACAAACACAAAATGAGCGGGGTTCGGATTCACGATTATACGAACGAGCATTGGCGCGGTGATGTAGATATCTTAGTTCCAGGCGCAGGGAATGTCTTAGCCTATATAACAATTCCAAAACCGACAAAAGCAAGTCAGGTTAAAGAGCAAATCACTTACATTCAAGAGGCTTGTAAAAAGGCTGGAATCAAAAGAGAAATTCCAATCCACGTTTTGATCGAAACCCATGGGGCTTTGGCAGAGGTGTTTGAAATTGCTAGTTTACCTTGGTTACAGGTATTGGATTTTGGATTAATGGATTTTATCTCTGGTCATCATGGAGCAATACCTGCTTCTTGCATGAAGTCACCTGGTCAATTTGATCATGAACTTCTAAGACGTGCGAAATCGACAATGGTTGCGGCTGCGCTTATGAACGGAGTGATCCCTGCACACAATGTAACACTTGATCTTAAGAATATTTACCAAACATATGCGGATGCAAAACGGGCTCATGACGAATTTGGATTTCTTAGAATGTGGTCGATTTATCCTGCCCAAATCCAATCGATTTTGGATGCAATGGCTCCAAATTTCGCAGAAACCCAAACCGCTTGTGATATTTTGATCAAAGCTCAAGATGCGGAGTGGGGACCAATCCAACACGATGGGGACTTACATGACCGTGCTACTTATCGATACTTTTGGGAGTTGGTACAAAGAGCAAAACTCACAGGTCAAAAGTTGCCTGAGGAAGTGGAAAAGCGCTTTTTCTCATAATTTCTCTTTGGCAATTAGTTATAAACCTAGGGAAGTTTGCAAACTACCTACCTGGTTGGGCTCCTGGGTTTATAAAGTAACACAGAATCTAAGTAAAGTGACTGCAAAAAGTAAGTCGCTTTACTTTTCCTATCACTTTCAAAGAATACTTCGCTAATCCTAACTCACATATCTGCTAAAACCCACCTTTCCTTTCTGATAGCTTCTTGAAAGAAATTTCGTCAGATATTTTGCTGACTAACTCCGACGGAATCAGAAACTTACTTGCAATGTTCAGTTTTTAAGGGCATTTGCATAATTTATTTCTCACGTTGGAATTTTCGTTTTTGTTTGATTTTCGATTTTAAAAAAAACTGCAATTTCAGGAAAAATTTCACGGCTATGAAAAATTCAATCAGTTACCTTTTACTTTTAGTGAACCTAGGCCTTAGCGCGCAAGATCCAACGACTGCTGGTTCGATCAATCCGCCTACGACCGAACCCCAAACAATTGCGACACAACCAGAGGAAAAGAAAGGATATGTAAGTCCAGAAAAAGGGAATCTAGGTTCGGAATACCTCAAAAGTTTACAAATCACATCTAGACAAAAGAAAGCGATTGGAGCAGATAAGGATACTTGGTTTGCAGATCGTTATAAGGTTGGCTTTGGTATCCGACCCAAGGGGGATTCTATCCATAATTTTGATTTTGATAAATCGACAGCCGACAATCGGAACAACATAGTCAACCAAACGCAATTTTACATTATAGGTGATCTGACTGAGAATATCCTGTTTAAAATTGCTTTCCAGGACGTTCGACTTTGGGGTGGCGAGGTCATTGGGGGTGGTGCTTCCGACCAACGGTATGGAGTGATCACAAACGCTGGGGCAACCTACGATACAACAAGGCAAAGGGTAGTGCCAGTGAATAATTACACTGGCTTACGCGAGGCTTTTTTTGACTTAAAGACTTCCAATGGAATTCTGCGTCTTCGAACAGGACGGCAAATTTTGGATTTCGGAGACGGACGAATTCTCGGATCCCGAAATGACAGTTTAAACGGAAATTCATTTGATGCAGTTCGACTAACAACGAAATATAATCAGCACACATTGGATATTTTCGGTTCGGTTTTAAGTGCCGAGAACAATTCGAATAGTTTGGTTGCAAACAATGCAACTAGATTTGGGGGTGCCGGCGACGCAGGGTATTTAGGAGCGCATTATACTTGGAAAGCATTTGATTGGATCTTAGTTGACTTATACAACTTTAGTTTATTAAAACAAAAATTAAAAGTTAGCAATCCCCCCCCTTACGCATCAGAACAATTATATCGAGGAGCCGATCAACTTAATACAACTGGTTTCCGAATTACGAATAGAACAAAAAACAACGGTTTACCTGAAGGATATAAAATAGATTGGATGATTGAAGCAGCATGGCAATCGGGTTTTAATGGAGAAAGACGTTCACCTGACTGGATCAATCAAGATGGAAACCTTCAAACGAATCAAAAAACAGGAGAACTTTCACCATTTTCGAAGCCAGTGAAATATAAAGCAAACATCATTGGTGCACAACTGGGATACTCACCAAACAAAGAATGGCGAATTGGCATCCAGTACATCCAAGCTTCTGGCGATCCCAATAGAAACGATACTAGCGTTGCAACTTATAATCCTCTCTTCGCAACAAGAAGGATGGCTGGTCACCCACTTCCATTTTCAGGCAACGGGAATTCTGGTGCCGTATTTTGGCAAAACGTCAAAGACTATTCAATTAATATTAAATACGAAAATGCGAAGTATGGAACATTTATACTCAATCCACATTGGTATTATAAAGTAAAATTACAAGATGGCTATTATGATAATAATAACTATGTTAGGGAAAGTACAGCCACTGGAGAAACAGCTTCCACTGAAGATTATTATAACAAAGAAGCTAATAACGGACTCAGACCGAGATTAGGTAACCATGTTGCTACCGAAATCAATTTCATCTATGTGGTAACACCTTTCGACAACGTATCATTTTGGTTTGGAGCTTCTCATTTAACAGCAGGAGATGCTATCAGAAATCAAAAAAACAACCCATTAGAAACAGATCCTTTCCATAGATACGACTTAAAGCCTAACGCAAGTTATTTCACATTACAATCAGTATTTGCCATATAAACGGTAAGCTTCAACATGCAGCTAAAATACGCTAACGTTTATTATTATAAACGAAATTTGTTTACTTGCGCACCTAATACTTCCGCTTGGTCAGCGATTTCGGAAGATACCTGAGTCAGATTATCTGCACCGGAAGCTACATCTTGGGTTCCATTAGAAATACTGATGATGGTTTTCGAAATTTCCTCCGTTGCCCGTTTTTGCTCATAAACAGCATCTTCAATTTGCATATTTAAATTTGTAAGTTGCGATGCATTGTTTGCAATGTCCTGAGCATTATTTTCCTGCAAGTTTACTGATTCAAGAACCTTCGTTGCAGACTCTTGGAATTCCTGAACCCTCAAATTTAACATCTCCAAAACACGAGAAGCATCTGTCACTTTTTGATTTCCATTTTGTACTGCTGAGTTTGTAGAAACAACCAACTCTCCAATTTCCTTTACAGATGCACCAGTTTGTTGAGCTAACTTTCCGATCTCTTCTGCAACAACCGCAAAACCACGCCCAGCTTCCCCTGCCCTCGCTGCCTCAATAGCTGCATTTAACGCAAGTAAGTTTGTCTTCTCTGAAATTTCAGTAATGATATCTAACACCTCGCTGATTCTTTCAGCTTTATCTCTTATATCTTCCATTGCTAGAGTAGACTCGGTCATGGATGTTTGACCAGTAATCGCTTGTTCTTTGGATTCCAACGCTAATTTTGCAAGATTTTGCATCTCTTTGTTGATACTTTGTATCTCAGTCCGAAGAACCGTGACAGATGAATCTATTCTTTTCATCTTCCCAACCGCTTCTTCCATTGATCTGCCTACATTCTCTGCGGAAGCGGTTAATTCTTCAACCGCAGCGGAAGACTCCTCGGCGGCGGATGCCTGCGACTGCGCAACGTCCGAAAAATTGCCAGACGTTGTGGCCATAAACTGAGACTGCGTCCCTAGTTTATTCACTGTTTGCTGAATACCACTGATGATAGACACCAAACTTGTCTTCATGCTATCCATTGAGGTTAATAGTTCACCAATTTCATCCTTTTTATAGTAAGGATTTGTTACATTTAGATTTCCATCTGCAATGGAACTTGAAAATTGTATCGCTGTCTTAAGACCACGACTAACAAAGCGTTCAAAGATAGTGTTTAAGGCTAAAAGAACCAAAATTAAAATGATTATCGAGATAACAGCAGATTCAATGATGATTTTACTTATGCTATCGAAATAAACCGAATCAGGAATGCTAACTTGTAAGACCCAAAATTTAGCGTCCTTACCAATATGAAACGGAAAATAATAATGAGTATGCCCCTCATGATGATAAGTAAATCGTTTTCCTTCCTGACTTAACTTTAAATAGTTCGCCAATTCATCAGGATCAGTAATCTTATTACCTAATTTTGATTTATCTTGCCCATACATAGCATAGCGACCATCAGGTGATATAAATGCAATAAAGCCTTGTCCGCGAAAAGGTTTTTTATCTCCAATTTTCTGCTGCAAATGGGTGATATCCAAATCAATACCAGCGGCTCCCATAAATTTTCCTGGAAGACTGATGGGAGCAACCAAAGAAATCATACTTATTGTTTTGTTACCTGCAATATAATCATAAGGCCCAAAAACGCCCATACGATCTGTTTGTTTTATTTTTAAATAATAATCGCCAGCACCATCAACCTTATCATAATCCTTCAGTGGTTCCAAACGAATGTCTTTGGGTCCACCCTCCCCTTGGTGCAAATAGGAAACGAACCTGCCAGACGCATCATGACCTGGTGTATTTCGAAATAAATTATCCGAACCATCATACGCATTTGGTTCATAACAAACCCAAATTCCAAAATAGTCAGCATTCCGCTTGAGAATCTCTCGAAATGTTGCGACCACTTGTGAACGAGGGGGAGACGCATAGATCAAAGGGAATCGTGCGCCACGAATGACGCCCATAATTGTATTGAGGTTCTCCATAATTTCGAAGGACCAACGTTCCGCTGTTACATCTGCACTTTGTTGAATTTCATTATGCAAATTTGTGTATGTCGTGTATGTTTGTAAGGTAGTAAGAACCAAAAACCCGGTAAAAAGAATGCCTGTTATGGAAATGGTTATTTTCGCCCTGATACTCATGAGAAGTGATAGTAAGATGCACATCCAATTTGTAAAGACCTTCTCTACAAATCTCAGATTAAATTTCGCATTTGAATCAAATTCGATAACGAAATAAATTATTGCTTGATCGATTTCTTCGTAAGATTTTTATATTTTTATTCGTCGAAACCAGATCCTTATTGTAACAAGGATTTGTGGAAAAATCGGAGTTGCAGCAACTTGTTTTTTTAAAAAAAGACATAAGTATCTAACTTCTTATGTCGGATGGTAAAGAACCTATTCGCTTCTAAATTTCCTTCTTTCCTTGCTAGTCTCTAATTCTTTGAATGTTTTTATATTCCATAAACACTATGTCCGAAAAATTCATCCTGAGTATGTACAAAGAAAATTTAGCTAACAGCAAGATAATGATCGAGTAATTTTTCCATAAAAAATATTATAAATAGTGCACTTGTTATGCCAACTTCCTTCGGAAAATTTGGCTGTACAAAGTGTTCGGATAATCAATGCAGGAAAATACTAATAATTCGAATGCAAACAATTTTCAAAAAATCTCAGAAATCCTCTTACCTTTTTCTCCTTTTTTGTGATTCGATTTTGGACTACCAATAATTTGCGAAGTATAAATGCTCCTGTGCCCCGAAACAAAATACGATATAGCACATGCAATTGCAAAATACGTTGTAATCTGCCCACCAAATAACTCAATACCCATCAGTGTGCAGGCAATTGGAGTGTTTGTTGCTCCAGCAAAAACGGAAACAAAGCCAATGGCAGCAAAGAACTCTAAAGGAAAATCAAACATTATACCAAAACTACTACCTAAACTTGCACCGATAAAAAATAAAGGGGTTACTTCCCCGCCTTTAAACCCTGAACCTATCGTAATCGCAGTAACAATTAATTTAATCAAAAATGTTTCTGGTGATTGGATGGATTGGAAAGACTGTATGATTGTTGGGACACCCAAACCCAAATATTTTTCGCTAAGCCCAACGACAAACAAGAATACGATTGCAACTCCTCCTACGAAAGGTCTCAGGATGGGATTCGGAATCAAACGTTTACTATAATCAGAAACCCAGTGTGTTATTTTTGAAAAACACATTGCAACCAATCCAGAAATAAAACCAAGCAAAATAACTGAAAATATGAGAATAGCAGAAAATTCTAAATTTTGAATTTGCGGAAATTGAGTGTGTTTAATTTTCCACAACAAACAAACCTGGTCGGCAATGATCGCCGTGAACATTGCTGGCAGCAAGGCTTCCAATCGAATTCTTCCCACGACAACCACTTCCAAAGCAAATACACAACCAGCAACAGGGGTGCCAAATACAGATGCAAATCCGCCACTGATTCCAAGGAGAATGAGTATCCTTCTATCATCAGTGTTTAACTTCCAAAACTGACTGAATTGGTCGGCGAGTGCTCCACCCATCTGGACCGCCGTTCCTTCCCTGCCCGCAGATCCGCCAAAAAGATGTGTGAGTATAGTTCCGATAAAAACCAGAGGAGCCATCCGCATTGGGATGGTTTGTTTCGGATCCTGGATTTCTTCTAAAAGTTGGTTATTGCCCTTTGATACCGATTGACCAAATTTTTCGTAGAACAGGCCAACGATTAGTCCGGCCAAAGGAAGGAAATATACCAAAACGAGATTTTCCATCCGTAATTTGGTCACGAAATCAAGTGAATGTAAAAATATAGCAGAGGTGGTACCGGTAAGGAAACCAACGATCAAAGTCGCCCCAATCCAAAAGGTAAGTCGCTTTCCTTTTTCAAACAATTGCAAAGTAAAATCTCCATAATTAGTGTTTACAAAGACAGAATTTCTAGCTAGAAGATTTTATTTTTGGCTTGAACCCAAGGCATTTATTGCAAATAAATAAAACATGTTACGTTTTCTCCTGGCTTTCTTTTTCCTTTTAGTGCAGACTTCCGTTTTTGCAGAGGATCTGGGAATTGTAAGCTTTGTCCAAGGCGAGAATCTAGTATCTGGGCCAAGGTTTCCTAAGAAACCAGAACTTCTAAAATTGGGGAGTGTTCTCAAAAGAGGGGATACCGTCATCTCTAAAGATGGTGTGTGTGAAATTCAATTGGCTACGCAAGCAACAGTACGAACGGAAAAGTTTTCGGAAATTTTACTCTCAGAAATCTTAGAACCTAAGACAAACACTTCTACCTTACGCATTATGAGCGGTAAACTATTTGTACAAGCTCATAAACAGAAAGACAATTCAAACCAACTAAAAATCATCACACCAAGTTACGTGGCTGGAGTTCGCGGAACCGAGTTTTTCGTTACAACCACATCAGAGTCCGAAGGTGATAATACTCTTGCGGAAGGAGTTTTTGTAAATGAAGGAATCGTTTCAGTACATTCCAATGGTGCGCCTGAAACTTCTGGATCTTTAGTAAAATCAAACGAAGAAATTATAGTTTTCGGCACGGATTTGAAAAAACAGATATTGAATGAATTTGCCAAAGAGAAAATGAAAATCTTCAAAGATTTCAAAAAAATCAAAGAAGAAAATTATGTACGAATCAAAGAACAGATAGAAAAGAATGAACAGTTGATGGAAGAAATAAAAGGAAGGCTGGAAGAATAAAAGATGAAACGATTTATTTATTTTTTTCTATTTTTAAGTTTAACATTATTTTCTAATGATAAGAAGGAGAATCCACCTTTATTCATCATTGCCGTTGAATCAACAAATCTATCAGAAGAAAGTTTGGCTTTGAGAGATCATATTCGAAGTCAACTAAAAAATACCGCAAGGGGAAAGTTATCGCTTCCAATTCTTGGCGTTGCGGAAGAGAGATGGGACTTTGATAGTAATGGTAATGCTTCCTTAGAAACTTCAAAGTTATTAGGTGATCTGAATCACATCCAGAAAATAGTTTTGGTTTCATCTGGAGATGGTGACTCTGTCATTACCTTCATTGATGTGCTTAGTAAAAAACTCGAATATAAGAATGTTCTACCTGAGAGTCTTACAAAAACTTTAGTTGTGGATTTTTTGAGTTTCCTAGATAAGAAAAACATTTATCTTGCGTTAACCGATTCTAAAAATACTCAAACAGGAACTCTGATCTTTAACTCAATCAAATCCAAATATATTGCTGGTGAACCAATTCATTTTGAAATTGAATCAGTTGAAGATAACTATGTTTATGTTGTATTGATTCCAGAGAACGCAAAAGAAGAACCAGTGTTATTATTTCCCAACCCATTGCAGAGCAATAATTTTATGAAAAAAGGTAATAAAATTACGATTCCTGATAAACGAATTACTTTAAAGGCCTCCTCAGTTTCTTCAAAAGATAAAATTCGCGCCTTTGCTTCAAGAGAGGAATGGAAAGAAATCCAACTACGGGGCAAAAACAATGAATCGTTCTACAAACTATTACCTCCAGCCATCACAGGAACAAAATCCAGAAGTTTGACATTTAGTTCCATTACAGAAATCATTGGTCAAACTCCTATGACGGAATGGGAATTTCAGATTTCAACTCAATGATGTTTAGGCATAATTTTTAAACAAATCCTTGCAAATAAAAACCTTCTCTGTTGTTGTTTTAAGCGAGGGTTTTTATGAAAATATTTACGATAACTCTTTTATTCTTCATTTCTTGTTCTCTATTAAAAAAAGAAGAAAATAAAAATGATGATATTTTAAGTATTCTATTTCTTTCAATTGCAGCGCAGACAGCAGCAGCTGGATGTGGAGGACCAAAATCTGGTTTCACAATTTGTATTCCTAAAGCAATTGCGGAGTAATATATGAAAAAGATAATTTATATCTTCCTATTTTTAGGAGTTAGCATTAGAATTTCAGACTTTAATCCTAAATCGCTGAATACAGCCAAATCTAAGTTAGAGGAAATCCTTCCCATCACATTTCAATTAGGAATTGGGCCAGAAAAGCTACATGCTGCTGCAGATAACTGGGGTTTTGTGAGGCAATCTGCAACCTGGGCGCGTGGAAATTCAGGCATTATGGATTCACTCATTATGAATCTAAAAATGCTTGGGTATTTTAATAACGATAATCCAAGAAATGATACTTTCACAAATGTAAATTTGCAAGGGTTTGGCAGTACAACAATACGTATTAAAATCAACCAAAACCTAACAAACATTTCATCATCTGCTTACACTGGTTCAAAGAACTTCAAAAACTTTCTTGAAATTAAAAAAACAAACGCTGCAATTCCTTCAATACAGTTATTTTTCGATGATCCTGACAGTTTGCTCGGAAATAATGGAGCCCTCATCTATTATCGCCTAGTGGACTTTGGAAACCCTGAATTTGCAAACGTAGGAGACGTCATCACTGAGAGTTATACCGGACATGATTCTATTTATGGAACAAAATTCCAAACCTACACTTGGAGAAATGGACCAGAAAATACAACTTGGATCAGCAAACACGGAAGAGTTGTTCTTACTGAAGTAGACTCTAGTAAACAACTATGTTTCCGCTCGGTAGTTCGTATGAGTTTTACAAAACTAAAAACAATCAATCCAAATTTAGATGCATTACAAGCTATCTGCGGCGGCCAAGAAAATATTTATTATGGTCTTGCTTATATGCAAAAATTTGATGCACCGTTTTATACAACCGCAAAAGCTTCAATGACAACAAATTCAACACTTTCAGAAACAGTCTGCCATAGACCTGCTAATGAATTTGATGGCGCTAAGATTTCTTATGGTATATTTGACATAAACGGCTTTGTAGCGGACAAACTAACTGCGAATCAAGTCCCTACAATATATCCAAGCCCAACAGTAGGTGGGCTTGATTTTATGTCTGTGGATGACGCCTTTAAAAGAACTTTCGTAGCATACAACACAACAGTCCCAGGCCAGGAAACGTTCGGCATCATTAAACAATACGAAGATACGAGTAAGGCATTTCTTGATGGATTTGATTCTTCTGAAAATAATCTCAATTTTAAGACAGTTCCATAAGATTAAGGTTTAGAACCATTGCGATACATTGCGTTAGATAGGATAGAGCCTGTCAAACCGATGATCTCTAAACGAATATAGGTATCGTGATCTTGGATTTGATAGTTAGAATTATTTCTATCTGGGTCAATCTTTCGAATTTCGCCATTTTGGCCTATCCATCGAATTTCCAAGTAACGCTCGCTAGATGAAACAATGATTTCTTTATTATTTTTAATTTCAATTTTTGGAATTTTTGGATCTTCCCCTTCTCTAAAAAACTTTTTCACACAAAAGAAAGAGCCGTTCTGCAATGATTTAGTGAGTTCATCTGATTTTCTAATTCCATCAGAAGTTACAATATAACGCAAACTACTCTCTCCACGCCTCCCTCTTTGTCCACCAAGGTATTGAATCCAGTTTTTCCAAAAAGGTTGGTTCAATGTTTTAATTGTCGATTCAGGCAAGTAGTGTAAATCATCATTTGCCATGCAATGCACATTACGTCCTGCACTGAGCAATATATCCAGTATTCGCGAGTCATCACCAAACGGAGAGTAAACTTCAACCGCATTGTACCCGACAATTTCAATAAGCTCATTTTTCGAAAAAGCATCATTCAATTTAGGGTGCGGTATAATCACATAACCACCCAAATTTCTCATACGATCAATCACCCACGAAATATTCTCCCTTGAAGCATATACAGGAAAATAATCAGAGAAGGATCTTTTGGCACCAATTGAAAGGATATGACGTTTCCTTAAATTCTGACCCCATTCGAATCCTTCAATAAAATCCGCACCGATTATTTTTGAAATCTGTCCGTAATCAGTGATCGCGATGTTTGAAAATCCATTTCGTTTGTATTCGTTCCAAATTTCGATTGCACCATGCCTTTCAGGTGTAAACCAAACTTCATTGGTATGCGTATGTAATGCTAATTTTTCAACGTTGTTATGCGCAGAAAAATCATTATATGGGTTTTTCCACACGGAACCTGAAAACGGTAAAACCGAAGTTTCGTTTTTCTTTGTTAGGAGAAGAACAACACCAATTTGATAAAAAGCCAAAACAGCAAGCATTACCACTATGATAAATAGAAACGGTTTTATTTGACGGTTTTTAAATTTCACCTGAGCTTTTATTTCTGAAATTGCTTCAGGAACCGTAAATAACATGAACAAAGAATACGAATTCCTTTTTCCAAACAGATTCCATTTTGATTACAAATTTGAAACAAATCGCGGGATTTTTAGTTTTGCAAAAAACATATCGTCCTCCCCTCCTGGCTATGTGATTTCAAAGATCTTTCAAAATAAACCCATATGGATTTTCACCCTACTGATTCTTCTACTCAGTTTTTTTCTGCTTTTTGAGAATCAAAGCCCACTTTATGATCAAGATGAAGCTGCCTATGCTGGGTTCGCTCGCACGATGGTCGAAACTAGTGATTATTTAAATATACATTTTGCATTTTCGGAACCACATAGGAAACCGCCCCTTCACTTTTGGCTTACTAGTTTTATATTTCAACATTTGGGAGTTTCGGAATGGAATCTCCGATTGTTGCCGAGTATTTGGATTATCATGAGTTGTATCCTCACTTATCTTTTGGGCAAATCAATGTTTGGTGAAAAAGTAGGGTTATATAGTTTTTGTATCCTTGGATTTTCAACCTATTTTCCGTTAAATGGTAAAATTGCACTTGTCGATTCGCTTCTCACATTTATAGAAATATTAGGTTTTATTTCTTTATACTTTTTTATCACGAAGCAAAAACAAATTTTTAAATTTCTTTTCTGGTTTTCAATTGCCGTCGGCACTTTAACGAAAGGGCCACCAATTCTAATTTTTTTAGGTGGAACTTGTTTTCTACTTTTATTCCAGTTGAAAACAAGAGAGGCAATCTGGAAACTTCAGCCATTTTTATTTTTGCCTATTTCACTATCTCCACTCCTAATTTGGGGTTTTTTGGTTTGGCAAAATACAGATGGGGAGCTTATACGTTGGATGGTTGATTGGTATATACTTAGAAGAGCTAGTAACCCTGTTTTTGGGCAAGCGGGGCCTCCTGGCACATACCTTTTATTATTTTTTATAACCTTATTTCCTTGGTCATTGTATTACACAAAAATCTTAAGAGACTTATGGAATATTCTAAAAAAAGCATACGCTTCAATAGGATCTAAACAAATTTTCAAAACAGAAAACAATTTTGAAACTAATTTTCTTTACATTGGGCTTATTTTTTCGTGGTTATTCTATGAATTTTTAGCAAGTAAACTTCCATCTTACCCGCTTGCAGCATACCCACTTCTGAGTATACTCATTGCAAAAAAAATGGAAGGTGTAACTACATTTTTTTCCTTTAAAAATCTATTTGTTTTTAGTATTGTTTGGATGGTAACTATAATTATTATCTTACTACCATGGATGAACAATAAACGATTCGATACAAAAACTGTAGCTGAAAAAATCAATAGATTGGAATTAAAAACCGATTCAATTTATGTGAATGGCAATTTGGGTCTACCAAGTTTAGCTTACTACTTAAAAACACCACTTAAGGAGTTTGAGGCGAATTACTTAACAAATAAAGATGATAAATTTATACTGGCTACGACAAACGATTTATTACTGTTAAATCAATTACAGACAAATATATTAGTAGTTGGAGGACCATATCCAATATATGCTTACGACAGAAACAAAACAATCGAACTGTATGTTATCAAAACCTCAAACAATAACTAATCTAAAAAGCGCTCCTTATCTCCAGGATTTGGGATCATACAAACTTCCGCTTTGCCAAACCAACTATATCTATGTTTTGCGATAAAACGATATAGAAGGTTTCGAATGAATTTAGGTAGAATCCGAAAAAATATCAGTAAAGAAATCGGAAATCGAAGTTCCTCAGCAATTTTCAAAACAGCATCAGATTCAAGGTATAACTTGTTGTCTTTCAAATAAACAATACTATCTGGTAGTGAGTTCTCATTGGTGATAAAACGGCTATACGTTTTACCACCAATGGTTGCAAAGTATAAATTCTTTTTAATGTTATGTTTTAAAAGAAACTGTACCGAACCCATGCACAAATGACAGACCCCATCAAAGAAAACAATTTTATTATTTTCCATTTGCGAAATTACCTTTTGTATCCAAACTGACCCCATAAACAAAATTTCCTAGTCTAATTTCTGAGGTCTTATGATGTTTCCAAATTTTATTGCAAATGATTTACTAAAAAAAGAAAAAACAATTTTGGATAAATTACAGTCCAATCGAACCTTCATTCAGAACCTCTTGGAGAAACAACATCATAGTTTTTTGACATTTGTAAAGCCATACCAGCGTATCCAAACAGAACTCAGTGATTTGGTGACAGAAATTTCTCACTTAAACTCCGTTAAAAATAATGAAGAAAGTCAAACCATATACTCAAGGTTATTGCCAGTTTTAAGCGAATATTATAGTGAGCTCGGACAGAACGAGGAAATCTACCAAACTCTTTCCGAAATTCAAAAATCAGATAAGAATTTAAAGCCAGAAGAATCCAAGGTGCTTCAAAACGAATTAAGAGACTTCCGATTGGCAGGTGTAGGTCTCCCTAATGAAAAAAAGGATCGTTTAAAGGAAATCAATATACAATTGTCAGATTTATCCAATCAATTTTCGCAAAATGTTCTCAATGCAACCAATGCATTTACTCTAACATTGACAGAGGAAGAAGTAGACGGTTTACCTGAGAGTGAAAAAATTTCTGCAAAACAGGAAGACGGTTCTTATAAATTCACTCTCCAATATCCTAGTTACATTGCCTTTATGACTTATGGAAAAAATAGAGAAATTAGAAAAAAACTTTATGATGCCTATGTCACACGTGCACCTGAAAACGAAGACCTTCTTGAAAAAATTTTAAGTTTGCGCAATGAAGAATCGAATCTACTAGGTTTTAATCATTATGCCGATCTAAGTTTGGCTTCTAAAGTTGCGGACAATCCGAACCAAGTCATACAGTTTTTAAATGAATTGTCTAAAAAAGCAAAACCGATTGCATTAAAAGAATACAACGAGTTGAAAATTTTTGCAAATGAACAAGAGTTAAATGAACTAGAGCCGTATGACTTAACATTTTATTCTGAAGCATTTAAGAAAGTTTCATTTGACTATGACGAAGAAAAATATAGACCCTATTTAGAAAAGGAAACTGTTATCCGAGGTAGTTTCGATTTTTTAAAGAAACTACTTGGAATCGAATTTAGAGAAACCAAAACCGAAGTATGGGATCCATCTGTTTTATGTTTTGATTTGATCATTGAATCTGAAACGAGGGCACGATTGTATTTAGATCTCGAAGTAAGAAATGATAAAAAAGGTGGCGCTTGGATGCACAATTGGAAACCCCATTTCCAAGACGAATCGGGCAAAAAAGAGCTCCCTATTGCCTTTGTAGTTGCTAGTTTTCCCAAAGCAACAAAAGACCAACCTTCTTTACTACGACCAAGTGATGTTGTAACCTTTTTCCACGAAATGGGACATGCTCTACACCATCTGTTATCAAAAGTAAACGAGCCTTTTGTGAGTGGAGTCAACGGTGTTGAATGGGATGCAGTGGAATTTCCATCGCAATTTTTAGAAAATTTTGCTTATGAACCAAAAGTTTTGGAGCTCTTCGCCAAACATTACAAAACGGGAGAAACGATTCCAAAGTCCTATATTGACACAATGGTAAAGGCGAAAAATTTTATGTCAGCAATGGGAGTGGTTCGCCAAATTGAGTTTGCACTCTTTGATATGAAAATCCATTGCGAAAATCCGGACAAAACCAGAGTGCAAAAAATTTTGAACGAAGTAAGAGAAGAAGTTTCTGTATACAAAACTCCAATTTACAATAAATTCCAAAATTCCTTCAGCCATATTTTCGCTGGTGGTTATGCGGCAGGGTATTACTCTTACAAATGGGCAGAGTTATTATCTGCAAATGCATTTTATTCATTTATTGATCGCGGAGTGTTTGATTTAAATTTGGCTGAAAAATTTAGAAAGTGCATACTCGAAAAAGGTGGTTCCGCAAACGCAATGGATCTTTTCCGTGAATTCTACGGTAAAGACCCAGAAATCGATGCCTTACTTCGTTTGAACGGAATTGCCGCCTAATGCAAGTATAGTTTCTTTTATCATATCCTTCGTATCAGTGGTTTTTATGAGTTTTCTTGTTTTCCGATCAGAATCCAAAACGTAAATATACGTTGAATGGTCGAAACTAGATCCATCCTCTGTTTTTGCAACATAGGCTGCGTATTGTTTTACAATTCTATCGGTTTCTGATTGAGTGAACGACAAACCGATGGATTCTGGTAAATAAAAAGATACATACTTTTGAACGGTCTCAGGTGCGTCTCGGATTGGATCGACAGAGACAAACACCACTTTAAATTTTTTACGATCACTCGGAGACAGATCATCCACTGCGCTCTTTATTTTCATTAGTGTATTTGGACAGAAATCGGGGCAATATGTATAACCAAAAAATACGAGGACTACTGGTTCTTCTATTTTTTTTAAGTCCACAGAATTTCTGTTTTTATCGATTCCCACGATATTTCCACCAATGGGGAGTTCGGTGAGTTCTACTCCTTGGTTACAGTGTATCCCAATAAAAAATAAAAATACGAATTTAAATCTCATTTTTTTCGAACCTCTACAATTTCTTCCAATTTCAATCCATTAGAAAGATAGAATATTATTTTTATAGAACCATTATTCTTCTTTTTATCATACAACATCAAATGTTTCCCACCTTTAGTTAATTTTAGAGTTTCATTCATTTTGAATGTAAGAGGCAAGGATTGTTTGCGCATCCTCATGATACCGTAATCATCATTCATACTTTCATGCAATTCAATAGATCCATACCAGTCAGACTCAATTTTTGTAATCTGGACATCACTCGGATATGGATTCTGGATTTTACCGTATACAGCATTCGTTTTTGCCACATCGGGCGCTTCCATCATCCACAATCCATCCGGATTCTTTTCCACAAATGAGCAAAAAAACGACAATTTGACTTGAATTAGTAATAGAATTACCAAATTTGTTATATTTATCTTCCGAACCAAGAGAACCTCGATGAAATTAATCTTAAAATGGGTCGTTGCCCTAACACTAATCCTAACATCCTTCTTAATATCCACATACCGATGGTCGGTTGACGAATACAATTATGATTCTTCGCGAAAATTCGACAATTTTGAATCATTCTACCAAAACGAATTAGAAATTAGCAAAAAAGAAAATACGAGAGAAGACAACGAAGAGAAACTCATTCGATATTCTGAAGATAAAACTGACATAACAATCGTTTATATCCACGGTTTTGGTGCCAGCAGACGGGAAGGTGAAGAAGTGACGAATCAAGTTGCCGAGTATTTTGGCGCGAATACTTACTATCTTCGTTTGCCAGGACATGGAACCAATATCGAAGATCATCTAAATACAGATTTTCAAAAATATTTACAAGACGCGGAGGACTCCCTGATTTATGCAAAAGAGTTAGGCCACAAAACTGTATTAGTCGGAACGAGTATGGGTGGTAATATTGCAACCTACCTCACTGCAAAACACCCCGAACTTGTGGATTGTTTGATCTTAGCTTCCCCTTTTTACAATTTCGGAGATCCTACAGCCAATTTATTCAATTTTTATTGGGGCAAAGGGTTTATCAATTTGGTAATGGGAGATATTCGTTATTCAAAAAAAGATCCAAAAGATGAATCTTCTAAATATTGGTATATGGATCAATATTATGGAGCCTTACAAAACATAACCAACCTCAAACGTTTTGTGGAAAAAGAAAATCCATTTCCAAAAATCAAAACTCCAGTTCTAATGATGTACTATTATAAATCAGAAAGAGAACAAGATTTTGTTGCATCCGTTAAAGCAATGTTAGATGTCTTTAATGCCATTCAAAATGGTGAATCTCCAAATCCAAACAACAAACTTTTAAGAATTGAAGACGGGGCACACGTCCTCCTTTCGAAGTATGTTAAGTCGAACAAACCTCTCATCCAATCAGAGATGATTCAATTCATAAAAACCACAACAGGTGCTGAAGAGAAGAAAAATTCAAAGAAAACCAAACGCTAAAAGAATAGTTTCGTACAACTCATCGATGGATATTGGTTTGGATCGGATCAGTATCCCTTCGGATTCTAATCTTTCCACATCCAATCCTTGTAAGTTGCCAGTGTACAAGACAGATGCAAGGCTCGGCACATGGTTCTTTACTTTGCGGATCAAGTCTAAACCATTCAAATCCCGCATTCGGTAATCTGATAATAAAAAATCAGGTGTTTCCTTTTGGAGTGCCGAAAGAGCATCTTGTGAAGATTGAAAAAATGTTGGCTTCAGGTTCTTTTGCGCAAGAACAAATCCAATGGCTTCACTTGCCGCATCGTCATCATCCACAATCCAAATATTTTTATTTGCGATCTCAGACCAAATATCACCTTGTTTACTGTTAGTTTGGGTCAATAAACTTTCATTCGTTTCTGACTTTTCTAAATCCAAAGGTAACATGATTTTAATGAGAAGGTCACATGAATCAGACCTTTCCATAAGAAACTCACCATGCCAATTTTTAACATACCGATTGATCAAATGGAGGCCAGTCCATTGAAATTCTTCATCGCTAAAGTTCACAAAATCAAGCGTCGTATATTCTGAAATTGTAGGCAAAGACAGCCCAAAAAATTCAATAGAAATCAGTAATTTGGAATCATCCAGAGCTGAGGTTTTGACCAAAACTTCGCCACGTTTCCTATCATCCCAAGAAAGGATCCCGCCAGATATAAGTTCAGATAAAATTTTGGAAAGTTTAATTGCGTCTACCTTTGTAAATAAAGGATGTTTATAAAAATCAAAATACAACTCAACATTTTTTGGAAGACCGGCAAGAAAAATGGGAATACTCGATTCCAAAACAGAAGAAATTTCAACACTTGAAATTTGGTCTCCCACTTTTACTTTTGAGTATTGGATGATCCTGTGGATCATGTTTCTCGCATTGGTTGCACCCATTCTAATTTTTTGAAAATAATTTTTAAGAACATTTAAATCAAATTTTTCAGCCTGGATCAATTCTTCACCTAATTGAGAGAATACGTGAATTGGCTGGAGATAATTATTCAAATCATGAGCAATGTTTGTGGCCAAACTACCAATGGTTTCTAATTTTTGACTATGGATTTGGTACGACTCAATTTGTTTTTTTTCGGTAACATCGTCTAAAAATACATAATAAAAATCTGGTTTTCCTTGGGCATTACGAAACGCATTAACTCTTCGGTAAACACTAATTCGTCGACCATCTTTTCTTGTTAGATGAGATTCTTCGGCACCTTCTTTAAAAAATCGGAAATATTCTGCCTCTTCTTTGGAAATTGTATCACCTTTGATTCGTCTGAGGTTGAGTTCGGTCAAATTTTGGATGCTATATCCTGTAATTTCGGTAAACCGAGGATTCACACGAAAATACCCTCCTTCCCAATCTTGCAAAGCCATCCCTACTGAGGCATTTTCAAAAAGTCCTAAAAAGAACTGAATTTGTTCTGTGATATTACCTTCACTTACCTTTTCATTTGTCACTTCACGAACAAAAACCAAATGGAGATCTGTTTTACTGATCTGGGGGAGATTTACTTTTTTTTTCTCAAACTGGAACCACCGAATGGCTGAGGTATTGGGGAACAAAAAACGATAATCTCCAAGGGTTTTGTCTTTGTTTTGGATTTTGGCATTGGCAAGGAACTGTTCTTGGAAGGCATTTAAGTCTTCTGGCAAAAGATAGGCCAAAAAATCTGATTCTTGGTTCGTTTCTCCGGCTTTGCGGAATAAAAAATCACTACCAAAAAAATCATTGGCAAAGAGAACCTCTGCGGTAATCGGATCAGAGAGATACACTCCACCAGAAAATAGATTGGGCAGCATCCGAAAGAAATCTATCATTCCGCTTGCTTCCAGATTCAATTGCATAACATTTGTCCTAAGAGGAAAATATGTCATTAGCTCCGTTTTCTTTTCAAGCACCTATTGCTTTTTTTAATTTAGGTCCCTGGGAAATTGCCCTCATTGTGTTCTTAGCACTTCTTTTTTTTGGCGGCAAACGATTGCCCAGTTTGGCAAAGGATCTGGGTTCTGGAATCAAAGAATTCCGTAAATCGCTAACGGGCGAAGTGAATGAAGAACCATCTGGATCATTGCCTGGTTCCTCTTCAGACGAAGAAACAAAACCAAAGTCCTCCAAAAAGAAAAAAGCGTAACAGGTCACCTTGGCCCCCAGACCACCGAAACCCCTCCCACTGCCTGAGAATTCTGAAACGAGAGAAAAATACATGACTCTCGGCGAACACCTGGAAGAACTCAGGGTTCGCCTCATCTACTCGTCTGTGGTTGTGGTTCTCTTTATGGGGGTAACTCTCTATTTTGGTCGAGAGATCCACAGTTTTCTCATACAACCATATAAGTCCATTTTGGGTCCGGATGCACATTTTTTCCAAATCCAACTCATGGCACCGTTTCTCATCTATCTGAAGACCTCATTATTACTTTCGGTTTTGGTTTCGCTTCCCATTTTACTCAGTATCCTTTGGGGTTTTGTTGCCCCAGCCGTTGATCCGAAAACGGAAAAATGGGGCAAGATCATCATTCTTTTTTCTACACTTTTGTTTTGGTCTGGAATTGCACTTTGTTGGTTTACGGTATTTGAAGATTTTTTACGAATTTTTTTAGTCGTACTCAGGCCAGATGGTGTGGATCCTTATTTACCAATTGACGAATATTATGATTTGTTTTTTAACTTACACCTAGTGTTTGGCGCCTCTTTCCAACTCCCCATTGTCCTCATTTTACTCGGAAGGATAGGCCTCATCTCTTCAAAATTTTTGCTTTCCAAATGGCGAGAAAGTGTTCTCATCATTGCCGTAGTGTCAGCAGTTTTATCTCCAGGTCCTGATGTATTTTCCATGTTGATGTTACTTGTTCCACTCAGTTTATTATATTTTATTTCTGCAATATTGATGCGAGTATTGGAAGCAAGTGATAAGAAATGAGTTTACGCTTCAAAATTCCCATTTGGATCGGTTTATCTAGCTTTATATATTTTGTTATCCAATTTCTTTTTTTGGAATTTGCCTTTGAACATTGGCGGAATCCAAAAGGTGAAAACACTCTGAATTTTCAGCTGCTTGGGTTTTATTCTTCTTTTCTACTTTCCGTCATCGCTGGGTTCACATCATACTACTTACTTGGTTTTTTATACCAATTGTTAAACCAAATGGTATTACATATCCAAGAAGACCAAACTCCGAAAGAAATCCAAAAACTCAAAAACGATTCTGAAGAGTATAAAATTTACCGTGCCATTAAGTTTGTGATGATGGACTCAAGTTCCCATGTAGAAGACGGACAGTTTGAAAATAAATTTGATTGGATCGCAAACAAAGCAAATTCTGTTATCAAACTCATTCCCGATTTAGACATTCCGAAAATCCCTGGTTTCGATATAGCAGTTTTTCCATCTGGAATGCGTTATGCGGGAGCAGACTATATTCGCGTTTTAAAAGCAAAGGACGGTTTGTTTGGGATTCTTTCTGGCCATATCGAACCTGGAGTGACCGAATCCGCAGAAAAACTATTCATCCATGGGATTGTGTCCAGTTTAAACCCTGAGTCCCAAACCGTCACAGAACTAATGGAGAGGTTTGAATCGCATTTACATCAAATTAGTTTCAGTGAACTCAAAATTTCGTTGTTTGGCCTAACATACGGAACAGACCAACTTTCTCTATTGCACTGTATGGATATGCCTGTGTTTCAGTTTTCTAACCACGGAATCCAGGTGATTGAAGGTGGAGGAGATGATAAGTGGTATCCAGGTCATGACCACCAACTTGCCATTGCCGATGGGATCGAAGTAGGTGATTATCTGGTTTGGGCAAGTGACAAAACCCTTTCAGAATTTGGCCTCACTTCATTTGAAATTATGGAAGAATTTGTAGATTACCTTTTGGATCTGAAACCAAAATCATCCAGAGAAATGTTACTCGCCATCGCAAAAAAAATGAGTTCCCTCGGCAAAGAGCGGTTACACGCAAACCCGCTTGAAAAACTCTCAATTGTTGTGATTAAAAAAACAAAATAATTTATTTTTTATTCGGATGGTTATCCAGTAACCTAAGGGTGTGGCGAATCAAATCCAGTTTCCCCCAATCACCGTGACCAGGAACAATCACTTCCGCATCAGGATAACGATCGAGTAATCTTTTGGCCGACCTAGGCCACTCGTTAAGATTGGCATCTCCAACAAATCCTAAATCTTTCGAATCGACAGATTTAAGGAGGCACCCAGCAAATAGAATATGAGTGTCTGGCAACCAAACCACGATATTATCAACAGAATGCCCAGGTCCTGGGTAATAAACTTCTATTTGGGTATTACCAAGAGACATTCGATTATTATAATCTAAGTGTGAAACTGGCTTGGGGAATCCATTTTTACCCACTTCGATGGCGGTGAGTGTTGTGCTATAAGAAACGATATTATGTTTTTCGAGTATACGAATCCCCGACACTCGGTCGGCATGTCCGTGACTAATGATGGCAAATCGAATGTCCAAAGAGAATTTTTCTTTTGTTAAACGAATGAGTTCTTCGGTTTGTTTTTCTGTCCAAGCTGTGTCTATGAGAACAATACCCTTCGGAGTTACAACCACGAGACCGTTTGCTTGGTATACAACTCCTTCGTGTTTTCCGTAACTACGATGAATCCAAACCGATTCTTTGATTTTAATGAGTTCTAGCGGAGGAAGTTCGGAATCAGTAGTTTTTGTAAAGGAAGCACAACCACAAATAAAGACCAAAACGGTAATGAAAAAATAAAAGTTCCTAAGATTCAAAACCAAAACCCACCCAACAAAAAACATTGATTAGGCGATCTTTTCGATATCGCCTTTTAAGATGGTAACTGGAAATTCGTGTTTGAGAACGGTATCGTCTGTCACTACCACTTCCAAAACATCCTTACGAGATGGTATTTGGAACATAAGCTCCATCATAATTTCTTCCACAATGGCACGAAGTCCCCTCGCCCCACTCTCACGTTTGATAGCTGTTTGGGCAATGGCTTCTATGGCTTGTTCTGTAAACTTGAGTTTTACATTTTCTATATCAAACATCTTTTGATACTGTTTGAGGAGAGAATTTTTTGGTTCAGTAAAAATAGACTTCAAACTTTCAATGGTCAGTTCATCCAAAGTGGCGATGATGGGTAACCTTCCAATGAATTCTGGTATGAGTCCAAATTTCATAAGGTCGTCTGGGATCACGTGTTTCACCACCGATTCGTCCAGGTTCACTGGTTTCCCTTTATCGTTCACTGCCTCGCTCGAATGAAAACCAATGGATTTTACGCCAACTCTTTGTTTGATGATTTGATCCAAACCAACAAAGGCTCCACCACAAATAAAAAGTATATTTTTGGTTTCTACAGGGATGTATTCCTGGTGTGGGTGTTTTCGCCCACCTTGTGGGGGAACATTGGCCACAGTGCCTTCAATGATTTTTAAGAGAGCTTGCTGAACACCTTCCCCGCTCACATCGCGCGTGATGGAGGCGGAGTCTGACTTCCGGGAGATTTTATCAATTTCATCGATGTAGATGATACCCATCTCCGCCCGTTTCACATCATTGTCTGAGTTTTGGATGAGTTTAAGGATGATGTTTTCCACATCCTCTCCCACGTAACCCGCTTCAGTGAGTGCCGTTGCATCCACAATGGCAAAGGGAACTTTTAGAATCCGTGCCAAGGTTTGGGCGAGCAAGGTTTTGCCTGAACCCGTTGGACCAATGAGCATGATGTTTGATTTTTCGAGTTCCACATCCCCCGTTTTACGGTCGTTATGGAAAATTCGTTTGTAATGATTGTAAACAGCAACCGACAAAGCTTTTTTGGCTTGTTCCTGTCCAATCACATACTGGTCTAAGATTTTTTTGATTTCGGTTGGTTTGGGGATGTCACCCACGATGGCTGTTTTTTCACCACCTTGCGGTTCTTCTGCGATGATCTCATTGCAAAGAGAAATACATTCGTCGCAGATATAAACTCCAGGACCCGCCACAAGCCTTCTCACTTCATCCTGCGCTTTTCCGCAAAATGAACAATGTAATTTTTCTCGGGTGTTCCCCGTTTGGCTTGGGCGTTTTGTAGTCATGGAGAAGCCCCCCTTAGGCTTGCATTTGTTTGCGTTCTTGGATTACGTTGTCGATGATTCCGTATTCTTTGGCTTCATCGGCACTCATAAAAAAGTTACGTTCCGTGTCTTTGCGGATTTGATCGGAAGTTTTGCCAGTGTGTCTACCATAAAGATCGATGAGTTTGTCTTTGATCTTTATGATTTCTTTGGCAGAAATTTCGATGTCTGACGCCTGCCCACCAGCCCCACCATAGGGTTGGTGCAACATAATGCGGGAATTGGGAAGAGCCGAACGTTTTCCTTTGGCGCCACCTGCAAGGAGTAGAGCTGCCATGGAAGAAGCCTGTCCGATACAAAGGGTTCTTACTTCAGGCTTTATGAGCTGCATGGTGTCATAAATGGCAAGGCCAGAGCTCACATACCCGCCTGGACTGTTGATGTAGAGGTAGATATCCCGCTCTGGGTTTTCTGCTTCAAGGAACAGCAACTGCGCAGAGATGACGTTTGCATAGGTTTCATCAATGGCTGAACCAAGGAAAATGATCCGATCCTTGAGTAACCTTGAAAAAATATCATACTGGCGTTCACCGCGACTGGTTTGTTCGATCACATAGGGCATGAGTGTTGACATATTTATTCTTTCCCGCTTAGAATTTTCTCAGCTTCTTCCGTTGAAATTGCTTTTGGCGATTTTTTCTCTACTTCAGAGTATACAAATTCATCAATTTTATCAAATAGGAATTTGTCTCGGTAATAGGTTTCCGCCTTTTGTTTTTGGACTTCTTTTTTCAACGCTTCGGCAGGAATTCCTTGCTGGGCAGCCTCTTTTTCGTAACCCAGAACCACTTCTTCGTCAGAAATTTGGATTTTTTGTTCTTCCGCAACTTTCTGCTTTAAGATATAGGATTGGATCCTTTTTTCCGCTGCCTTGGAGAAAGACTCTCTGACTTCTTTTTCTTCCTTATTGAGTCGTTTGGCATAATCGGCGAGGCTTGTCACGGGAAGGCCAAACTCTCTCATAAAGTTTTGGAAAACCGATTCGGTTTCTTCATAAACCAAAGATTCGGGGATGATGAATTTGGATTCTTTGATGATTTCGTTGTAAGCATCATCCAAAGCACGTTTTTTTAACGCTGTGACAAAAATATCTTCCAACTGTTTTCTGGTTTTGTCTTTTAACTCTTGCAAGTTGGCAGAACCATCCACTTCCGATGCAAATTCATCGTTAATGTCTGGGTATGTCACCTTGTATATGGCAGTCACTTGCACGGAATAGATAAACTTTTTGCCAGCAGATTCAGGGGAAGCTGGATACGGATCTGGGTAAGCAAACTCAAATTCTTTGGATTCGTTCATCTTCATGCCCAGTAAATTGGGCTCAAAACCTGGTGGGTTTTGGGGTGCACCCATTTGGAATTTACCAGTTTGGAAGGCTTCGGGGTATTCTTTCCCTTCTTCTTTGAACTTGTATTGGATTTCGAGGAGATCAGAATCCAATACCGCATCACCCTCTTCTTTTAGGCTGTTACGAGCCATGTTTTTTTGCATACCTTCCAATTCTTTTTGGATGTCTGCATCGGTAATTTTAACTTCTTTGGGTTGGATCTTAATTTTCTTTAACTTAGGTAAGGTGACTTCTGGCTTTGTATCATAAGTGGCTTTTGCCTTAGCACCTGTTTTTCGGTCAAAGGTTTCCATTTGGAACTGCGGCAAACGAATGGGTTTGTGTTCCAGTTTATCAAATAAATCTGCCATCGCTTGGTTTAGCATAATGTTCGCAGCCTCGTCCATCACACTGTCACCGAGGACTTTTTCTACCATGTGGATGGGGGCTTTTCCTGGTCGAAACCCAGGAACTTTTACTTTCGCGGATGCGTTTTGGTAAGCCTTTTGGAAGGCAGATTCTACCTCTTCTGCATTGAATTGAATGGAGAGGTCGCAGGAAGCATTGTTATTTTTTTTGGCCGTAAATTCCATTGTATTATATCCAGACTAAAAACTAGGGGTGTTGTGGAAAGAAAAAGAAGATTGTCCTTCCACAGCGGGAAACGGGACTTGAACCCGCGACCCTCTCCTTGGCAAGGAGATGCTCTACCGCTGAGCTATTCCCGCGGAAGGTTTTGTTACACCATCATTTTTAAAAACCTTGGAACGGCAAGGAAAAACTGCTTTATCAAGTCTGGTTTGGCCATTTTTGTTTCGTCCAAGCCTGGTCCCAAAACATCCATTCGTAATGGACACTGAATCCGAAGGCGGCAACTGCACGGTTTTTAGTGGCCTCATCGGAAAGATTGGCATACTTTTGGAGCCTGGCCAAAAGATTTTCCATATAGGAATTAAAACCTGGATCAGAATACATTCGTAACCAAGCTGCATAGGGATGGGAATCTTCAATTTGGCCCTTTTCACGTAACAAATGTTGGCCGAGTTCAATGTACAACCATGGGCACGGAGCTATGGCGGCAAACCCTTCCAAAATAGAACCCTTCTGCACCGAAGCGACCATATGATTTTGGTATGCCAAATTATTGGGAGTTGGCTCTGTTTCCGCTATGGTTTTGGAATCATAACCCAAAGTTTTTCCATACCCCATATGCAATTCGCTTTCGACAACGAGAGCCATTCTTGCGGCATCGATGAGCCAAAGTTTATCTTCGGGGTCTATCACCTTCGTAGAAAGTATGGCACATGCATCGGAAAATGACTCCAAATACTTTGCATCTTGGATTTGGTAGAATTTAAAAATTTCAGGTTCCAAACTTCCATTGGCAAGGGCAACGACAAAGGGATGGGTGTAGGATGCACCAAAGGATTGTTTGGCAGAATCTTTGCAACGTTTTGCAAACGGGGGGATGAGGAATGGTTCAGGCATTGTTCACTCTCAAAAGTTAAATTTAGAGCGAACAAGGCTCGGGTGTCATCGCATCCCTCGCTCCAGATCACTCCAAAGCCAGGTTCGAAGGGTATCATCTCAGCCTTTCGGCACCCCTTGCGTTTCGCCCACTCTATTCTGAAGAATTCACAATCTACTTTCTGGTGTCAACAAAACCTTCCCTCATTTATCCATCAAAGACTCTAAATAAGTGTATACCGTTTCAGCCACAAGTTTATGCCCTTCTTCTGTAGGATGGATTCCATCTTTCTGGTTTAACTTACGTTTCAGTAAGAAAATGTAAAAAAAGGAGAAATTCCCAAATCCGGTGTTTCTTTATATTCGGAACCTCTAACGAGAATAATCTTACTTCCGTTACAAGCTAAAAAAGCCGATTTCTACAAAAAATTCAGTTTTCGGGCGCATTTAAAAACGAATGTTATAAAAATACAGTCCAAATCATCGAAAAACGGTTGTTTCCTCATATGTACTAATATTTGTAATGTTATCACCTACTAACCAGAATGATCCTATAATTTTGAAAGAATGAGCCAATTCACTACAAAATGCGTGTCAGTACAAAAAAAATATGTTTTTGTTCCAAATTCCCTTGACATAGTTTTCATATATACAACTAACTGGTATGCGCTGGTAACCAGCAATATTACTCCATAAGGAAACTCTAATGAAAAAAACAATATCCACTCTCCTCGCACTACTTTTTGTGGCTGCGGTTTTTACAAACTGCGAAAAAGACAAAGAAGATAATACGCCACTACTTGTATTATTATTAGCTGCTGACCAATTAGGTGGTAACTGTGCGACCATCACAAGACAAAGTACAACTTCCTACTCAGCCACGATCACTGTAGTTCCCAAAGGTGCTTGCAAAGTAAACCAAACTAAAGCGGAAGCGGTTACAAGTGCAGAAACTTCAAAGACAACTATTCTTGGTTTCTACACAAGGGCTGGTGCTAGCTGCGATGCAACTAAAACAACTGTGACGACACTTTTAGACAACGATATCAATACCACAAAGAACAAGACCGATGCTGCGTATGCGGAAGATGTGGCTAAACTAAGAGCGCTTTCAGTCGGAAGCCTCATTGTGGAAACCACTGCCAAATTGAAAAATGACGGAAGAACCGATGCACAAATCGCAGCAATGTCACTCGGAACAATTGACGACCTAGGGCTTTATAGTGCTGCTGAATATGCAAGAATACTTACCCAAACTGCTTGCCAAAATGCAGTCAAAGCATTGAACCAAGCTTCTGCTGATGCTATCTTTTCTAACCCACCTACGAAGTTAGTTACTTCTAGTTGTACATATGGATCTTCTGCAGCGGCAGGTACGAAATGTGCCACTTTGAATCTTGAGTTCTAAGATTTTCTAAGAGCCAAAATTTGAATGAACTGGTCACAGTCCAATTGTGGCCAGTTTTTTTCTTTGACCTTCACCTCTCATCTATGAAAAAAACCGTTCTCATTATTTTCACGATTCTTTTTACCGCCTGTTCACCCTTAGAATTGAAAGAAGTCAAAAACGTAACACTAGTTCAATGGAAAGACCTTGGCATCGGTTTTTTATTGGCTACGAAAGAAGAAAGTGAAACATTTAATGACCTCGCTTGGATTTATGGAGATTTAAGAGACCATACCAAAACCTTTCCTTTGTTCAACGAGTGGAGAGATCCAAATACAAAAAAGCCTATCCGACGTTTGTGGTTTGGTCCAGAGACTCAAAAATTAGTGGAATGGTCTGACGAAAATCAAAATGGAATTTGGGAAACAAAAACTTACTTTAACCAAACTGCAAAAACAGGTGTACATTCAGGTCATATCGCCTTTGCCGACATTGATACAGATGAAGATGGAACGATGGATTTCCGCATTTTTTTGGGAGCCCGCGTCGAAGATTTGATCCAAGAAAAAGGAACCATACGCGTTTGGGCGGAAGGCAAAGAGAGCATCGAAAAAATCGATCGTTTCATCCGAACAAAACAGATTTCTGACTTGGGCACAAGTCGTAAGGCACCTATTTCTGAATCGTGGGCACTCCACCCAGAAAAAGTTACCGATGTATTGTATAAGCCTGTCTACCAACCATAACCAATAACTTCCACTAAACATTCGTTTGGCAAAAGTAGATGCTTTTTCGTTTTGGATGAACCTTCCCTCATTTATCCGTCAAAGACTTTAAATAAGGGTATACCGTTTCAGCCACAAGTTTATGCCCTTCTTCTGTAGGATGGATTCCATCTTTTTGGTTTAACTTACGTTTTGTGGCGACTTTTTCCAATAAAAAAGGAAGGAGTTTGACCTCTTCTTCTTTCGCTAAACTTGGATAAATTGTATTGAATTCGCCGGCGTATTTTTTTCCCATATTGGGCGTTGCCATCATACCCACGAGAAGGATCTTCGTATCAGGATACCTTTCCTTTATTATTTTTAACATCGATCGTAAATTTTCTTTTGTGACTGAAGGTTTGATACCACGGAGCATATCATTGGCACCGAGTTCCAAAACAAAAATGTCTGGTTTTTCGGCAAGCACCCATTCCAACCGACCAAGACCTCCGCTTGTTGTATCGCCAGAAACCCCGGCATTTGTTATAGAATAAGAATAACCTTCCGCATTCAGACGTTTGGTGACAATATGGGGCCATGCATCTTCATAGTCTAAAAGACCGTAACCAGCAGTGAGAGAATCGCCAAAAAAAATGATTCGTTTCGAATCATTCACAGAAACTGCTTCCGCTTTTTTTGGGTCTTCATGATTGGGATTGGATTCGCTACAAAATTGGAGGAACAAAAGTATGATCAGAAAAAATAGGCGCATCAATTCTTAGATTGGATTTTCAGAAACAAAAATCAAATAATTTATGACAAAAATCTTAAATTTTGAATTTTGTTTCCTTTCGGTTTCGTTTTAGTAGATCCCATCCGCATCATAAAAGAAAGAAACACCTGGCATAATATAAACTTCGGTGACAGTATGTTTGATGGAACTGGCCATTTCAGAAAACCCTATGTAAACACTCCTCGCAGAATAATCATTTCTGGGAACGGAACCCACGGTATCTCCCAGATAACTATCGTAATTTCGTTTGATGTCTTGTCTGATGAGGCCTATGTCCAAACTAAATCTACAATATTGAAAGGAAGATTCTAAATTAAAAATTGTTCCTTTGTCGCGAACCTTTCCTGCATATGCAGGGATAACGCCAGTTAAATTTTGCGTTCCATCATCAAATACCTCTTGGATGATTTGGGAACCCAAAACAGAAAAATTTCCCTTCCTGTCAAGCATCTCTAACCTCGCACGAATCTCCCACCAGTCACGTAATTTGATTTTAGTATAAATTCCAGGAAGAATTCCTTTCATAGAATACTCTGCATTGGCATCTCCTCCGACAGACCATGTCACTTTATTCGGAATGCTTGCTTCTGGCCGACTGGTCGAATACGAACCATATGAAATATTATTACGTTCCGTATAACGATGGAAATTGATGGAAGGACCAATCATAAAAATTTTTGCAAACGGATGTGTATAAGAAAAACGCAAATTTTGACTCACACCTTCAAAACGCAATAACCTGTTTCCTTCAAATGTACTTGCCCAATAAGTGTCTGTTCGAGGAGAAAAAAAATTATTCGAGGCGGGGAGGTTACGACTGTACACACCTAGATTTGTATCTTCAGACCATTGTATTTCCCATTTATTTTTATAACCATAACGAATATCATAATATTGTGTATTAATGTCCAAATCCTTTGCCGATTTGTATGGTAAGGCCAATGGAGCTCCAGGTTCTGCCAATTGTCGAAATACCGAATTTGTGAACCACGCAGGTTGGGTTTCATTTAGAATGGCGGGTGAAATTTTACCAATCCCCCAGCCACCTCGGAACATTAACCTATGTTCGTATACTTCATTAAATATTTCCATTGGCAGTTTATTGTCTGGTCTTTCTGCTAACGGAATAGAACCCGGCTTTTTATCGGCAGCCGTTTCCACAATCTCACCTTTGCTAGGTTGTTCGGCAGGATTCAAAGTTTCAGATTTTATCGAGACATTGAAAATAAAAAACAATAATAAAAAAAGAACTGCGGATCTAAATTTGGATGAAGATAAATACTTAGTAAACAATGCGAACCGTCCCGACATAAATTTCTGTTCTACGGTTTTTCTTTTCTGCGAGCATGGTATCTATGATTTTATGAAGGTCAGCATAACCATCCACTTCCTTAAAACGTTCTTCTGCAATATTATGAACTTGTTTCAATTCTCTCTTCACTGCTTGGGAACGATCCTTACTCAATTTTAAATTCATTTGGAATGCACCAACACTATCGGTATGACCGCCAACCCGACAATTGGTTTCAGGATAGGCATCCATTGCATCCCCTACTTTGGATATAAGTTCCTTTGCTTTTGATGTGAGAGTTGATTTGCCAGAAGGAAAAGCAACGTCGCCATCGATCACTATGAGAAGTTCGCGTAGGCGTTTATTTTCGTCTACTACGCGTTTGAGTTCCACACCCTTAGCTTGCAACCCTCCTGCTACTTCTTCGAATGGAGTACCAGAATGTTCAAAGTCGTTACGCAAACCTTTGTATAATTTTTCCAAATAGTCTTCCGTTCCCAATTCATCTAGCGAACCGACAGGTAAACTACCCAAAGGATCATTTGCTTTTTCTTCTAACGTTTTGACACAACCGCAAAAACGTTGGAACGCTTTTGATTCGAAAAAATTTTGATTGAGATTTGCACTGCAATTCACAGCAGTTATACAAACAATAGCAAAAATCAACAATCGTGAAACAATGTTCAATGGATTCATAGAGGGGCCAGAGCCTGTTATTTTGAATGAAGTTCTAAAATCAATTTTTATTTGACCAAAATTCATTTTATCGTTTGAGAATGTTGGAATATTGTATCCAACACATTATTGCCACAAAATATTAGCGTTTCTACGAAATCCATTTAAACTTTTCACTACAATTTGCATATTCTTTGACCATTTAACTGATGTTTGTAGATTTCAGCATAAAATCATTTTTTCCTTTTTCTAAGAATTTGTTTGCGTGCGACCTAATACTTTAGAGATTTGGATAAGTTTCATCATCGATCGGAAATATATTTATGACAAATCACTACCGTAATTTTTATACCAGTCTTCTATTTGCACTGATGTTATTATCTTCCAACAACTGTAGTGGCAATGTCAATACCAGCGATAGTTTTCTCTTTGGAATCAGCGAACAATTTGAGCGCTTTTTTGGAGGGGAGGGAGAAGTTGCCTGTAGTAATTCTGAAATAACAATTACAACAAGAGAAATATTCTTAGCTGAGGACGGAAACGTGGATTCAAGTTACGATGCTTCAGAAGACAACGGATTGAAAGATGAAATCAAACCAGCAACGGGAACCATCGCATGGGGATACTCTTCTTTCGAAACTTGTATTTATCCAAATCTTCCATTCAATACGGGAACGCTAGAATTTTCGGCGGAATCAAACAATACCTACTCATCGAGAATCAACACTGAACTCACATTTCCAATTGCTGTAACTGGGGATCCCATACCAAACAAATTTACTTTTTCTTCTAATGGTGAATCAGCAAGGCAATGTCTTAAGTATACAGTTGCGACCAACGATGTACTCAAAAATCCAATTGTTGATCGGATGACATTGAGTTTTGGAAAAATGATCCAAAAAGATACAAATAGAGATCCAGTTTCTGGAAATTATACGAATAAAATTCCTTGTGGGATCACAGTATCTCTTGAGGATGATGAAGCACCAGGTATCCGGGTTTCGAACATCTCTCGGGTGATGGGAGAACCGGGTCCAAGTGCAACTGATACAGATGGAACCTTCTATGTCAAATTAAGGGGTGGCCCTCCACTAGCAAACGTAACAATACCCATCAATGACACCTTTGATCCAGTGAATACAGGAAACAGAGAAGGAACATCGAATGCCACATCGTTGACTTTTACTACAACTGCAGATACAAATGCAGTTGGACATTGGAATAAGGAACAAGCAGTTATAATCAATTCTCACGACGACCTTGAACTGGATGGAATGAAAACGTACGCAGTGGAACTTGGTGTCACTTCCAGTTCTGACCCGATCTTCCATGGCATCAAACCAAGGAATGTTATGGTTTATAACAAAGATCAATCCGTACCTGGTTTTAGTATCACAAGGTTCAGCGGTGGTGCACCCGTTGTCACCGCTGCGTCTGCACAAGCAATCACAGGTTTTGCCACAGACGAAAATAACCAGTTTACCGACAAATATTCTAATTTCCAAATCAAACTTCGAACAAAACCCACAAACTCAGTAACATTGAATTTTTCATCCAATTGTGGAACTAAATGTAGCATTACAACCCCTTCCCTTACATTTACTACGACAGATTGGAATGTAAACCAAACCTTCCGTGTAGAAGGTGCATCTGATGCTGCCAACAACGATAATGAAGATTATACGGTCTCTTTTACAATCACATCAAGTGACACTAGTTATACAAATCCAGCTACTGTCGCAAAACCTACATTTACAGTTCGTTCATGTGATAACGATGGTACAGCTCTCATCCAACCTTGCAATTTTTCTGGATCACCAAGAGGAACTAGTGCAAACCGCTTGAGTGCAACCGAAGGTGAATCTTCACATATTTGGCTCATCACACAATCCGCACCAGCATCCACAGTAACAGTTGGACTTACAAGTACTGATACTTCAGAAGGCACTGTTCCAGCTAGCGTAAACATTGAATCCAATAATTACAATGTGATGGAATCGGCTTCTACCAACCGGATATTGTTATCCCATGCCAATGATATCGTTGTAGACGGACCACAAAATTGGACAGTTACCACTGCAAATTCCACAGGAGGCATTGTTCATAATCCGAGAGATCTTTTTGCGACAACCACAGATGATGAAAAGGCCTTTTATATAACGCACTCGGGTTCACCGAAAGAAGGCACTGCCGATGTTGCCACAGTTCATGTCTGCTTGGGAGGAAACAATCCGAACGAAGTAATTAGTGTTACCATTGCTTGCGAAACCTATACTGCTGGGCAAGCAGCTCATGGCGAGTGCGACACGATCACACCCCCAACTCTGAACTTTCCAGTGAATAGTGAAGTGGATCCTGCCCATGCATCCAATGCTGGCTGCGCAAACTCACCTTTGAAACAAACTTTTACAGTAAGCGGTTCGGATGATCTTTATGCGGACGGTTCTCAAAATTTTAATATCAAACTCACGAAACAGGCAACCACAGAGCCCATTTTCCAAAATGCCCCAAACCCTGATGACCAAACCCTAACCAATCGGGACAACGAACCAGACGGCAAACGTGTGTTCATTGCAACGGGAGGACCATACAATGGAGAAATGACAGCTGCAGGAGTATTGGGAGCTGACGATGTTTGTCATAACAACCGCCCTTCTGGAATCACAGGTGGAACATTCAAAGCTCTCATTGTCAGTGACAGTGGTGGAGAAATAAACGACAGATTGGCGGGCGGCATCAATTGGGTTTTATCTGCTGGAAATTATTATTATCGTTGCACAGGATCTGCTTATAATGCGTGCAGTGATGAACATACGAGGCTCTTCATTGCCGACGCAGGCGCAAAGTTCAACCCTATGACTATGTCTCGGGATTTTTCATCCAACATCAGTGATGAATTTTGGACGGGAATGACGAACACTCTGGATCCTGCAACACAAGAAGTATCAAATCCCACGGCAATTGCATGTGGAGTCACTTACCGGAACAATTGCCATGGCTTTACTTATGCAAATTGTCCCGATAGCCCATTTCCTGCTCTTTACGGTCAGTATTGGAAAAACAACGGATCAGGTAGCATCGTGAGCAGCGAATCGGTTTGTACAGCAACCAAAAAACTCATCTGTGTGGAACAATGAACTAATATGAATTTTACACTCGTATACCTTTTCGTTTTTCCTTCAAAACTTTTGCGGCCATCGTGAGGCCGCCATCAGCACCGTCTACAAAATGGACTTCGCTAGAAACACCAACCTTTAAAATGCAAGTCATATGGGATCTGTCAGAAACAAAATAACCATAAAGAATTTTTCCTTCCAAAGTTAAGGTTTCTAAAAATTCAATTAATGCCTGTCTGTGTTTTGCCGAACCATCGATCACCATTTTGAGGGTTCCATCAAATTTGCGAAAATCAGCAGACATGATTTGGTATTCCTTCAAACGGTTGAGTGAATAATGAAATGATTTGATGGGAATGTTAAACCGAATGGCAAGTCCCATGACATACCTTTCCATTTTAATCCGTAAATAGGCTAGAAAAAATTTGAGACCTGATTTTTTCCCAGATTTTACAATGGCCTCTTTTTCCAAATAACGGCCGTTATCCAAATCCAAGGTATCCAAATTCAACGGATGGTAATCCACTTCCTCGCCAAATTCTGTCCGTATAAAATTTAAAACACGTGTTATGATTTTACTAGTGGCTGAATACTCGTTTGCAATTGGTTGCACAATGAGGGATACAATTTCACCTCGATCGCTCGGGATGTCTTGCCAACGACAGGTGAATCCCGTATAATCAGCTGGCGTAATTTTTTCAGTTTCTCGAACTAGGAAAGATTCATCCTTTGATTCTTTGATCCATGATTCGGCCAAAGATAAACCACTGCCAAAAATCGAACATTGTACGTAATGGGGTGAAGCAAAAAATTTGCTAACAAAAATGTCTGCGCCTGCTTTGTAAAGTTCCTGTACAGGAACAATCCCTGCTTTCATTTCCAATCCAAACCCATTCCGAACAACAGATATCGTATCAGCTATGGCAGAACGAATGGAAAATAAAAGATGAATTGGCAAAAGAAAGGTAACACCATCCCCACCAAACACAAAAGGAAAATTCATATGTCCATAGACATTTGCAACGGCAATGGCCACGAGCCCACCCGCTGTGTTCACATCTTTATAACGCCCCTCTTCTATTGCCTTAGTTGAACCGACAATGTCAGTGATGAGAACAAACCAATCATCAGGAACTTTTTTAAAAGAATTTCCTTCAAATAAATTTCTAAAATTAGGACTTGGTTTTAGGTTTTGGTAAAAATCATCCACAATGAACATTTAGACTAAAAAATTTGGCATTAAACCCATTCAATTTTTCTTGGTTGTCGGTTGTGTGAGGTTTTCCCAACCTATAAAATAGATATGAAACAGTTCTCACTCCGCTTTGTTTTTTCGAGCCTCATCCTACTCGTATTTTTTTCTGCCTCTTATTATTTTGGAATCTATGCAACAGAACTTGCCAGAAACGAAAGAAAGGAATGGTTGGAAAAAAAAGCTTGGGAGCTCACAAATTCACTCTCAGAAGAAGATCTTGTTGGCCAGGTCATCCACATTGCCATTCCTCTAAAAACTGTAGATCCAATTGCCTTGGAAGAAATCAAAAACACAAGACCAGGTGGCATCATTCTATTTGGAAAAAACCTAGGAAAAAAATCGGAAATCATCTCTCTCACCGAAAATTTACAGTTAACGGCTAAAAGTGAAAACCTTATGCCATTTCTCATTTCCACAGACCAAGAAGGTGGGAGGGTGTTTCGTGTCCAAGACGGAATTACCGAATACCCGGGAGCCATGGCACTCGGACAAACAGGAAATGAAAAATGGGGAGAAATTGTAGGGTTTGTCACTTCCTACGAGCTAAACAGCTTGGGTTTAAATTTTTTATTTGCACCAGTTCTTGATATCAATAACAACCCATTGAATCCAGTCATCAACACTCGCTCCTTTGGATCAGACGCAAAACGTGTGTCAGATGTTGCTGTTGCATACGAAAGGGGTGCTCGGGAAGGTGGAGCTCTCCCTGTCATCAAACATTTTCCTGGCCATGGGGATACCAATGTGGATAGCCATCTAGGTCTTCCACAAATCAAAAAAACCTTAAAAGAATTATCAACGCTCGAACTCATACCTTTCAAAAAGGCCATCGACAATGGTGCAGAAGCGGTGATGTCAGCACATATCGTTTACCCATACATTGACGAAAAATACCCAGCCACTTTATCCAAAAAAATTCTAACGGGAGTTTTGCGAGAAAAACTTAATTTTGACGGAATCATCATAACAGATGCGATGGAAATGCATGCGATTTCGAAACATTACGAAAAAGACAAACCAGGAGTCCTCACTTTACTCGCAGGTGCGAACATTGTCCTTCTCACAAGTTGGGGAGAAACAGCAAGAAAATTCAAAGCACAAATCCAAACCGCATACAAAAACGGTGAATTCTTTTATAAAAACAAAGAAGGTAAGGAAGAGGACATCCTCAAACAAGCAGTACAAAAACAGATTCTAAAAAAAATAGAATTAGGAATTTTTGGACAAAATTCGGTGTTCTCCGATCTGTATTCAGAAAATAAAAACTTCGCTGACTTTTTAGCAAAAAGAAATGAAGAAAGAAAACAAAAATACCAAATCCTAGTTTCAAAAAACCAATATGTAAAAGAAATCAACTCCGATTCAATCAGAGCTTATCCGAAATCGTTTGAAGCACCAAAGTTTGAGCCAAACAAAACAATCGCTTTTGTAAAAAACAGACAAATTATGGAACAGTTAAAAATGGAAGGTATACAAACCGAGTCATTCAAAAATCTAAATTCAAAATTAGCGAACAAGTTGTTCACTCACTTTATTTTTGATTCTGTTTCCGAAAAAGAAGTATCGATCATTGCAGGACTCGCAAAAAAACACAAAACAAAACAATTCATCATATTGCATGGTGGAACACCATTTATCAAATTGCCTGAATATAGTAATTTACAATACCTTTTGTCTTTTTCTTTGACAAAGGGTTCTTGGATGGCACTTACAGAAAAACTAAAAGAAGGGAAGACTGTTCCAAAGGCTGATTTAATCCTTCTACCCAAAGGTGCGGTCACCCCTTCCAAAGGTGCTTTTCCCGAACGCCTTTAAGGGATACAATTATTAAGTAAGAACTTCTCTCACTCCACCCAATTTGCGGATTTCTTCATACAAAGATTTCCGCACAACTTCATTGGCCTCAATGAACCTAAGCAGAAACAAATCTGACTTCTGTTTCGTGGGCATCATCTTGGCTCTTAAATCAAAACTTGGCCCATTTGGAATTGTAAAATGGACTTCCCAAAGATCTTGGTGTTTCCAAATTTCCTGCGAAATACCGACTGGCAAAGAAAATAGGATACCTCGATCAGACAATCGTTCAGAAAAAGTAGTGAAAGGTTTTGTTACTTCTCGCAATTCAAACGGTTTTTGGTTTTGACCCTTTTGTTCTTTTGCAACACGCCGCAAAACATCCAATTGTTTATCGATGTTTTCTTCTGAATATAGGAGTTTGTTTCTATCCAATTGTATTTCCGCTGCATCGTCTGTCGGTGGCCATGGTGAAATATTCAATTGGATTTTATCGAGTAACATTAGGTGTGATTCACCCTTTCTTTCTATCTGACCATTGTATAAAAAGATCACCCCATTCTCATTTGATTTTTGAATAGAGCCACCCAAAAGATAACCGCCGCTACTTGGGCGAAAAACATAGAGTTTTACTGATTTTCCAGGTAATAAATTTTCTTTAGATAACCCTTTGGAAGATAATAATAACTCGTCTTTTGTTTTTTGCATCACATAGGTTAATTCTTCTCTACCATCAGCCTCAAGAGCCGCCACTTCGCCCACAATCAAGTCATTTAACCCTAAAATTTCTTTTTTGAATTCGGAACCCGAACGAAACAATTTGTCAAATAAATCAACTTCCTTTTCAGTAGGATTTTCATTGGAAGTCAAAAAATACCGATACAACGCATTTTTCAATTTTGCTCTATTTTCTGGGAGTAAATACACTTCTCTTTCATCCCCATTCAAACCTTCGTAAAAAGATTTCAGAATGTTCATTTCGTGTTGGTTGCACTTCCGAGCCAGCGCAAACTTTTGGAAATCAACCCAATAGTTGACAACACTCAGTTGTTTATTCTGCAAAAAATTCATCACCCGCACATACACGAAGGCAGCTAGAGCCATGAGCAAAATATAAAAAAGATAAATACTATCAAATTTTGGAAAAATCCAAACTGTCTCAGCGATAAAATTCATAAATTACTTTTCCTCATGTATAGGTTGTGTCGAATGGGAGACTAGTGAGCTCTTCCTACTTTAAAATCATCGGTAAAAATCCTCTCCATGGCACAGTGATTCCACAAGGGAACAAAAACGAAGCCTTACCCTTACTCGGCGCCCTCCTCCTTTGGGAAGGGGATGTCATTTTGGACAACCTCCCCGAAATTGCAGATGTTTTGAAACTAATGGAAGTCCTCCGGCAAATTGGAGTCGAAATCACACCCCTCGATACAAAAGGATCTTATCTCTTCCAGAAAAAAAATCCACCCAAATCAGACCTTCCCTACGAACTTTGTTCGCAGTTGAGGGGTGCTGTCACCTTGGCCGGCCCCATTTTGGCACGAACAGGCCGCGTTTTTTTGCCAAAACCAGGTGGGGACAAAATTGGTCGCAGGCGAATGGATACACATTTACTGGCCTTAGAAGCACTGGGGGCAAAAATCGAAGTCTTTCCTGATGGGTATATGATCACTGCCGAACGACTGGTTGGCAAAGACATCCTACTTGACGAAGCATCCGTGACAGCCACAGAGAATGCTGTGATGGCTGCAGTGTATTCTGAAGGAACGACTACACTCCGAAACGCTGCATCCGAACCACATGTGCAGGGGCTTTGCCGTTTTCTTGTCCAAGCGGGAGCCAAAATCGAAGGGATAGGCACTAACTTTCTACAGATAACAGGAGTTAGCTCCTTATCATCACCCAATGGGGTTTTAAAACATAGGATAGGCTCAGATTATTTGGAAATTGGATCTTTCATTAGCCTTGCTGCGGTGACGGGCGGCGAAATCCATATCAAAGATGTAAACTTAGAAGACATACGTATGATACGCATGGTGTATTCACGGTTGGGAATCGAAGTACGACCCACTGAAGGCGGGATCCTCGTTCCTCCCGACCAAAAAATGGAAATCATACCCGACTACCATGGTGCCACTCCCAAAATTGATGATGCACCGTGGCCAGGTTTCCCCGCTGATATGACCTCCGTTGCCCTTGTGACTGCGACCCAGTGCCAAGGAACTGTACTCATTCATGAAAAACTTTTCGAATCTCGCCTTTTCTTTGTGGACAATATCATTGCAATGGGCGCCCAAATCATCCTTTGTGATCCACACCGTGCCATTGTCATTGGAAAGAGTAGGCTCTATGGGCAAAGAGTGGCAAGCCCAGACATCCGTGCTGGAATGGCTATGATCATCGCTGCCCTTTGTGCCGAAGGACAAAGTGAAATCCACAATATAGTGCAAATTGACCGAGGCTTTGAAGGAATTGACACACGTTTGCGTACTTTAGGAGCCCAGATCGAAAGGATAAACGATTAAACAAAATGAAACGGAAGGATTTATTCCGAGAAGGATTTAAATCGGTTTTTAATTTTACTTTTGCCCAAGCCGACAACCTAACAGAAACAATAAAGGAAGTTTGGGCAGAAGAGCAAAATACAAAGCCCCGTACAGAAACAAAGACAAGGAAGGCAAAAAAGGAAAAACCTGTCAAAATCCCCAAAACAAAACTTCCAAAATCCAAAATGTTCCAAACTCTATCCCCACCTCCTGGGTATAGCCCTGAATTTTTCACTCTTTGTACGGGCTGTAATGAATGTATGTTTGCTTGCCCTTATGCAGTTATTTTCCCAGTTACATTGCCAGACACAAACAAACAGTTTCCATTCATCGATCCAAATGCAAAAGCATGCCATATGTGCGAGGATTGGCCTTGTATCAATGTTTGCCCCGAAAAAGCACTCATTCCATTTAACGAACATGAAGAGAAGCCAAAGATAGGGCTTGCAAAAGCCATTCACGAACATTGTATCAATTCGAAAACGGGCGAAGAAACTTGTAATGTGTGTTTTGTTACTTGCCCAATCGAAAAAACAGT
>JARJFC010000240.1 GCA_029310945.1 Leptospira sp. 96542
CGTGCCCAGCAGATACACCGGTCGCCCCTTGGCGTCGCGTTGGATCACGCGCCCCAGGCATTGCCCCCAAACCCAGCCTCCCTCCTTGCGGCGCAAGCGGTACTCGGCCTCGAACTTGGACATCTTGCCCTCCAGATGCAGGGCGAGCTGCTGCTCGAACGCAGGCGCATCGTCGGGATGGAGGTCGGCGCGCCAGTCCTGCGCGCGTGCCTCGAGCTCGCCACGCCGGTAGCCCTGGATGGCGGCCGAACGTCCATCGACCAGCATGCGGTCGTCCGGGATCGACAGCTCCCACAGACCGAGGAAGGCTCCTTCCAGCGCCAGTTCCATGCGTTGCGCGTGTTCGACGCGCTCGCGGTCCTGCACATGCACCAGATCTTCCCAGCGCGCGCGGCGGATCTGGGACAGGCGCAACATGCCGCCGGCCACCACGACCAGCACCGCCATGCCCACGGCATACACCACGGCCAGGCGACGCCACGCCGCGTCTAGGGGTTCCAACTCGCGGCTCAGGGTGAGGACCAGGGGCCGGTCGAGCGTGAGCTCGCTGGATCCCACCGTGCGCTGCACCAGCAGGCGACGCGGCCCACCGACGCCATCGAGAATGCGCACCCCTGGCACGGGGCCCGTGCGCAACGCCGGCTCGGGTTCATCCAGGCGCCAGAGCCGCGCCGCGCGCGCGGCCTGGGTGTCGTTGGCGAACAGGGCCAGCAAGGCACCATCGGCCATGCTCAGCGAGCTCCAGGCGTCGTCGGTCTCCAAGGCCATGCGCTGCAGCGTGTTGAAGTAATCGGCCCCCAGTTCGGCCATGATGACGTGTCGGATTTCGCCCCGGCCATCGATGACCGGCAAGGTCAGGCGCAGCGTCGCGCCGTCGCCCGGCGGGTCGGGCAAGGCCAGCGTGTACACCATCTCGGCGTCCTTCATGTCGCCGAGGCCGCGCAGGTAGTCGGCGTCGACGATCCACGGGCCGGAGCGGCGGCCCCCGCTCTGCAGAATCCGTCCATCACGGTCAATAATCGCGGCGCGGCGCACGCCGGACACCAGGGATCGGAAGGCGTCGAGCAGGGCGGCGCTGCCCGCGCGGTCGCCCGCCTCCCAGGCGTCCCGGATCTGGAACAGCGTCACGCGAGCGCTCTGGAGACGGCGCAGCAATCCGCCCTCGATGGCATGGGCCTGCCCCACCAGGCGCTCGGACGCGACGGAACGCACCAGATTGCGCTCGCTGACCACGGAATAGACGCACAGCGTGAAGCTCAGCACGGCCAGCAGCCCGGCCACGAACCATTCGATGCGACTTCGGTTTCTCGCCGCGTTGGAGCGGGGCTTGCGCTCTTGCACGTAGTTCATGCCCGCGCGCTCCCCATAGTCAAGTTGCCAATGCATCGATCGCCGTGCGAACGGATGCACCCGCCGCGCATGGCGTCGCATCGCCCCCCTCCTCCCTGTATCTCATGGGCTTGTGGCGTCGAGTCTAGGTTTGCATGCCCGATGGGGGAAATGAAGAATTGGCATGCTGGACATGCCGTCCGGGAATCCGAGGCGCGGAACTTCATTTGAGCTCTCCCACCACGTCGGGGAAAGCATGCACCGCGCGCGCCACCGCGACCCAGGCACGGGCCGCGGGTGAAAGGCGCGCAGCGCGGGCCCAGGCCAAGGCATAGGCCCATTCGGGCTCGAAACCCTCGAGGGGCAAGGCAATCACCATCGGGTGCAGCCGGTTGAGCGCCAGCGCCCGCGGCAGAAAACCGATGCCGATGTTCTCGGGCACCAGTTCGGGGAT
>JARJFC010000241.1 GCA_029310945.1 Leptospira sp. 96542
GTTTTTTTGGAGAAAGCAGTGATGAGTTCAGAAATCACACCCATGGCAGGGAGGATCATGATGTACACCGCAGGGTGCGAATAGAACCAGAAAAAATGTTGGAAGAGAACAGGATCCCCACCAAGGTCTGGGTCAAAGATACCCACACCCAAAGTCTTTTCGGCACCGATCAAAAGAAGGGTGATGGCAAGGATGGGAGTCGCTAAAATTTGGATGATGGATGTGGAATACAAAGCCCAAATCATAAGCGGGATTCTGTCCATCGTCATTCCAGGAGCACGCAATTTATGCGTGGTGACGATGAAGTTCAGACCCGTTAGGATGGAAGAAAAACCCATGGTAAACGCACCCAAAACAAGTAAAATGACCCCATTCGAGGTTTTGGCTGTGGAGTATGGCGTATAGAACGTCCAACCCGTATCCACTTGGTTAAAGATCATTGAAGATGCCGCAATGGCCGCACCAGCAATGAAAATATAATAGGAAGCCAAGTTGAGCCTTGGGAAAGCAACGTCCTTTGCACCCAATTGGATGGGGAGGATGAAGTTACCAAGAAATGCTGGGATACCTGGAATGATGACCATAAATACCATGATGGCACCATGGAAGGTCATAAATTTATTGTATGTGTCTGGTTCTAAAAGTGGTGTTGCGCCAAATTTAGCTAAATGCAAACGAATGCCCAAGGCAAAAAAACCACCAATCAAAAATAAGGTGGATACAGTTGCGAAGTACATAAGACCAATGCGTTTGTGGTCTAGGGTGGTCATCCAAGACCAGATCCCAGAGCCGTGGTTTAGATAGTGATGGTCTGTGCCATGATCGGTTTTTGTATGTGTTGCACTCATCCCCTACTCCTATTTGATTGTTTTGATATATTCGATTAAGTCGGACACTTCTTCATCAGAGAGTGATCCCTGGAAGACTGGCATGGCTGGTTGATAACTTTCCACAATCTTAGCTCCTGAAACCAAAATGGATTCGCGGAGGTAATTTTCATCTGCCATTGTTTGGCTACCGTCCGTAAATTTACGGTTGGATCCAAAAAGGCCTTTCATGGAAGGACCTACCACGCGGCTTCCGTCAAGCGAGTGACAAGACACGCAGGCTTTTTGGGCAAATAAAAGTTTTCCTTTGTCTGCAGGAGACTCGGCTGCCTTTTTGTCGGCATGGTACCATGCTGCAAAATCTTCCGAAGAGACTGCTTTGATTTTGATCATCATTCCTGAGTGTTTGGTTCCACAGTATTCTGTACAAAATACGATGAAATCCCCCACTTGGTTGGGTTCAAACCAGAGTTGGGTGAATTTGCCCGGAACCGCATCTTGTTTGGTTCGGAAGGCAGGAACATAAAAACTATGGATTACATCCTTCGATGTGAGAATGAGTTTTGTGGCCTTACCCACTGGCACAACCAAAGGGTCTTCCGATGCACTGTAAAATTCTTTTCCGTTGGCATACTTGTAAGTCCAAGCCCACTGTTCAGCTGTCACATGGATCTCAACTGCCACATCTTGCGGGGGAACTCTGAGTTTTTCAAAAATCACCATACCCCAATAAAAAATAGCCATCATGATGAGGAGAGGGATAAAAGACCATAAAAACTCAGCAAAGTTATTGTGAGTGATGTATGCAGATTTTTGGTCGGGGGATGTACGTTTGAATTTTACGAGGAACCAGGTCATGCCCCCGATTAAAATGACAAACGAGACAAGACTCGAAATGATCAGAAATGCATAGAGAAGGTCTACTTCTTTTGCGATTTCAGTGGCCTGGA
>JARJFC010000242.1 GCA_029310945.1 Leptospira sp. 96542
CTCGGCTTCGCGCAGCCCCAAGAGACGCAGCGCGTGGAAACGGTAGGGGCAATGGCGCAGGTCCTGATAGGCGCTGGCGGACAGGCGCTCGGGCCGCAGCGCCTCGGTCCAGGGCGCAAGCAGGCGAGGCGCGGGTCTGGGCGTGGGCGCGGGCGCCACGGCACGTTGATCACGCGGCTCGGACGCTGCCCGCGCCAGCACGTCAATCCGCAGTTGCTGGACCAGGGGACTGGCCAGCAGCGGCTCGCCGTCCGCGTCGCCACATCGCCACAGGATGTCGACGGGGCAGGCACGCGCGAGGGCCTCGTTCCATGCCGCTTCTTGCGCAGTCTGCAAGGCCTCGCGGGTGGGCAGACCCAGGGCGGCTCGCTGCGCGGCCGTCCACGGTCCACCGGGCTCGGGCGCGGCAGGCAGGCTGCGCTCGTCACAGCCGGGCAGCACGATGGCGCCGAAATCGCGTCCGAGCATCTGCGCCAAGGGCAGCAGCACGGCCTGCTCGCGCAGGGGATAGGCAGGCTTGAAGATCGCGGACTCCAGCGCCCGGTCCACCCAGCCCGTGAATTCGCTCAAGGACCAGCGCTGCCGTGCCCAGAGCGCTTCGGCCGGCAACCGCGGCGCGGCGTGGCCGGTTTCGTCCAACGCGTAGTGCAGGGCGGCCACCACCTCGCGACCTGCTTCGTCCTGGACCAGCGTGTCCCACAGGCCACAGCGTTGCATTGGCGCCAGCAATGCTTCCAGCCATTCCTGCACGGTGCGCGTGCGCGGGCCGTCCATGAGGGGCGCACGCCAACTTTCGATCTCCCCCAGCAAGGTGTGCAGCGCGTCCACCGCTTCTCGTCCTCGCTGCGTTTCGGCGAGCGCGGCCGCGGCGTGCCGCCACAGACGCCGCGGCTGTCGGCGCAAGGCCGCTTCCAGCGCGCGCAGGGCCTGCTCGTCGCAAGCCGGCGCATGCTTGAGCCAATCGAGCACGGCATCGCTGGCTGCGTCTCGCGCGCAGGCGCGCAGGGCGGCCATGACCTGGGCCCCCGCGCGCGTGGTGGACAGCTTCCAGCCCGTCTCGTCGCGCATCTGAACACCGTGGCGCGCCAGCATGGCGCGAATGCGGCGCGTGAGCGCGCGGTCGATGACGGCGACGGCGACAGGCGCGCGACCCGCTTGCAAGTGGCGCAACACGCAAGCGGCGGCACGCTCCGCCTCGTCGGCGGCATCCGGCGCCGCATGCAAGGTCGGCATGGCGTCGACGGCATGGAGCGGCTCAGCGTCGCCCCGAGGCGTCGACGGCGCCTCCAGCAACACCAAGTCATCGCCCCAAGCCTCGCGCAGTCCTTCGACCAGGGGGTCCGGCTGAAGGCAAGGCAGGACCAGCAGACAGTCGGTTGCAGTCCGGGCTTCCGATGAAAAAAACACATCGCGGCCATAGGAAGAATTCACGACCCAGGCCACCGCGATCTGCGCGACCGCGGCTTCGAGCCGCAACACCTGGCCCTCCAGGCCGTCCTCCAGGCCGGCGCGGACCGCAGCGCTGGCGCGCTCGCCCCAGGCCGCGCGCTGCGCGGGCGGCCGCGCCGCCGCGAATGGGGCCAGTTGCTGGGCCGCCTCGAGCAAGAGCGGCGCTGCCACCGCGGCCTGGGCGCCCAGGCCCGCCTGCTCCAGCAGCACATGGGCCGTGAGCAAGTCCAGGGCGGGCTTGAAACGCAGGTCCGCCCCCTCCTGGCCCGGCATCTGCGCACCCGTGGCGGCCAATGTTCCCGCCAGGGCCGGGGCCCAGTT
>JARJFC010000243.1 GCA_029310945.1 Leptospira sp. 96542
CAATTCCCTTTTCTTTCGCAAAACGATATTCATCTTCCAAGCCGGAAATCGTCATCCCATTGGCCTGATCGATGTAACCATAGCCCAGACGATAGATCGCTATCATGGCGTGCGACTCACTCAGCCGTATCCGCTACGCCATCGGCACGCGCGTGCGCGTGCAGGTCAGTCGAGTCGATCTGGATGGACGACGCATCGATTTCCGCCTGGTCAAAGGAGATGACCTGGGCTTGCCGCGCGAGCCTGCCCGAGAGGCGCGGGAGCCCCGAGAGCATGCGTCCGAGAAGCTCGACGTGGATGCGGACATGGTGGAAGGCGGCGTGGCCAGGAAAACCAGTCGCGCGGCCCCGGGTGCCAAGAAGACCGGCAACACCAAGGCCCCCACCCGGAAAACAAGCCCCGTGCGTGACAAGCTGGCCTTGCTGAGTCCGATCCAGGCCCTCAAGGCCTCCGTGAAATCCGCGGTGAAAAAAGCTGCGGCCAAGACCCGGGCGCGCAAGACCAAACGCTGAGGCTTTTGGGTGCTCGACCCGCGGGGCCGGCGCTCAGGGGCTCAGCGCGCGCGCCAAGGCGTCGGCGGTCAGCGTTCGCCGGGGTGGCCACGCGTCTGCGGCCAGGCCATGGGCATAGACGGCAGCGCAAGCCGCGTCAAACGCGGGCAGGCCCTGGGCCATGCGCGCGCCGATCAGGCCCGCCAGCACATCCCCCGTGCCTGCGGTGGCCAACCTTGCATTGCCCGTCGGGTTGATGCGGGGCAGCGTCCCGGGCGCGGTGATCACCGTGCCAGAACCCTTGAGCACGACGGTACCCGCCCAGCGTTCAGACAGCACTTGCGCGGCGGCCAGCCTGTCTTTCTGCACACTGTGCGTGTCGATGCCCAGCAAGCGGGCCGCTTCCAGGGGGTGTGGTGTCAGCACTGTCTCCAGAGGGGCGCCTTCGTGTCGCCCACGTGCTCGCAACAAGGTCTGTAGCGCGGGGTCTGACGCCACTGCGTTGAGAGCGTCGGCGTCCAGCACCAGGCGCGGCGCACGGCGCAGGAGTTCGGGCAGCAGGCCAATCACGGCTGTGCCACCACCACAGCCGCAGACCACCGTCAGCGTGTCCAGCGCATCCAGCAGCGCTTCGGGTCGTCTCAGCATCAGCTCCGCATGCATTGTGTCCAGCAGGGGCACCTCGGGGTCCAGCACCGCCGCGTACACCCGACCCGCACCGCCATGCAAGGCCGCCCGGGCGGCCAGCAAGGCCGCGCCCGCCATGCCCGGTGCACCACCGATCACGGCCACGTCGCCATAACTGCCTTTGTGACTGGCATGCTTGCGCGCGCGTGCCGCAGGGCTTGGGTTGAGCAAGGCTTGCGGGATGTCCGTGGAAGCGGGCGTGATGCCCAGGTCGTCCAGCCAGATCACGCCAGCGGCATCCCGCCCCAGCGCTGTGAACAGTCCAGGCTTGAGTGTCAGCAGGGCGAGCGTGTGGCTGGCCTGTACGCAGGCTCCGGCGGCATCGCCTGTGTCACCGTGCAAGCCCGAGGGCAGATCGACCGACAACACGGGCATGCCCTGGGCGCGCAGTTGGTTGAGGTGTGCGATGTGCTGCGCCATCTGCCCTTCCGGCGCGCGACGGGCACCCAGTCCCAGCTATTTGTACTAATATTTGTAATGGCATTGTTCTCACTGATGCCAGACAACGTGACGGTGAACCCTGGCGGAGGTTGGGAACTCAATCGAATTCCGAAGTGGAGTAGACCCCCGTTTTCAGAAATA
>JARJFC010000244.1 GCA_029310945.1 Leptospira sp. 96542
ACTCAGGCATTGGGATTCCTCACGAAAAAATAAATTCTATTTTCGAAAGTTTTACCCAAGTAGATAATTCAACCACTCGTAAATACGGTGGTACTGGTCTTGGGCTTACGATAACAAAAAGGTTAATGTGTGTGTAGAAAAGAAAACGGATCGGCTCGCGCCTCGTTTTCAGGCAAATTCAATGCCGGCTGACACGCCTCAGGATTCTCCTCACAAACCGAGCCGCTAGCCGGGCAACCCCAGATGAGCAAGGACATGAGCACCCAAAGCCAGCAGACTTTTTTTGACGTCGCCGTCATAGGCGGCAGTTACGCAGGCCTGTCGGCCGCCATGCAGTTGGCCCGTGCGCGCCAGCGCCTGCTGGTCATCGACGCGGGGCAGCGCCGCAACCGTTTCGCCTCGGCATCCCACGGCTTCCTGGGGCAGGACGGTCGCCCACCCGCGCAGATCGCGGCCGAGGGCAAGGCCCAACTGCTGGCCTATCCCACCGTGTCCTGGCGGGAGGACGCGGTGATTCGCGCGGAAAAGTCGGGCGAGGACTTTGTCCTGCGCACGGTCCAGGGCCTGCAGGCCCGGGCGCGGCGGCTGGTTCTGGCGCCAGGCGTGGTGGACCAACTGCCCGCCATCGAAGGCTTGGCCCCCCGCTGGGGCCGCAGCGTCTTCCATTGCCCGTATTGCCATGGCTACGAGCTGGCACAGGGGCGCATCGGTGTGCTGGGCGTGGGCGAAATGTCGCTGCACCAGGCCCTGATGCTGCCCGATTGGGGGCAGGTCACCTTCTTCACCAACAACGGGGCTTGCGCACTGGACGAGTCGCAACGCGCTCGGCTGGCCGCGCGCGGTGTTGCCATCGAACCACGGGCCATCGCCCGCATCGTGGACGAGGCGACGGTGGAACTCGCGGACGGCACACGTGTCGCGATGGATGGCTTGTTCACCGCCAGCCAGACCCGCGTCAGCAGCCCCGTCGCCGAGCAACTGGGGTGTGCCTTCGATGCCGGTCCGATGGGGAGCTACATCCGCACCGATGCCCTCAAGGAAACCACCGTGCCCGGTGTTTTCGCCTGCGGCGACGCCGCGCGCGCGGCCGGCAACGTGGCCTTGGCCGTGGGGGATGGCGCCCAGGCGGGCGCCGCCGCGCACCAGTCCCTGCTGTTTCGCTGAGGTCCAGGCGGTCGTCCATCGCGGTCCCTGCCGTTGAGCGGCGACGTCACTGACTTGGAGGCTTCCCCGGAGCCGGACGGATATTTCGCATCCCGCGTTTATGGGATGGCATCCGCCATGCCGAGGGCTAGCATGCTCGCGCACGGAATCTGAAATGGAGGCCCGCGATGGTCGACTTGCAGCGATGGGTGGGGTTTGGGGTATGCCTCGTGATGCCCTGGTGCGCGCAGGGGCCGCTTCATGCCCAGACGGCCCCGGTGTCCATGACCGTGGATCCGCAGCCCGCACCGCCGGGCGCGCAGGAGCCGCGGTACAAGCCTTGTGACGTCTCGCGCCTTCAGCCGCACGAGCCCAGCTACGGCGTCTACCAAAAAGCCAAGGGGGACGAGCCCGCGCTGCGTGCGCACTACTCCTTCCGTTATGTGCTGGACCCGGTGCCGGACAAGATGTCGGTCGAACACACCGCGGGCAGTCCCTGCTTGCTCCGGTCCGACTTCGATGCGGGCTGGTACCTGAAGTACACCGGAGAGTTCGATTTC
>JARJFC010000245.1 GCA_029310945.1 Leptospira sp. 96542
AAAATACAGTTTTAAATGAAGTATTGATTCCTACAACGAAACCAGACAAACGGTTTTTTCCCCTCTATATTTTTCCTGCATCGATTTTAAAAAATATTCGTGTCATCAAGACTGGTGGAGATCAGGTTGCCCGCGTTGTCGATCTCGTAGATCCGGACCCGTTCCAGCGTTCCGTCCGCCGACAGACCACCGATGTTGATGCCGTACTGGGCGTAAGGCTCGCGCTCGCGCAGCCAGGCACTGGCCTTGCCGATGGTGTTGCCGCCACCCGGGCGAAACTGCGCGCGGTAGGTCACCGCGGCCTGGTTGGCCCAGGGTGAGAGGTAGTCACCGATCAGGAACGTGATGCCCGCAAAGACCGCCCCCGCGGTGAGCAGCATGCCCAGCGCCCGCCAAGGGCCGAGGCCACTGGTGCGCAGGATCGTGAATTCCGAGCTTTGCGCTAGCCGAGTCATCACGTAGATGGTGCCGATCATGACCGTGATGGGCAGCAATTCGTAGAGGTGTCCCGGCGCGAGCAAGAGCACGTACACAAAGGCCTGGGTCACGTAGAAGCCGGGGCGATCCGGCCGTCCAACGGCGGACAACTGGTCGATGAAGTCAAAGAAGATGAACAAGGCCAGGAAGGCCATGGTCACGAAGCCGGCCGTGAACAGGATTTCGCGAAACAGCAGCCGACGCAGGGTGGGGGTCATGATCATGATTGGATTTTCCCTCGCTCACGGGCGGCCTGCCGCTGCCTCGGCAGCAGCGTGCGCCAATCCCAGCCTCGATGTCGCAGCGCGAGCCAGAGCAGGGCGGCCAGCAGCAGCCCCCCGTGGACCACCAGCATGAAGGGGGCGAATTCGACGCTGCCCTGGCGTATCCAGCTTTGTCCGATGGAGATCAGGTTTTGCAGGACCTGGAACAACATGAGCGAAAGAATCAGGTTGCCGGTGCGACTGACCCGCGGATTGACACGGGTGTAGGCGAGGGCAAAGATGATCAATTGCAAGGCCACCAGGGGATGGCTCAGGCGCATCGAGAGCTCGCCGAGGTTTTCCCGCGTGGGCGTGAGGATCAGATCCAGCGTGGGGCGTGCATTCAGCGCGGCGGAACCCCGGTCCCGCAAGGGGTCCTGTTGCACCAGCATGCGGTAACTCTCGAACTCGGCCACTTTCATGCCCGGCTCGTCCTGCCGGCTCTCCAGCCGCTGGCCGTGTTCCAGCACAAGATAACGATCGCCGCCCACCAGCTCGGTGTACCCCTGGCGGGCGGAGATCACGGTTTTCTTGCCGTCCACATCGGTTGCGACGAAGACGTTGTTGGCCTTCAACTGCCCGATATCGCCCTTTTCGACGAAGAAAACCCGCGAGCCGTCGGAGGAAGTCTGGAACTGCCCCGGCTGGATGCGCTCGAGGTCATTGCGCTGGGCGAACTGGCGCTGCAATTCGCTGATCTGATCCTTGGCCCAGGGCAGGGCCAGCAGGGACAGCAGGGCGATGGCCAGCAGCACCGGCCAGGCGAAGCGCAGCAAGGCGGGCAGCAGGCGGGCCAGGCCGATCCGGCTGGAAAACCAGATCACCATCTCGCTGTCGGCGTAGAGGCGTGACAGCGTCATCACCACCGCGATGAACAGCGTCTCAGGGACGCAACTCAGGGGTGGGCTGTGCATCAGCTCGTTCAACGGGGTCTCCAGCGATTGCTCCGCCAAGC
>JARJFC010000246.1 GCA_029310945.1 Leptospira sp. 96542
CGCCTTGCCGTCTTCGCAAAACAGGTCCAGATGCACGTCCGACCAGCGGGTGGCGGTGCCACGCCAGACGGCACCCGTCAGATGAGGCTGAAAGTTCGCCAAGCGCTCCATCCACGTCAGAGCGAGCCGCCGCAAGGCCAGCAGTTCCTGCGGCTGGGTGTCCGCGCAGAACACAGCGATGTACTCGCGCACGGCGTCTTCCAGGGCGTCATTGTCCGGCAAGGGCGTGCGCTGCGGCAGGCCCAGCGCTTTCACGGCGCGCTGCTTGGCCGGCCCATACTCCAGCCCTTCCTCGACCACCATGCGCGCGGCCGCCGCCGCGATTTCATCTTGAGCATCCATGGCGCGGATTGTCCCCTCTGTGGTTCGACCCTGTCCTGGTGCGGACAAGAGGGCGCCCTCATTCCATTCGGCCTGCAATGCGCCGGATTCGGCCGCCCCACTCAACGCGGCAGCCAGCCCAGTTCGTGGGCATGCAGGCTCTGCACGTAGAGACGGCCGGGGGTTTCGGTGACGCTGGTGGTCTCGGGGTAGCTCCCGCTGGGGTCCTGCAGATCCGCCACCACCTGACCAGCCTCGTCAAAGGCGAAAACATGGCCATAGGCTCGGGGAATGGGCCAGAGCGCGCGTGGCAGGCGCAAGGTCAGGCTGCGCAGCCAGGGCTTGGATGCCAGCTGGTCCACTTTCGGGTTGCGTGGCTTGACCAGCCCCACCCAGATACGGCCATCCTGGCCACGCATCAAGTTGTCCGGATAGCCCGGCAAATTGTCGAACAGAACCCGGGCCTGGGTCTCGGCGACCCCACCCGCAGCGCCCGCGCCCGGCGACGCCAGCGAGGCCAAGTCCATGTCCTGCGCGGTCACGGCCACCTGCCAGATGCGGTATCGGCCGGTTTCGTTGACGTACAGGCTGTGTTCCTTGGCACTCAGCGCCACCCCATTCGCGAAACTCAGGCCCCGCGCCACGACGCGGGTGGCCTTGCTGGCCGGGTCGTATTCCAGCACGCGGCCCGTGCCCGCCTGCTCCAGGATGTCCAGCACGCTGGCTTCAAACGTGCCGCCCCAATCACGGGGCGCGAAGCGCATGGACGCATCGCTGAAATAGATCTTGCCGCTCTTCGCCACCACCACGGCATTGGCGTACAGGATGGGCGTGTCGCCAACGCGGTCGGCCAGCACGGTGACCTGGCCCTCGGGCGTGATGGCCAGCAGGCCACGCATGGCGTCGGCGGCAATCAAGCGGCCCGCGGCATCAAAATCGAACCCCAGCACGCGCCCGCCCGTGCGAGCAAGCACCTGCTGCTGGACACCGTCCAGATCCATGCGCAGGATCTTTCCGCTCGCCACCGCGACATAGAGCCAACCATCCGGCCCAATCTGCACGTGCTCAGGACCTTCCTCGCCATGCAGCTCGATCTTGCGCAACGCCGCCAGCCGGCTGTTCGCGGCATGCGGCCCCGCATACCCCAGATCGGCCGCCGGTTGCCAGGCCACAGGCTGGATCGGCACGGGCCAAAACAGAAGGTAGATCAGGGCCAGGCCCAACAGCGTGAGCAGCACCCAGGCCGCCTTGCGCAAGGTCGTCATGTGATGCCTCCGAGATCCCGCCTCAGACCGCCACGCATCAGCGGGCGTGCCACAGCACAGCGAAAAAGTGGCAAGCGGTTCCAGCC
>JARJFC010000247.1 GCA_029310945.1 Leptospira sp. 96542
CATTTTTGCGAAGAAAAAACACATTGTTTTGATCGAAATCTCCATTTTCTTTTCTTTGTTCACAAATTTGGAAAAGTTTTCGTGCAATTTCCACTCCATAAAAATCTGACTCGTTATACGTTTCTTCGGTGGTTTTTGCGTTCCATCATGAGGGGCGTGATTGTCGCCCGGCGTTGCGCGCAATTGAATTGCCGGGTTGGCGATCGCTGTGTCGCCTGCCTTTGCAGATGACCCGACGGCGCCGGATCAAAAAACTTGAGCACGAAAGATGGCGCGAAAACCCTTTTGATTGTCGGCGGGTTTCGGTGCAAGCTGCCATTGGGGTGGGGCAGGCTCATCTGCTTGGCGCAACCCGACGGGGCGTGCGACGCCGCTACACAGACAGGAGTCAGGCATGAAACATCCGGCAGCATGGCGTGGTCCTTCGGGGCCGAATTGCGTGCCTGGCAGGCTGGAGGATGCGCAGGGCGTCGAAGTTCGATCCCGCCAAGACGGCGCGCGGGATTCTGGCTGCGCGACGGTCCCCTCCCGCCGGCATGTACTGCGGCGCGGGCTGGCCTTCACCACGGCCCTGGCGGCACCCGCCCTGGTCAGTCCCTGGGCGCGGGCGCAGGACAGGTTTCCCAGCCGCCCCATCACCCTGATCACGCCCTGGCCCACCGGGGGCAGCAGCGACGCGGTGATGCGTGCCTTTGCCGACGCCGCGGGCCAGACGCTGGGTGCCCCGGTCGTGATTGACAACCGGCCCGGCGCGGGCGGCACCTTGGGTGCCGCGGCCATGGTGAACAGCCGGCCGGACGGCTACACGCTCACGCAACTGCCGCTGGGCATCTACCGTTTCCCGCACATGCAGAAGACGGCCTTCCATCCGATCCACGATCTCACGCACGTGATTTGCCTCACGGGCTATACCTTCGGCCTGGCCGCGCGGCTCGATACCCCTTACCGCACGCTGCGGGAGATGGTGGCCTACGCGCGCGCCCATCCCGGCCAGGTCAACTACGGCCACACCGGCACGGGCACCACGCCGCATCTGGCGATCGAGGAGTTCGCGGGCAAGGCCGGCATTACGCTGCAGGACATTCCGTACAAAGGCTCGGCGGAGATCCTGCAGGCTATCCTGGGCGGGCACATTCCGCTGATGAGCGGCACCACCGAGTTCGCGCCGCATGTGCATGCGGGCCGTCTGCGCTTGCTGGCGACGCTGGGCAGCCGACGCAACAAGGCCTTCCCGGACGTGCCGACCGTGAAGGAAAGCGGCTGGGACACGGTGAGCGAATCCCCCTTCGGCATCGGAGGCCCCAAGGGCATGGACCCGGCCCTGGTGCGGCTGTTCCACGATGCCTTCAGGAAGACGCTGGACGAGCCACGTGTGCTGGAGACCCTGGACAAGTTCTACATGCCAGTGATCTACATGGGGACGGCGGATTACCTGGCGTACGCGGAGCGCACCTACCTGGCGGAGAAGGCCACCATCGATCGCCTGCGCGGCGCGGGGAAAATCTGAGGGCGGGGGCCACCGGGACGGGTTCTAGAATCCCGCCACCTGGTTGGCCTACGACGGTGACACCCATCGCACACTGGACTTGATGGTGCAGGCCGCCTACAAAAGCATGGCCAATGACGTGCTGATCGCCATTCCCTTGTTCGTTTTCATGGGGTACTTGGTC
>JARJFC010000248.1 GCA_029310945.1 Leptospira sp. 96542
GGTGCACGAGTTGACCCACGCCGTGCATCTGGACCAAGTGCGGGGCCTGCCCCTCGTGGGGCAGACCATTTTCGGCAACATGCCGTTTTTCATTCCGAACCTGTTCAATCCGTCCTGGGCGCTGGAGGGTCTGGCGGTGCAGGTGGAAAGTGCGTCTTCCGGCGCGCAGGCGCACGGCGACGACCCCTGGTCTGGCCGCGGTCGGCTGTATTCCCCGGCTTACGAAACCTGGTTGCGGGCCGAGCGCGAGCGGGGGTTCATCAGCCTGCGCGAACTGAATGCGAATGGGCGGGCCTTGCGCCTGTCCAAACAGTACCTGTACGGGGCCTACTTCTATGACTTCCTCGCCCGTCGTTTTGGCGCCGACGCGCCCCAGCGCTGGGTCACGCAGTACAGCGGCAACCTGGTGCCGCGCCTGTACAGCAATCCCGTCGCGATCACGGGCCAGTCCCTGGACGTCTTGTGGGACGAGTTCCTGGCCGACCTCTCGGCCCAGGTGGACGCGCGCGCCGCCATGGTCCGGCGACAGCCCGAGACCGTCGGCCAGGCCTTGACCGAGCCGCTGATGCGCATCCCGTCGCTGGCGATGCAGGCCGATGGCAGCTTGCTCGCCGTGCTCGACGACGGCCTGAACCGGCCCCGCCTGGTGCGTTTCGCGGCGGATGGCCGGCGCAGCGACCTGGCGGAGGTCAACGCCATGGCGCGGGTGACCACGGCGCCCGATGGCCGCGTGCTCGTCGCCCAGCCCGATCTGTGCGATGCCTGGACACTGGCGTATGACCTGTACGTCCTGCGGGACGGCACGCTGCAGCCCCTCACCGATTGCGCGCGCCTGCGTCGCGCCGTGTTCGCGGGGGAGGGCGTGCAGGCCGGCATCGCGGCCCTGAAGCACGACGCGGGGTCCACCCGCCTGGTCTGGCTGGATGCCCAGGGTGGGCATGAGCAGTTGCTTTATGCGCCACCGCCGGACGTGGAGTTGAGTGACTTGGCCGCCCACGCGGGCCAGGTGAGCGTCGTTGCGCACCGCGCGGCGGCTTCCGTCTCGCCTGAGGGCGCGTGGCCGCAGGCCGATTGGCGCATTCTGCAGTTTGATCTGGCGCGTCCGCAAGAGCCGCCACGCACCCTGCTGCGCCGCGACCGACCCATCCATGGCCTGAACCAAGACCGTGACGGGCTCACCATGATCCTGGCCGACGACGGTGAGCCCAATGTCTGGCGGCTCGACGGCGGGGGCCTGCAACGCTGGAGCCATGCCCACACCGGGGTCGCGGCCCAGTCCGGACGGGCCACCGATGGCAGCCTCGGGCTGGTGACGGTCGTGCCCGGGGGGTACGAACTGCGCCGGATGTCCGGCACCGCTTCCCTGGCATCCCACGCGGCCCCGACCCCGGAAGTGCGGCCCTGGTCGGTGTCGGACGTCGAAGTGCCTGAATCCCAGGAATCCTTGGGCGCGGCCCGGCCCTATGCCGCGTGGCGCTCGATGTACCCGCGCTGGTGGTGGCCCGTGCTCGTGTCCGACCATGGGCTCTTCACCGTCGGCGCGCAGACCAGCGGTGGCGACGCGCTGGGCTGGCACCAGTACCTGGCCACGGTGGCCGCGGAAACCTCGCAGCACGAGGCCGTGGGCAGCGTGGAATACCTGTATCGGGGCCAGCACCACCTGTC
>JARJFC010000249.1 GCA_029310945.1 Leptospira sp. 96542
CACAAAAATTGTGATACTTGATCAATAATTTATCACGAACGAACAAGCGTGAGACTTGTCGGCGATCAGGCAATGGCGGCGTGGCATGCATGACAGGGACATCCGATGTGGAATGAGCAACAGGCCGACGAGGCCGGGATGAGGGCCCTCGAACAGAGGGAAGTACGGCGGATTCGCGAGACCCTGCCGCGGCAATTGCCCCGCTGGCGGGCCGGGCGTGTGGTCCGCGAGGCGGTGGCCCTGGCCATACGGCAGGCGGGTGATTTGCTGTTGGATGACTTCCACCAGACCTTGCGCATGCATGCCGACTTCGACGGTCTGGTGCCGTCCGAGGCGCGCCAGCGCCTGCGGTGGCTGAGCCGACGCTGGCTCCAGCGGGTGACCCGGGTCGAGCAACCCTGGTTCGATGCCACCTCCGGCGACTTGCTGCGGCGCATCGGCGAGCTGTGCTGGCGGCATCGGGTGCCGATGCCCCTGGTGTCCGCGGGCATCTCGCAGTTTGGCCATGGCATCGCGGCGCAACTGCTCGATTCAAGCCTGAAGCGCCGCGACATGCTGGCGGCGGGGCACTACGTCGGCAGCCTGGTGCATCTGGCGCAGGAGCGCCTGGCCACCGCCTTCACCCGGCTTGAGGAGCGGGGCGCCCGCGCGGCGGAGACGCGCGGGTTGTTCGCGCTTGGCCAGAACATGGCCATGGAGCGTGAGCGTCAACAGGCCGCGCTGCTCGACTGGGCGCATGGACTGGCCCGCGAGGTCTGCCGACCGGCGCCGCGCTGGCTCGTGCCGCTGGAGTCCTCGCCCCTGGGCTTGTGGCTGAGGCACAAGGCGCCCCATTTGTTCGATGACGCGCCCGAACTGGCCTTGGTGGAAGACGTGCTGCTCCGCGTGGACCGTGAACTGGTGCCGCTGCTACAGACCTCCCCGCCCGGCACCGACGCCTTGCAACTGGCCCTGGTGCAGCTTGATCTGGCGCTGAATGCGATTCGCTTCCATTTGTCTGATCTGTTCGAACGCACCCTGGTGCTGGAAGGCGGGCGCGACGCGCTGACCCAACTGTTGAACCGGCGTTTCCTGTCGACCGTGCTGAACCGCCAGGTTCAACTGCGGCAGGCACGACGCAGCCGCGGCTTTGCCGTGCTGGTGCTGGACATCGACCATTTCAAGTCGGTCAACGACCGATATGGACATGACGCGGGGGACCAGGTGCTGCAGCAGGCGGCGCGCCTGGTCGTCGAGCATGTCCGCGCGGGCGATTTCGTCTTTCGCTATGGCGGCGAGGAAGTGCTGGTCGTCCTGGCGGGACTGCTGACGGAGGAGGCGCTGAAGGTCGCCGAAGGCATCCGGCGTCGTTTTGAGGCCACCCCCCTGTCGATCGGGGCGGATGGTGAACTGAACCTCACGGTCAGCATCGGGGTCGCCGTCGATGCGGGCGAGGCCGATCCCCAGAGCCTGGTCAAACGGGCGGACATGGCGCTCTACGAGGCCAAACGCGCCGGACGCAACCGGTGTTGGCTCGCCCAGGCCGGGGCCTGAATCCGGTGGCGTTGGCCCGTCCGCGCGTTACAATTCCCGCCGTTATTCTATTTCCGCATGCCTGAACCCAAAATATGCGTTTGCCTCCATCCGGGCCGAGCACTACCATGCCGCCACATTCCCACCGCC
>JARJFC010000024.1 GCA_029310945.1 Leptospira sp. 96542
ACTTTCTTTGGTGATTCAAAAACGATGGGTGGAAGCTGGGCAGTGTTACGCGTGAGTGCGTCCATTGAAATTTTTAAGCCCGGTGCGATGACTCCACCCATATATTCTGGTTTTTCATTGATCACACAAAACGTGGTTGCGGTGCCCAAATCCACCAAAATGGCCTTTTTGCCAGGAAAATTTTTTGCACAATAAGCAGCATTTACCAAACGATCTGCACCGATCTCAAATGGTCTGGGATAACTAATACCAAAATTCAATTTCATCTCATAATGGACACGCATAGGTTGTACTTGAAACCAATCTTCCACCATACGTTCCACAATGGGATTGAGCGAAGGTACTACACTTGAATAAATAGCTCGTTTGATCCGAGTGGCGTTTACATTCTCTTGGGTCAAAAAACCTTTTAAAAATAAACCAAATTCATCTGATGTACGATCTCGCCGTGTAACAGTACGTTTATGAAACTCCGGGGTTTCTGAACCTTCATGGAAAATTCCAAATACAGTATTTGTATTTCCAACATCGATGACGAGGAGGAGTGGCGTTTCTTGGTTTGTCATTTATACGATCCGAAATTTTGGTGAAGTGTCCAGCAGTTCAAATTTTTCGCCTGATTCTGTCATAATCAGTAAAAAACCCATTTCATCAATTCCCAAAACTCGGCCTCGGATCATTTTCTCGTTCCACTCGGTTTCAATCACTTTGTCTTTCAATAATGAATTTGATTCAATCCAAACCAGTTCTTTCAAAATTTGACCTTGGTCCAGTAAGGTAATGAGCGAAAAATTGATCCTTTCCACTAGTTCGGCAGTGAACCTTTCTGAGATCGAATCCCCTAATGGTGCATCCAATAGAAAGGTTGCTTTGGATTCCAATTCTTTTGGAATTTCAGTACCATAAAAATTCAAACCGATTCCAATGGTAATCCCAAACAAACCATTCAAATATTCAGATTCGATGAGAATTCCACCTACTTTTTTTTCTCTGCGATAGATATCGTTTGGCCATTTAATGGTACAATCTTCTTTTCGTTCTGGAAAAAATGAGAGTATTGTTTTTAGTACGGCTCCACCAACAAATAATGAAAATAAAGGTAGAGAAATTTCAACCGCGGGAATTTGAACTTTTCCAGAAAATACCAATGGATCTTCACCTAACGTACGCCAAACATTTCCAGCTCGACCTTTACCGTCTGTTTGTTCCCAAGCGATCACCCAAGATCCAAATGGAATGTTTGGATTTTGAATCCATTCGTTTGTGGATTTGACTGATTCTAATCGATTGCCGAGTTCAAGTTTTAAAAGTTGATATCCCATTAGCTTCCATTCAAAGACTGATAACGATTGACGAAAGTAAAAAAAAAATCATTCTATGGTCATGAAGCTCTGCGGACAAACAGTTCTCATTACTGGCTGCGGGATGGGCATTGGCAAACTGACTGCCACATCACTTGCCAAATTGGGTTGTGATATCATAGGTGTGGATATCAAAGCCAGTTTGATGAAAGAAGTGAAATCGGAAATTACGTCCCTTGGTCAAAAGTTTTATCCAATGGAATGTGACCTTTCCTCAGAAAAATCAATTGAATCACTTCTCAAATCCATCCAAAAACAGAAACTTACATTCCAAATTTTAATCAATAACGCAGGCATTGCTCCTTCTGGTCCTTTTACAGATAAAGATTTTTCGGTTTGGAATAAAACGATGCAAATCAATTTGATTGGGGTAACAAAATTAACTTACCTTTGTCTTCCACTTCTAAAAAAAGAAAGCGAAGCTTGCATCATCAATTTGGCTAGTATTGCTGGCAAATTTGGATCAGAAGGAACTGTTATTTATTCTGCAACAAAACATGCCGTGGTTGGTTTTTCGCAAGCACTTAGGATGGAACTTGCAGACACCAAAATAGGCGTTAGTTGGGTTTGCCCGACAATGGTCAATACCCGAATGATAAATGGAGTAAAACCTTCATTTTTCACACCAGTTATCGAACCTCAGGTCGTCACTGATGCTATTCTTAGAGCCATACAAAAAAATCCAGGAGAAGTAATGGTGCCTGGCATTCTTAGGTTGACTGCGGTCATCCTTCCAGCTTTATTTCCAAAATTTTCACTTTGGCTTGCCATCAAAACAAAAGCTTCAAAAGGATGGCTTCTTGCAAACAAGGGACTTGAGAAAAATATTCCAATTTAAAAAATTGTAATTATGCATATCTCCGAAGTACTAGGTCGCAAACAAACCACTATCAGTTTTGAATTTTTTCCTCCAAAAAATGCAGAATCATCTGAGGATTTGTTTAAAACCATTCAAGATCTATCGGCATTGAATCCTGCTTATGTCAGTGTAACTTATGGTGCAGGTGGATCCACACGTGATTTAACACACGATTTAGTTGTAAAACTACAAAAAGAAACTGGCTTAACAATTGTTAGTCATCTAACTTGTGTAGGTTCAACCAAAGAGCAAATCAAAGAAATTTTAACTCGGTATCGGAGTTCTGGCATCCACAACATTATGGCTCTCCGTGGAGATCCACCCAAAGGACAGACAGACTTCATAAAAACAGAAAATGGTTTTGAATATGCAGGTGAACTTGTTGCCTTCATTAAAAAAGAATTTCCTGAAATGGGAATTGGTGTTGCTGGTTTTCCAGAAGGTCACCCTGCAACACCCAATCGATTGAAAGAAATTGAATATCTAAAATGGAAAGTTGACCAAGGTGTTGATTACATCTGTACTCAGTTATTTTTTAATAATAATTATTATTATGATTTTGTAGAAAGATGTGAAATTGCTGGTATTAAAGTACCCATCATAGCAGGAATTATGCCAATTACCTCTCGTAAGGGCATGGCTCGTATGGCAGAACTTTCGCTCGGGTCTAATTTTCCGGCAAAACTTTTAAAATCTTTATCGCGTGCGGAAGACGATGTTTATGCAGAAAATGTTGGTATCCATTGGGCAACAGAACAAGTAAGAGATTTACTGGATCATAAAATTGCGGGCATCCATATGTATACGCTTAACAAATCTAAGGCGACAAGAAAAATTTACGAATCACTCGGAATCAGGGATTTCAACTCCCTCTCCTAATTTGGTTTTTGATTCGAGGGATTGGTTTGTATTTATACTCCAATCCCCTTCCCATACCAAACTGCCTTTGGCATTTACGATTTTTACCTGCCCTGAAAGTACATCGTCCACCCATTCTCCCTCCAAAATGAGCCCGTCATTAAAATGATACTTACCGGATCCGTTTCGTTTGCCCTTATGATAATACCCGACGAAACGATCACCAGACTCATAGAGATAAACTCCATTGCCTTCTCTCAGATTGGATTTATATTCGCCTTCGAACCTGTCGCCATTATGGTAAGTATAGACCCCCACTCCTTCTTTCGAATTTTCTAAAAAATTGCCAGAAAATGAATCTCCATTTTCATAAGGAACCGTATGCCAACCATTTCTGCATTCGGTGGTTTCACAATTTTTTTGAGTGGTAACACAAAAACAAAATAAACTCAATAAAAGAATGACTACAATTTTAAAATGCATACGATTTAATATATCCTAGTATTTTACGTTAAGAATATAAAACAGCCATTATTTTAATTGAAGGAAACAGTTTACTATGTCGCAGAAAAAAGTCCTGATCATTGATGATAGTACAGTCACGAGACTTATGATAAAAAAAATAATTTTGCAAACCAATCCAAATTGTGAAATTGAAGAGGCAGATACTGCTGATAAAGTTCAGGAATTATTCCCTATTCAACCAAACTTTGATTTGATCACCCTCGACCAAAACATGCCAGGAAATCTTTCGGGATTGGATCTGGTAGAAAACTGGAAAACAAAACAACAAGACCTTTCCATAGTGCTCATAACAGCCAATATCCAAGATACAATTAAAAATAGAGCAAAATCACTTGGAATTGACTTAGTCGAAAAACCAATATCTCTCGAGAAGTTATCACCTTATATTCAGCAATACTTATGAATTATATTTCCAACCTTGAAAAAGATTCTCTCTGCGAATTATTCAATATTAGTTTGGGTGCGGCAGCTAAATTACTTAGCGAAATGGTTTCTGATGAAATTTTATTAACTGTTCCAACATTAAATCTAATCACTTCAGAGGAAGCTTTGAGTCTTCAAAATTTAAAAAATAGAGATGTTTGTACAATAGATCAAAAGTTTGTTGGTGGTCTTGGTGATGGGTCTGCATTCCTATTGTTCCATAAGAGTTCAAGCTTAGAAATTGTCAAAATGATGTTAAAGGATTATATTCCAATCAACGAAGTTTCTCAATTCGAAAAAGATGCCCTTAGCGAAATCGGTAATATCATCCTAAATTCAATTTTATCTAATTTGGCTAAGATTTCTGAGTTAAAAATCGAAACGAGAGTTCCGATTTTCTTTTCTGGAAAATATGAAGAAGTAATAAATTCTAACAAAACACAAGGTGAGGATTCAATTTTACTTGTTTTTATTGATTATACTTTAAAAGGAAAAGATGTAAAAGGTTATATCTTTTTTATTTTAGAGTTTTCAAGTATTAAAAATTTGTCTAATGTACTATTGAATAAGATGTAAAAAGGTGCCACACTTAACAAATGTAACACTAAAAAATATTGTCAATAAGTCTGGAATTGGGATTTTAATCGTTGACAAATCTTTAACCATTTTACTTGCCAATCAATGGTTTTTTAACCATTCGTATGAAACAATTGGGCAAAAAAATTTTCTGGATGTATTTCCCGATTTAAAGAACTCTCGTACGTTTCAGTCCATATTACAATGTTTAGAATTTTCACAGTATTCCATCCTTACACATACTTTAAACCCATTCCCATTTCCATTATTTGAATCCAAAAAACACAAACAAAACAACGAACGGCTATATCAATATTTACATATTATCCCCATTTCTGTAGAAGAAACGGATGAAATATTTTGTATGATCCAAATTACGGATGTATCACAACAAGTTGTTCGCGAAAAACTTTTGCGTGAACAAATGAATTTGGCAAATTTACACAAAGAAGAAGCAGAAAAAGCATCCCAAGCAAAATCTGATTTTTTAGCTTCCATGAGCCACGAAATCAGAACACCACTCAATGCTATCCTTGGAATGGCAGAAACTTTGGAAGAAACGAATTTAACCACCGAACAATACGAGTATCTCAAAGTTTTGAAAAATTCAAGCAAAGCTCTATATAATATCATCAACGATATTTTAGATTTATCTCGGATCGAAGCTGGCAAGTTAGAAATTGAAGCGGAATCATTCTTTATACAAAATGTATTAGCCGATACGGTTTCCATATTTCAAAGTAAGGCAAAAACAAAAGGTATCGACATCAATTTAGACGTTGATGAAACGATCGCCAGCGAGGTATTAGGTGATGCAACTCGGCTCCAACAAATTCTAATCAATCTCATCGGTAATTCAATGAAATTTACGGAATTTGGTTTCATCAAAATTTCCGCGTCACTCAATGAAGATAAAACGATGATTCAATGTTCTGTGGAGGACTCAGGCATTGGGATTCCTCACGAAAAAATAAATTCTATTTTCGAAAGTTTTACCCAAGTAGATAATTCAACCACTCGTAAATACGGTGGTACTGGTCTTGGGCTTACGATAACAAAAAGGTTAATTGAACTTATGGGTGGTAATATATTTGTTACAAGCGAAATCGGGAAAGGTTCGAAATTTATTTTCAGTTTTTCTTACAAACCGAAAGAAATTGTCAAAGCTTCAGATAACAAACATTATCCTTGGTTTTCGCTTGAGGTTCCGCCGCCAGAAGAGTTTCCAACAACCCATATACTACTCGCAGAAGATTCTGAAGAAAATGTATTTTTAATCAAAACATTTTTCCGCAAGTATCCCATTCATTTGCATATTGCCTATAATGGAAAGGAAGCTATAGAAAAATACCAATCACAACATTTTGATTTGATATTAATGGATATGCAAATGCCAATTGTGGATGGTATTGAAGCAATCAAACAAATTCGATCAATTGAAAAATCCAAACTCATTCCAACTTCTAGGTCAATTCCCATCATTGGACTTTCTGCCAATGTCCAAAAAGAAGATATCCGCAAAAGTTTTTTTGCCGGAGCCACTTCCTACATTACAAAACCTGTCAAACGCTATGATCTTTTGAAAGTAATATACTTTTACAAAGCTTTATAAAATTAACGTCTTTCTTGCCTTTTCAAATTTAATCTTTCTTTATTGTTCTGTGGAATGGGTCTCGAGTTTCTATCAATTTCCAAGAGAGAATCTTTCGTAAATTTACCAATGGTTTTATCTTGCACAAATTTTTTTAGAAAATTTGTCCGTTTGTTTGGATTGTCCTTCAAAACTTTAGAATACGATTGAATTGCTACTTTCCTGATATGAGCATTTTCTGATGAATTTCCAATCGTAGATTCAAGTGTTTTCGTTGTAGATTCTGTAGAATACAATTCCATTACTCGAATGGCTCTTGCCTTCACGAATACATAACTGTCTTTTGAATTCAGCAGATGGATCAGATAAAACAACGGATCCGGAGTTAGTGTTTCTAATCTTTCCCTCAGTACAATTGGTTCTTCCGCATGCCTTGTATTGGACAAAACTTCTTTTACTTTTTCGTATAAAATTGGATCTACCGATTCAGCAAAAATTGGTTCGCTAAACAAAAACAAGGCGAAAATAAAAAATAGGAGATGATGCGTCGTTTTCATTTTAATATACCAAAGGATTTAATCTTAAAATCCACCCTTGTTCTGCAGTGATTTCCCCTTGGGTGAATCCCACCGTACCAGTCCAAAACATCATATTCCGCGCTCCGGAATTAGTAGAACCCGTTCCCAAACATTCTCCAATACTCATTGTCCCACTCGTATCCGCATCATTCAGAGCACTGCATGCAGGTGTATCACGCAAAGGATCCTTATCCCCTACGGCACCAGTGTCACCTCCTGATTCAATCAAATGCCATAAACCTAAAAAGTGACCTGCTTCATGTGACATGGTCTCACCAAGTAACAACTGCTCATCGCTTGTAAATGGATCCCCTGTATTTGAAATCATCCTATGTGTTTCGATAAAAACCACCATGCCTGACTGGCGGGTACCAAGTATGGTGGCAGGTCCTGGGATCCCCCCCGAAACACCGAGTACTCCCCCATATTGTAATTCTTCACTCACTACAAACAGATTGAGAGCATTTGATTTCCCAACATTGGCCGTTGTCGAAAAAAGCCCACCCAAACTCCCTGGACTATTACCTGCTGTGGACAAATTAGAAATGGAAAAGAAATTACTCGAATTGAGTGTACTAAAATTAAAATTTAATTTTATCCGCACCGTATTTTGCGAATAATTTTGCCTCCACTTATTCAAAGCTAAGGCGAGTCCCGCTTCTGATTGGATAGGGTAAGAAAGATTAGAACCATCATTTACAAAAATGATATTCACATCCAAATTTTTTTCCGTCTGCCAAACATGAGATAGACCACTGGAAGAAGAAGTTGCGTCGGTTGTTTGGAATGTCAATTCATCAGTTTCCAATTCCCGACAAGATTTAATGATGGTTGCCGTGGTTGGAATGGAGTTAACAAAATTAAAATCCACACCCAAATTTTGGCTGGATGAGGCAGTATTCAAAATACTGACAGCTGGATCCGTTGCATAAAATGTATCCTTTCCATACGGGAGCATTGAGGTCGAAGACCCAACTGGCACATAAGAGAGTAAATCTCTATTGAAGAATGCTGATCCATAATCGAACCGATTTGTATAATTTACAGGAAATAAATAATGAGGTACTGATGGATCCTGATCGAGAAAAAATTGAACCATCGGTTGGGTACGGTGTAAGGAAAAAGGATAAACTTGTGAATAATTGACTGGAACTCCCAAACCCACATCCCAAGTGCCAATGGAAGTCACATTGAGTGATTCTTTTGCCACGCAAGGCCCGTTAGATGCATTTAAAAAAGCATTGAGAAGCAAAAGAGTGAGGATATCGCCAGTAGAATCTGGCCTTTTTTGGTTACACGAAACCAAAGAGAACAAAAACAGAAAAATAAAAAATAAATTTTTCCTTCGCATAATTTACATAACAATCAAAACTTATTTATTTTTCTGTTCCACTAAATTTTATATATTTTTTACGTTTTTGCCTCCGCCAAACGTTTAGCACGATCCTCTTGGACCAATGCATCGATGAGTTCGTCCAAATCACCTTCCATTATGGCAGGCAAATTATGACTTGTATAACCAATACGATGGTCAGTACAACGTCCTTGTGGAAAATTATAAGTTCGGATACGTTCCGATCGATCTCCCGATCCTACTTGCGCTTTTTTTAGAGCGTCAGCACTCTGTTTGGCGGCCTCAACTTGTTGGTCGATGATGCGAGCACGCAAAACGCGCATTGCCTTATCTCTGTTTTTAATTTGTGAACGTTCTTCCTGGGACGCAACAACAATCCCGGTTGGAATATGTGTGATACGGACTGCAGAATCTGTTGTATTCACGTGCTGCCCTCCAGAACCAGAGGAACGGTAAACGTCTATTCGTAAATCCCCATCTCTGATTTCGACTTCTCTTTCTTCAACCTCTGGTAAAATAGCAACCGTTACAGCTGATGTGTGAATCCTTCCACCCGACTCCGTTTCTGGTATGCGTTGGACTCGGTGAGTTCCAGATTCAAATTTAAAAAAATCATAAGCTCTATCATCTTCTAAAGAAAATACGATTTCTTTATAACCACCAATTCCAGTTTGGCTCATATCAATGATTTCCGCTCGCATCCCTTTTTTATCTGCAAATTTGTTATACATCCGAAAAAGATCTGCACAAAACAAACCAGATTCTTCACCTCCAGTTCCTGCTCGGATTTCAACCAGTATATTTTTGCCCGAATTTTCATCAGGAGGTAATAACATAATTTCCAGCTCTTTGGCGAGGTTTTCTAATTTTTTTTCTCCCTCTTCCATTTCCATTTTCAACATACCAAACATTTCAGGATCAGATTCCGATTCTAAAAGTTTTTTTGCATCTGCACAATCTTTGGTAATGTTTAAATATTCGACTGCTTTGTTATATACAGGAGTTAGGCGAGATCTTTCTTTCGATAGATTTTTAAGAGTATCGGAAGCAGTTGCTTTTCCCAACTCATCCTCGATGCGGAGGTATTTTTCTTGAATTTTTTTCAACCTATCTATCATATCTATGGAAAGGATACAGAATGCCTGATTTTGATAAACCAAAAACTGGCGAGGAAACAGAAACAAGTGACCGAAACACAAAATGCACCGCAAACTTCAGGGTTTTTGGAAGGATTGATAGAGCTTTTTGCTGGTTTGGACGACTATCGTAGCCCATATGCCCCCACAATCCAACCCCCTGGAGATCTAATCCGTGAACTGACTAAAAATGCTTCCTACAAATCTGGGCTCGTTAGTGCCACATGTAGTTTGCCCCCAGGCCCCCTGGGGATTTTGAGTATTTTACCTGAACTCTTATTCATTTACAAAATCCAAGGACAACTAGTCAAAGACATAGCTGCCCTACACGGGAAAGAAATACATGTAACCCGCGAGTTGTTATTGTATTGCCTTTTTAAACACGGTGGTGCTCAAGTTTTTCGTAAAATTATAGAAGAAACTTCCTTAAAAGTTTTAATTCGCCCAACAACCGTTAGGGTATTTCAATCTGCTTTAGAACGAATTGGTGTTTTTATCTCCAAATCCATCATCCAAAAACAATTTGTTAGATGGGTTCCATTGGGTGGTGCCGTTGTTACGGGTACTTTCGCATACTTTGATACAAAACGAGTGGGAAAAACAGCGGAAGAATTATTTTCAAAAGAGATTGAATCGAATACAATCCAAGAGTTTTTGGAGAAATAGTGCTTTTCTTTTTTCGTTTTCTTTTTATTTCGATTTTTTTTGTTTCTTGCCAATCGCGACACGAATCCTTGGTTTCAGAAATCGAAGAACTCATTCAAAAAGAAAAATACGAAAAAGCACTATCCCTCTTACAAGACAGGCTAGCAAGTAACAAACCAACAGCCGAAGTCCTTTCGAAAAATAGACCAAACCAACCGAGGTTATTTTCACTTTCAGAAGATAGAACAAAAATCATCTGGACAGAAAATAAAACTTTATTCTCAAAAGATCTAGTCAATGACAAACATTTTGATTTAGAACTCAAACTCAGACCCGATTCCATTCAGTCTTCCGCTAACGGAAATTATGTGTCCGTTCAATACCCGCTCAAACAATATGGGGGTTGTGCATTATTTGGTTATTCCACATTCAAATCTTCACTAGAACATGAATCTATTGTTCACATTCCATGTAAGACGGGAATGGCCATTTCCAATACAGGTGATTTTCTTTTATACTTTTTTGAAAATAACCTATTTTTAGAAAAAACAAATCAAACTTCCAAACCAGAAAAATACTTATCGGGGGAATTGTTTCCAAGTCCTTACCCCAAATTAAAAACCCAATACCAAATTGCTGCCATCGGAAATGAATATTTAGTTTGGTCTGGTGTGGGAGGTTCCTACAATCTTTATTATTTAAACATCGAATCCAAAAAAGTAAGTTTAGTTTCAAAGGACATTGTTCTCCCAAGAATCTATTATCACAATGGAAACCAAGGTTATATTGTTGGCGGTAAGATTGGGGATTTGTATTTGAAAGAACTAAACTACCAATCAGGCAAAGTACCTACGACCAATCGAGGCATTCCCATTGTAACCCGCGAGGCGTTTTCTTGGCGTTTGACGGCAAAAGATGAATTTGTCACACTCAATCAAAATGATCCCAACCAACCAATGAAATGGAAAGTGTTGGGTAAAAAAGAACATTTGCCATTCTTCATTGATCGTATGTGGGGGGTGTCAGGCGACCGGATTGTTTACGAGAGCAAAAAAGGGGAACTTGTTGTGGACAACCTGTCTTTTACAGACGAAGATTATATGATTTACGATTATTTCAAAAAAGTAAAAAAACTAAACGATGGTTAAGCCGCTTGTTCGTTTTCTTTGCGTGAGTTGTACACAGAACACGACTGATAACTGTCACGGACACAATGAGACAAAAGTCTTTCTAAATCTTCCGACTGCAAACGGTCTGTAGAACTAGGGCAAACGGAAAGCCCTTGGGAGTACAACGGACATTTCACATAAAATTCATTTTTGGAAAGAGACTTTTGAGCCATGACTTTGAAAATTTCTTTTGAATTCCGTACCCTGTCAAACGGATTTTGACCAAGCATTCATTTTTCATCACTAGGAATTTAAGAAAAAGTCCAAAATTTAAAAGTAGAGATTTAAGATTGTTGGAAATTCTGACGAATCAGCAGTGTCTTCATTCACGAAATCCCGTACATTGAAGGTGCGAGCCTTCCATTGATTTTCAAAAAAATTCCCCATGAGAAACACTTGGACCAAATCCAGAGCCTTTGTGGTTTTGATGTACTTCGGCATCCCTTCGTTTTTCCAAACAGTCAGATCATCCAAAGCTGTTCCATTCCATTTCATATCCGAGTGGACGGCCGCTGGAGAAACCATTCCATCCAATGGTCTTGTTTTCAATGCATCATACAACGATGCATCAAACACCTCTTGTCCGATAAAAACAGCGACCTTCCAGCCTGGCACCACCCAAACCCGATCTTGGTTTTTTTCGCCAGCGTTGTAAGTTTCTTCTTCTTCTTTTGACAAGGTCGTTTTTTTTACCAAAAGATCCATGACCCGACCATCCGCAGAAAATGGAATGCTCACATTATAAAGAGGACCTTCTTTATCAAGAACAATGGATCCTTTGACAATTTTTGGATTTGGTAGAACGATTGTTCCTGCTAAAATCGGAACATTGTATTTTTTAGAGAGTTCTGAAAAAGTACGAACATAAACATCTAACATTCGTTCCGATTTTTCATAATATAGTTTTTTTAAACTAACTTGTTCACCCTTGGTTTCCAAAGCATTTTTTAAATTTCGCGATTCAATGAATCTGGATTTTTCATCTAAAAACACGAGCCCAGAACCAACGTGTTCAGGAAATACTATGATAGTCTTTCTATCATATAAATTTGCAGTTTTACCTTTTGAAAGTAATTCTTCAATTCTTTCCTTCCACCATTCTTCTTTTACAAAATCAGTATGACGAAGGACGGTTTGCATTCCAATGATGTTTCCGTACTTTCTGTCCGCACCATTGGTTCGTATTTTTATATCAGACCAAGCCACCTCTGGTTTTGTTACTTCTTTGTCCTCTTCTGCAGGTAAAGATAAAGTTATGGATGGCGTAGGTATTGAAAATTCAGGAATCGCAAAATTTTGGTCTTTTAAAAAATTTGCGGTGGTTGTGGTAACAAAAAGCAAAATAATAAATAAAATTATTTTTTGGGGAGGGATGTATAAATTATGCATATTTTTTCAAGTATAGATTGACTGCATCCAACATGTATTCTGAAAACAAACTCGAAGGATCATAGGATCTTACATCCACCCAGTCCATAAAGTCATGTTCGTCAGATAGGGTGATTTCTCCAGCCAATAATTCTGCTGAATATCCTATGATGATACAAGGTAAATTACCATCTTCCACCCGATGTTTGTGAACAAAGAGCGGTTCTGAATTGACTGAAATTTTTACATTTGAACCTAGTTCTTCTAATATTTCTCGCTGAATGCTATCCATCCAATTTTCAAAAAATTCGTCTTCATTCATACGACCACCAGGAAGATCCCCATGACCAGATTTCCTATCTCGCATTACCAACAACATATTTCCTTTTCTTAAAAATAGTTTTTGTGTGATCTGAAATAATCCATGTTTACTCATAATTTATTTCCCCAAACATCTATTTGGTGATCGACGGCGTATAAATCAGGTTTTGGCAATGTGTTTGTTTTATGAAAATTTACCATACCTAAAGAAACACTTGCCAACTGAGAAATAATCGGATCCATCGATTCTGTTGGTACTCCAAAAAATAAAAAATTGACTGGGCTTCCATCACTCAACAAGTATAAATGTTTTTCGATTTTGAGTGTGCTTATTTCGAATCTAATATGTGAACCTAAATCCATTTGTGTTTGTGGATCGAGCATCCTTGTAAAAGAAATTCTTACTTCATGGTTTTGAATTCTTGGCGTTTCTGATAAATTCAAATTGCCTATCCATTGGACCAGGTCAGAAAATTCAACAGTTTTAGTAGAGCCAGATGCCACAAACAGTTGATTGTGTTTACTATGCAAAATCCAATTTTCCCAAGAATCTTTTTTGATGATTGATTCACCAGTGACACCCAAAATTAAATCCACTTCCCAAAATGCCTCCTTCGGCATTTGGTCAAAATTTTGATAAACTAAAGTTGTGTTGGATACAAATTTTTTATCCACTTCATATATATCCAAATTTGATTCGTGCAAAGAACCACCTATCAGATATTTTTTTAGAAAACCGCCAATATTACCCTTGGAACCAAGGATCAGGAGTTTACGTTTAGAAAGCACCTTACCGATTCCATGCAAACTATTATCAACAGCATTCAAAATGGAACGAGCTACTTCTTTGGATTCTTCTAATGTTTTTTCTTGTGAGATTGCAATGGAAAAACTTGGTAAAATTAGTTTCGAAAATTTTTCTTTTACTTTTACCAAACGATCATAACCATTTCTTGTATGTTCAATAGTTCCGATCACATTTCGCAAAATAATATCGGAAAATTTCGAATTCGCTAAACCTGAATTTGGCGGCTCGATCCAATACTCACCCAGTACTTCTTCAAATGTTTTTTCTGTTAGGCAAAATTCATTCAAAACGGGAGCAACATACCCTCCATCCTCAATGAGGATGATTTTTTCATTTTTGGGAATCAAAACCAAAAGTTTTTGTAAGAATAAAAACACCGCCAATCTGCGCATTGCATCAAAAAAACCAAGTTTTGATTCTTCCAATTTTTGTTTGAAGGCTGGATAGGAACTAAAGTCGCTGTACAAAGGTGAAACAGCATAATATGGCTGGTTTGTTTTTGTAATTTTGAATTCCAATCCAGCCATAAAAAATGATTCTGTTGGGATATCGAGAAGGATATCCAAATAAGCAGGCGGTATATTCCCGCCGTATTTTACGAAGGCCACATCCAAAGTTTTAACTTTCAGTTTTCTGAAACATTCAATGAGGGAGATGATTTCAGAAGTGATATGATGTATCAAAAAAATATTGGTATTTTCAAAATCGAAGTTATGCGAATTTTGATTGGAAATTGATTCTAAAATGGGCATTCGTTTCAGATAAAAAGCTGAGTTTAGTAAGGTTCGTTTTTGATTGAAACTAAAATTGAGAACTCTGTCCAAACGTGAAAGGTCTACATAAACAGTGGTTTTACCAAACAAGGCACGAATGGTGTACCCTTCTTTAATTTTTTGTGAAACTGTTGAATCTTCTAATAACAAAAATAATTTTTTCAAAATGGTAAGCGAAAAACTTGGATCATTTCCTAGTATCGCATTTCGATACTGATCCTCCCAATAAAAGTTAATATTTGTTAGTTTCCCTAAAGGAGTTTTTTCAATTTGCGCAAAAACTTTACTAAAATGACGATTTTCCTCTTCGTAAAACGTTTCACCTTTTTGGGCGGCATTGATGATTCCATTGCTAAGAGACTCGCTGATTTTGGATGAACCCGCAATATAAGTTCGAGTATGGGTATCGTTAACACGTTCATGTTTGATATTTTCCAAATTCAATCTGCATTCAATTTGGTAATCTATTGTTATGCGAAGAAAAAAATCACCGATGCTAGTTTGATTTTGTACTCTTTCTAGGAGTATAAAATACCCACCAGAGTGCAAAATTTTACTTTCGAATGGAAATAAAAGTGCAATGGCGGGTAAATGATTTGGATCTTCACCGTAAAATTCAGGGTGAATCTTTTTAGCCAAGGATTGTTGTTGGAAAGATCCAAATACAAATCGTAAATCTTCCTCGAACTGCTCTCTGAAAAGAATCCAATCTTTTAAAACACCAGCGCGTGCATAAACTTGGATATGTTGAATGTGCATATCGACAAGTTCGTGGTTGATGTTTGGATTGATTTTGTAAGTAAACGAAAGATCACCAGGCAATGAATGGAGTAAGTTTCCGATTTCCTCACCGATCGTTCGCGAGAGGATGGACAATCCAAAAAAGATTCTTAAATTATTTAAATCAATTTCGCAAATTTGTGAATCTACGATTGTTAGTTTGGGCCCGAGTGAAGTAAATATTTCTTTATTTTCCATACTTTAAATTACAGGAGAAAAATCAACTACCACCTTAACACTCGAAGGATCCTTAGCCTTGGCATAAGCTTCTAACAATTGATCCGAAGGGAAACGGTGGGAAATTAAATTTTCTTCCAATGCCTGAGTGATGCCTGGATTATCTTTGAGTAACTGAATGGCAAAGTGAAAGTCACCACAGCGTGATGTATGGATTTCTTTGCCTTTCTGAAAAAATTCCAAGACTTTTTTATTTTCATCATTCCAAAGTTCGGAATGGGATGTATCCACAAGGATTGCTCCTCTTGGTCGAACAAGTGAATTTTCGTGAGTGGGATTAGGACGAATGGCTTCTGCCAATTCTTTCGGCGAACCTACCACAACAATGTCAAACCTGGGTAAGGTGGATTGGAACTCATCGGATGCGAGGATTTTTTCTCCATCAAGTGCCGTACCTTTGAATGTTTTTTTTGTTCCATTCATTTTTGATTCCAAATTAAAAACGGAAGGAAAGAAAAATACTGATTGATTTGTTTTTTGTTCAGTTTTCCATTTAAATTCTAAATTTGTTTCGGAAAAAGGCAATATTGAAAGTTCGTCAACAACAAGTTCGGTTAAATGAGATATCCCCGACATCTCCTGGCCATTCGTTGTTTTAAGGTGTAACTCACGTTTAGCGAATTGTAATGCCGAAATAAAACCTGAACTTGTTGATGTGGTATCATACACAATATCAAAAGTTTCAGATAACGATTCAGCAGATGTGGATCGTAAATCAACAACCTCGTCTGCTCCCATTTTTTTGGCAAGTTTTACCAAATGGTCATGTCGTGTGATGGCAGTTATGCGAAAATTGGAGTTTTTGCTTTTGCGATAGGAGGCCAAAGCTGCAAGAATCAAACTCCCCAACCTGCGAGGTCCGAGTACGGCCACAGAATCGTTTTCTTTTGGAGGCGAGGCAAGGATTGCTTGCAAAGCCGCAGCAAATGGTTCCATGAGTACAGCGGCTTTCGACGAAAGTTCAGTCACTTCAATGGCAGCGTGTACAGGAGCCAAAATATAAGGCCCGAACCCTCCTGGCAACCGGTCGATTCCCAGTACTTTTCTTTCTGGGGAATGTGTTGGGATCCCTGCTTTGCAAAACTCATCTAAATTTTTATCGCCGCGGGCTTCCAATGTATCATTGATTTCAACTACGTAACGTCGACCCCGTTTGTCACCCAACCCTTCTGCCAAAACCTCATGTCCAATGATTTGTGGAAGGGGAAAGGGTAAAAAACGACGATCGATATCTGTGGAACAAACCCCACAAGATTTGGTTTCCAAGGGGATGTAACCAGGTCCCAAATTCATATATGTTTTTCCGTCTCTACGGATTTCCCAGCCAGTGGCTTCGTCGCCAATGTATTCGTAATCGGCTGGTACAAACGAGTCTTCGGAAGTGTAGTCCAATGCTCGGAATTTTAAATTCATCACCTATTGTTGATAAAAAAGAGAAGAATGACAGTCAATGTAAAAAAGGCAAAATTCAAAAGAAACCCTTGCCGGATGAGTTTCCTCTCTTCTGCGCTTAGGAGATAACCCGTGAGAAAGACAGAAAAAAATCCCCCCAAGTGAGCCCAATGAGCAACTTGGTCTCTGGCAAATAGATTTGTAAAATCAGAATACAACATCATCCAACCAATCAAAAAAACAGGAAAAGGAATTGTTTTGCGTTTGGTCACTGGAAACTGAAAAGGAGAAAGTAAGGTGGCTGCCGCTGCAAGTCCAGAAATGGCACCACTGGCACCAACTATAGGAGTTCTATCTCCAAATATCAATCCCCTCACGAAAGCATCACCTAATACGGATATTATGCCTGCCATAAAATAATACAAAAGCCATTTTTGTTTACCCACTCGGTATTCGACAACTCTTCCCAAAAACAAAAGAAACAACATATTGGATAAAAGATGAGCTCCAGATCCGTGGAAGAAGGTACTTAAAACCCAATTGATTGGTTCCAATTCGCCAGGAGTGGCAATAAAATATGAGTCTACCAAAAATGGAAAAAATAAAATAACGATAGGATACAAAAGAACCATAAAGGTCGCAAAACTAGCAGTTAACGGAAATTCCCAAATAAAGGATTGGATCATTTTAGATTTTTGGTACTAGCGCTTCTTCCGGAAGCCTTATATAAGACGGATCAAAATCGGGGATTGCTGTTGCCAATTCAAATAGATCTGGTTGTTTCCATACTTGTTGGTAATAATCAAGTGCGCCATACGAATCAAAATTGCTGTCATACAAATAAAGTAAATATTTTTCTTGGTCTTTTTTGATGATCCGTTTGACTTCATTGATAAGACCAGAAAAACTACGCTGCTCTGGATCAAATTCATCTTCCGCATCGTGCAATAACCCAAGCATCACTACGTATTTCTCGGCTTGTTTAAGTGATTTCAGAGAAAAGGCCAATTCTTGTAACTTCATCAAATACAAATAAGGCCTAGTATTTTTTCCGATCAGAAGTTTTCGTTTGGATACAGCAATCTCACGATAACCAAGTTGCAGATAGAGTTTTGTCTCTGTTTTTTCTTTGCCTTTCGATAGCCGTGCAAGGCGTCCAAGTTCTTTGTCCAATTCTTCTATTTCGTCATCTAAAACCAAAATATATAGCTGAATCAGTAGACCTTGCGTTCTACGAAGTTCTGCATACGAACGACCTAAATCCATTTGTAAATGTAAAATTTCGGATTCGATATGATGTTGTACACAACGTTTAAAGTATTTTTTTTGTAACTCTGTTCCACGATTACTAATGGTTGAATTTATAATCCGTAAGAATTCATAATTATCCTTCAAGCCATAACTAACACGGATTAGCTGTGTTGCTTTCGAACTAGATTGGTCAGAAGTAATTTCACCAAAACCAGTTAGAACGAGGAGAGCTAAAAGAAGGAGAGGTTTCATCTATAGCCCTATTTTCGGCCTTATTTGGAAAACCTTAGCGTGATAAAAAAGAAAAGACATTTTCGTCTCATATTTTAGAATTATGTCAAGAGTACACTCGTGAAACCCCTTAGCCCTTTACCAAATGCAACCACCGAAGCCATCAGTGTCCTCAAATCAGAGATGGATGAACCCTATTGGGAGGAGCGTTTACTGCAACTTATGAAATTAGCTGCAGACAACGACAAAAATATTTGGACTCTGATTTATCAAATTATGAGGGATGCTGATTCAGGAAGGCTCAGTTGGGGGTATCATAAAAAAATCCTCTCAGGTGTTGTTTACATTCTCTCCTATGTGGGAGACTCTAAAAGTTATCGAGTTCTTTTGAATTATGTAAAATCCCTCGATCGTTCCATTCCCATCGGTGCCATGGAACTCATTTCCGATTTATTGCCAACCTTCCAGGAACTAGACGTGAAAGAATTATTCACCATAGCTATATCTCCCGATGAATTAAAATCTGCATTTGCAGTCATGGCACTTAGTAAATTGATGTATGAGAATCGCCTAACAGAAGACGAAAAACTAAATTTTAAAGAATTTTTAGGAACTTATAAAAATTATAAATATTATTTGGATGATATGATAGAATCTACATTAGAGTTTCTGAATGAATCCAATTCACCTTCTCTGATTCACCAACTGGATGGTATTTTAGAATGAAAGCAGCGGTTTTACCTGCAGGCAAACGATCCCTTGAAATCCAAGAGTTAAAACTCCCAAACTTAAACCCAAACCAGGTGAAAATCAAAGTCAAAGCCTGTGGGATCTGCGGCTCAGATATCCACTTGGTTTTGCATGGTAAAATGAAAGCGAGTTACAGTCCATGTGTTCCAGGCCACGAAACTTCCGGAGTGGTCGAGGAAATTGGAGAATCAGTCACCAAGTTCAAAAAGGGTGACAGAGTTGTCGTGAGTGCAGGAACTTCTTGCGGAACATGTAAACATTGTTTGGTGGGAAAAGAAAACTTATGTGAACAAATTGGTGTTCTTGGGTTCAACCAACCTGGCGGTTTTGCCGAATACATTCAAATTGAAGAAAGGTACTTACACCTATTACCAGACGGTATTCCATTCACAGAAGGTGCCATATTAGCAGATGCTGTTTCCACACCTTACCATGCCATCAAATACCAAGGTGAAATCAAAACAGGAGAAGTGGTGGCCATCATTGGTTGTGGGGGGCTTGGAATCCACGCCGTTGCCATTGCCAAAGCTTTGGGTGCTGGTAAAATTTTTGCCATAGATATCGACCAAGGTTCGCTAGACAATGCCCAAGCCTATGGTGCCGACGAATTGATCTTAGTTGAAAAAAATATGCAAGTTGGTAAGGTATTAAAAGAAAAATCGGGAGGCATCGACTTACTCTGTGATTTTTCTGGCTACACACCTAATATCGAAAGTTCAGTTCGAGCCATGAACCGAGGTGGAAGGATGGTTCTCGTTGGTATCGGTCGTATGAAGTTAGAAATTCCGATGCCATTTTTTCTCATCGAAAGACAGATTCGCATAACAGGCTCTTATGGTTCGGATCGCAGAGCCATTCCAGAGCTCATACAATTGTACACTGATAAAAAATTAAACTTAACAAAATCAATCAGCGGTGTTCACAAATTGGAAGAGACCAATGAATATTTGCACGCGCTCGAAGAAAAAAAAGGCAATCCGATTCGTTTTATCATTAACCCAGAATTGTGATTCATTTCATTTCAATCAGCAAAAAACTGAGGTCATCCATCTGGTGTTTCCATCCATTGGAAAATCGATACATCGATTCTTGTAAGATATTAGCAAGGTTTTGGAAATTTTGAAAACGATTTTCCCACAGTACTTTCTTTAGGCGCTCTTCTCCAAAACTTTCTTCGTTTTCATCTAACATATCCAAAATTCCATCTGTATAAAGTAACAATCGATCCCCAGGTTGTAAAATAGTGGATCCTTCTGAAAATTCTATATCTAAAAATATACCAAGGGGTTTTCCTTTTGTGGTAAAATGAAAAACTTCATTTTCTGATTTTCGGAGTAGAAAAAAACCAGGGTGGCCAGCATTGCTAAATGATAAACTGTAAGACTCGACATCAATGAACAAATACGAAGCTGTGATAAACAAATTTTTTGTTTTTCCTACCAAGTAACGGTTCATTAGGTGAAAAACTCTGGATGGAAATTGTAAATAAGGCACTGCACCACCAAAGGCCATTTTTGACATTGCCGCAACCATAGCAGACGAAATTCCGTGTCCTGAAACATCGGTCATGAGGATAGCCCAGTTTCCCAAACTATCTTTGGTGTGGTCAAAATAATCTCCCCCAACCGATTCTAAAGTTTGCGAAAAACCAATGATTTGTACATGTTCATCTTCTTCAAAATTGGTAGATATCAGTGAATTTTGAAGTGCTTGCGCAAGGTTTAAATCCTTGTCGATGTGAATCAATCTTTCGAGCTCTTTATTTTTGATTCGCAGTTCATCATTCATACTTGCTATCGATCCAAGTAATTGCCAATAATGTCGAAAAACATAAAAACCAAAAAGGACAATCATTGCCCAAAAGCCAAAATGAATAATGCGGTTATGGTAAATACTCATTCCTAAATCGAGCAAAATATCGTGTAAACCAGCAAATACGATGCATAACAATCCAAAGGTGATGATACGCAAATGTTTTTGCCCACGCCACAACACATACAATGAAGAAAAAATTGCAACGATTCCTTCTACAACGATTAACCAATTATAATCGTACTCTCCGTTTAAGTAAGAAAGTGATCCCTTATAATTTTTAAACATTGCTATGAAAAACACGATGATATGTAAAAACAAAAAAATTCTGAATAAATTTTTAAAAAATGGAGGGTAAATTTCATGCAAGAATAATAGCAAAAATAGAGGGAATAATGAAAAATTAATAAATGTTAGGGGAATGGTTAAATACGAATATTCCTTTAATGCAAAACCCACAAATCCATTCATTGCCTCAATGATCGAAGCCGAAAACAGCAAAATCGAAAAGTTTAAGAATATCCTTTCCCTTCTTCGTAAAAAATAAAAACCTAGAAAAATTGAACCCAATACCAAAAGTACTGGTGCCAAAAATGTTTGTGTAAAATTTTCTAAAAAAAGATCTGTCAATGCCAAAGAATGGTCTTTGATTGTAACATTCCGATCCATCCCAATGAAGCCTTTGTACCTTGAACGAAAACAAATATAAATAAAACCTGAGCTTATATTTTTTAGCGGTATGATGTGTGGGAAAATATGATCGTTTAACTCTGATGTGTAAACAATTTCATTTCCTTGATAAACTCGGAATTGTTCTAAAGCAATTTCTGCATAAAGAACTGGGCTATTTAATTTTTTAACGAAACCATCGTTAAAACGGATCACCAAAATTTTGCCAGGGTTATTTTCGAAACCAAGGGTATTGGTGTTGAATTTCAGCCAATCGGAATCATTGAAGGTTTCCAGATCTTCAGAATCCAATTCCAACCATTTATACTCTCTTGGAATTTCTAATACGGAAAGGCTTTGGGATTCCCTAGAAAATGATCTTGGATCATGCCCACAAAAACTGAAAAAAAAGAAAACAAAAAGGGAGATAGAAAAAAATCTGACCGCTGGATTCTCGATATATGGTTTGACTTCTTTCAAATTTGATTTCCCATTGGAAGAGCAGGAACAATGTACATGGATCGCCACCGATTCCCATTCTTTTTTTTCATTTTACCATCCATCTTTTTGTCTCTTTTTTCACTGTTAGCCCAAGAGAACAAAACACCTACGGAAGTTTTTTTGGAAGACAAACTCGCTTGTTATTCGATTCCCACTGAAATTGACGGATTAGAATACCAAAAATCCCTAAAATGTATCTCCAAAGATTCAATCTGTTATTTGATCCAAGGTTTTGCGATGAGTTGTATCCCCAGAAATGGCCGTTATTCGCAAGACCTACCAGACCTTACTCCAAAACCACAATCCCCATAAAAAGGAATTTTATGAAAATCAAAACCCCAATTTCTGATCTTTTAAAGATTGATGTTCCCATCATCGCAGCCCCCATGTTTTTGGTATCCTACCCAGAACTCGTTGTGGCAGTTTCTGAAGCAGGTGGAATCGGTTGTTTCCCATCTCTCAATTATAGAACTCCTGAACAACTAAAAGAAGGTTTACTAGAAATCAGATCCAAAACCAAAAAACCCATTGGTGTGAACATCATCCTCCACAAAGAACACAATCCGAACTGGGCAAAACAATTTGAAGTGGTCATGGAGATGAAAGTAGAACTCATCATTACAAGTCTTGGAACACCAAGGACAATTGCCAAAGAAATCAAAGCGAACGGATCACATCTGTTTTGCGATGTAACAACCTTAAAACATGCAAACATCGTGGCTAAATCTGGAGCTGATGCCCTCATTGCTGTTTCGCAAGGAGCAGGTGGGCACGCTGGTGCTATTACCCCCTTTGCCCTCATCCCCTACCTAAAAAAAGAGACGGGGCTTCCTGTCATTGCTGCAGGTGCCATTTCTAATGGTTCTCAAATGGCCGCTGCACTTTCTCTTGGTGCAGATGCTGTTTACATTGGCACAAGATTCATTGCCACTCCCGAATCGAGAGCGCAAAATGAATACAAACAAATGTTAATTGATTCGGAACCAGACGAAATTGTATATACTGAAAAAATCTCTGGTATTCCTGCCAACTGGCTCGCAAAGTCTGTGGAACGTTCTCCTGAAATTTTAGAAGACGGACCAAAAAAAATTGCGGCAGGTCATTCTGGTGGTGAAAAAGCAATGGAACAAGAATACAAACGTTGGCGAGACATTTGGTCAGCGGGACAAGGTGTTGCCCAAATCGAAGAGGTCAAACCTGCCGGTGAAATTGTAAAAGAAATCGCAAATGAATATTTATCCGTGGTAAACAATCTACCCAAAAGTTAGTTTCCACTGAAAAGCCATCGCCGACTAACGGACGATGGCTTCTGTCATACTCTTTGTATCCAAATAATCTGTGGTTTGGAAAATGGAATTTCCCACCTTGTCCAAAACCAAAAAGAATGGGAGACCAATTTTTAATTCTGGGTAATTGGGATTGGATTGGAATTCCAAAAACACTGGATCAGTATCGTAAACCTTCCAAAGCACCGCTTTTTCCTTTAATACCAAATTGAATTTTGTGTCGGCCAAACTGAGTTTTTGAAACTCTTTACAATTAGTACACCAATCCGCATAAAAATCGATAAAAACTGGTAATCCCATCTCTTTCGATTTTTGTATGGCAGAGTCTTTGTCACGAAACCATTCCAAGTTCCCATGGATTTCCGTTGGGGTATTCGTTTTTGATTCGATAACATTCGCATGATTTTGTTTAGGTGACAAAATCAAAAACATCAGAATAAATACCAAAACCAAACTAGAAGTAAATAATGCCAATTTCATACGATGGGTTTTGAAATTTTCTTCTTTTTGCAATCCAAATGCAAAAACCAAAGACAAAACCCAAAGTAAAAACAAACTGATGATGGAAGCAGATTCTAATCCCCAAAGGGTACCCGCCTTTTCAAAGTAGGCAAAAGAAAAATAAAAAATCAAACCCGCCAGTCCGTATTGAATCCATTTCATCCAATTTCCCGATTTGGGTAAGGACAGACCAAAAACCCCAATGAATAAAAAAGGAATGCCAACCCCCAAACCAAAAAAGAACATCTTAATGGTTGTTACCAAAATGGGAATAACAGCCAGTCCTTCGTTTTGGTTCGACAATAATTGTAAAATGACAGTGACAACGATCGGGCCAACACAGGGAGAGGATAATAAACCTGCACCCATTCCTAAAACAAAACTATTCGCATAACTTTGTTTATTTGATCCGTCTGTATGGTTTGTAAAAAATGGTATATGTAATAATTCGATGGAAGAAAGACCCAAAACAAAAAGAATGTAAGCAAAAATTAAATTGGTTTCAGGATACCGCAAGAAAGTATTGAATGCTCCCCCCGTAAACCCTGCCACAAGACCAAATACCAAATACATAAATGCAAGGCCAAAATAATAAACAAGTGGGTGTGACCATTTTTGATTTGTAGTTTTTGATTTTAATATACCCGCAGTGATTGGATACAAAGGGTAAACACAAGGCAGTAGGCTTGCAAAAAACCCGCCTAGGAATAAAAAGAAAAGACTGAAGATTCCAAACTCACCACTCGAAAGTTGGTGCTGTAAATAATTTTGAATTTGGGAAAACATGAGTTTTAAACCAACTTTTTAGAACGTAGCAGTGGCCTTGATCACAATGTTTCTATCCAATCTTCCGTATTCTGAAATGGGAACCAATGTGGGTTTTGAAAACTGCTCTATATATTCGACACGATTTCGTTCCATTCCGCTATTGTCTACATACCATTTATTTGGTTCCCCTTGGGCATCAAAAGAACGTGTTTCTGTATAACCTAAGGCCATGCGCGCACTTGGTGTGAGAAACCATTCTAAAAAAATTTGGCGTAAGATATAATGAGACTGATCAGAATGGATCGGATTTGTGGCTGGATCCTTAAAACGAACCCATGGTTCCCGCTGGGAGGATTCAGTGGCGGTTAAACCAGGGTTCGGACCACCCGTGGCAACCTCACCTCGCATTACCAAACGAAGGAGAGAATTTCCAAGACCGAGCCATAAATAACCACCTCGTCCAATTTTTTCAGGTATCATAACAGAAGGACCGAAAGGATCCAAACTATCAGAAATCCTACCGCCAAATTGTTTTTTTGCCATTCCACCCAATCCAACATTGGCAAATTCTTTCCATATCAAATTGGCTTCAACCGCATAGACTTGTTCTTGTGTGAGTGAAATGCTTCCACGTTTGACAGTGAGGGGGTTGCCATCACTTGGCAAACAATTAGTACGACCTTCCTTACATTCATCACCCGCATAACCAAACGCATTCGACCTGCGGCCTAAAAAATGAAGACCCGATTTTAAGGTATCAGACCAACGTTCTTCCCAACTGAGTTTCAAAATAACGTCGTATCCAGTGCCATTGGTATTTTGGACACTACGATAACCTTCTCCATTTACTACGGCAGTTTGTACGGAGAGAGATTTCCAACTGCCTATGTAATTGATTCCCAAGTCCACAGGGTCTTTCGCAAAACCCAAAGATTCCAATGGAGATCTATCAAAATAACGCCAATCATAATAACCAGACCAAACAGAAAACATATGGGGTAGTTCGAACATACCGAACTGGAATTTATGTTGAGTTTGTCCCAATTCGATTGTTTTAGAAACATTTGCTCGCCTAACTGCAAATACATAAGGATTGGACTTGGTTCCCCCATTTACAGTGGTGTCGTTGGACAAAACGTCACTCCGAACAATTTCACCCCAAAATTCCATTTTGAGACCCGTATCTTCCCATTCTTTAGAAATAAAAAACATAGTCCATGGAAGGGAAAATCCAGACCGATCAGAAGCATTCAAATCCGTAGTTCCTGAAGCTTTGTCTCGGATGCGAACAGAAACAGTTGGTGTGACTATGGCTCCGATTTTTAAGCCATAGTATGCATCTGGTTCTTCTTTTTTTGTAGAAACTACTTCTTCACCTGACACTTGATAGGCGAAGATAATCAAAAAACTAAAAATAAATAAAAATCGATTCACTAATTTCCATACTTTTGGTCAAACATCACCCCATCTGCTTTCCAACCAATTGGTTTGTGACAAGGAAGGCATTTTGCAAGCATGGGGAAGTCCTTCATTTTCTCTTTTACTTTAGGGGTTGCACCTTCTTTGGTGATGAGTTCTTTGTATTCATTTTTTTCAAGTTCTGATTTGCCAAGAGCCACAGCCCCACCAGTCCCTTTCGAAAAATCAGTTCCGTTGATGTTCACCAAACCTTCACAAACGCAAGTATAACCTTTTTTTTCCTTCTCTTCATAGAACACGCCAAAGGCAGTTCCCCGAACTCCAGCCGTTGTGGTGGGCGTACTCACTGTAAAATTTCCTTTTTTGAAATCTTTTACCCGAAACCATGCTGCCCCTTTTTCAACGGCAATTTTGGAATTGGATTTACTAACATCCCACTCGGTGAGTGTAAAATCTGTGTTTTGTTGGATTCTAAATTCGGATTCTTTATAAATAAAATCGACCTTGGAACCGTTTCCGGTTTTGACACGGTCACCAGGTTTTAGGCTATCGTTTACTTTGAGAGTTTTCCAAAGTTTGGATGTATCATTGGCAGATAAAAAACTAACTTTACCTTTGATAAAACTTGCTGTAGCAAATTCTTCCGAATGAGCCGATTGTATGGAGATAAAAAATGCTACAAAGAGCAGGGTATGTTGGATCTTCATATCTCAATCAACAACCCTGCTACAAAAAATTTGCAACTGAAAATCAAATTCAGCTATTTTTTCTTTTTACCAAGGGATGGAAAACCCCATCGATTTTAGTTTTGTTTCTAATTCTTCACGTTCTCTACTTTTTTTAGAATTTGAACCAGATTCATCTAACAAACCAAATTCAATCGCTTTTTTGATCGCACCTTCTTTGCCCGATTGGTTGAGTGCGAGGATGATTTCTTTGTCATACTGGGTTAAAGAAACAGAGTTCACTCTATAATCCATAAACGCTTCCCAGGCATTAGGCACCCAATGTTTGACTATTTCTTCACCAATGGTTTTAGCAAAAAGACGGATTTCCAATTGCGCATGGTCGTCCATTCGTAGGGCTAAAAAATGGAGTAGGTTATGAAGATCCACTTTCCAATAGGCTTCCGTATAGGTTGCAAGCGGAAGGTCTTTACGAGCTTGTTCCCTTGCAACACCCATTTCCAATCGTTCGTTGTAAATTTCGGATGCAAATTTTTGAAACTCAGTTTCGCGTTTTGTTAGGTGGCTTCCTTTATCATTGTTTAAAAATCCATCACTACCCTGTTTGTTTCCTATCGATTGTACACGCCATTCGCCGGGGAGGGTTGTCTGGATGGAATCGATGGCTACGGAATAACGCGTAGAGTATTCATTTACGTTTGCCATTCGGTGTCGTATCCATTGCCTCCATGTGTCCATTGGTACACGCACGTGGAGTTTCAGTTCGCACATCTCAAACGGCGTACTATGTCTGTGCCGCATTAAGTAGCGAATTAAACCACGGTCTTCATTTACTTTTTTTGTTCCTTTTCCATACGAAACGCGCGCAGCTTGAACAATTGATTCATCACTTCCCATATAATCGACAAGTCGCACAAACCCATCATCGAGGATGCGGAAGGGTTTGCCTAAAATTTTGTCTAAATTTGGTACAGATACGCGGGGAATTGGTTCGAAATCAGATTGTTGCATATTAGCTTTATTTTTTAGTTCTCAGGCATCTGAAAAGTCGAAAATACAGTAAAAGCAGAGATAAAAAAAGGATGCTGAATGGCTCTTGAAGAAACCCCGTTTTGGGACGATCGAATGATCAAAAACTCCACCAGAGACTCAAACAAAAGTCTTATGGTAAGTCCAGAGAAGATTTTTATCTTTCCTGTACCGAAATCTACCTATTCGTTTTTGGAAAATATTTGGCAGTCTTTTACAAATAAATTAGTTTCGCTCGTTGATTTTGATGACGAACCCATTTTTAATTTTTCCATTTTTGAAGTCATTGACCAAGACCAACTTAAAATCGTTGCCACTGCCACTCATTTCAAATTGAGAGAGATTGCCGAACGACGGAAAATTCCTGGTATCGACGAATATATGAAAAAAGCGAGACCCATTCATTTGAGTGATCCTCGCAACGAGTCAGCAAGATTCATCCAAAAATCCATTATCGATTTCAATAAAGGACTCCGCCCCGAAGTCACATTTGTGAATTTGAAAGAGGAAGAGATTCACCCCGAAAAAAAAATATTACTTTCGGAAACAATGAACCATGCAGTGGGCATTCCGCTCTTTGTAAATGAAAACCCAATTGGTATCTTATGGGGCATATCCAAAGATCCGATCCCAGAAGAAAAGGTAAGGCCACTTATCTTACAACTTTATTCACTTTTTGATGTGATCGAATTTGTGATCGCTCGTGAAATGGAAACGGGGAGCGATTTTTATATTGCTCAAAAAAATATAGAAAAGGCCGACACACTTTCCAATTCTCGTAACCTATTTTATACAACAACAAAAGACCAAAAAGAACCAGTCACGTCCATAATATTCAAATCACACCAGTACAATATTGAATACAGGATGGATGCTTCGTTTATAATACCGACAACTGAAGGTTATGCGGTATCTGTAAAAAGTTTTATTCCTGAAAAGTTAAACACAACGGGAAAAAACCTCCTTCTCATTCCTGGGTTTTTCTGTCGAAGGTCTGTTATGGACAAACTCGCAAAAGAGTTGGCATTAAAATATGGATACCGTGTATTTTTAATGGATATGCGGGGAAGATCTCGCCAAACAATGCCTAAACATGGGAAAAAGGAAGGTTGGACTGTCGACAATTACATCCAAGACGATTTTCCAGAAGTTTTACGCTGGATCCGCTGGCACCACCCAAGTGAAAGGACAGTTGTTGTTGGCCATAGTATGGGCGGAATGATTCCTCGGTTTTATATTTCGTCTTACGATGAAATCAAAGAACAAAAAGAAGAATTTAACTTACCAAAACCTGAGGATTACATTGCGGGCATCGTATCAATCACTTCGCCCAACTATATCAGCTTAAAATCAAATTTCATTGGTTTGGATACTTTGAAAAAAGGTTTTAACTTACTTCCTCATAAAATGATTTCGGATATGATTTTGAGTATGGCTAGTTTTTCCATGCAGGCCACAATCCAAACCATCGATTTAAAAAAGTTTTTTAAATTGATTCTGAATTTACATTCAAGTTTGCGCAGTTTCAGTTATAATATTGGAACCAAGGTTTTGACAATCAAAGACTTCGTTGGTTACAAAGAAATCACCCCTCCCGAATGGTATTTTTTGATGGAAGATGTGTTTTGCGAAGAATCAGTCTCTGTGATCATGCAATTTTTCCAAAGCCAAATTTCTAACGAAAAAAGTTTTTGGTCAAATGATGGTAAAATCAATTACACAGAAAATTTTATCAAAAACTTCAACTTACCGATTTATAGTGTGGTGGGAACAGTGGATAAAATTGTTCCAGAAGAAACCTTGGATGACCTTGCTAATCTACCGAGCGAAAACAAAGTAGTAACCAAGTATGAACAAGGCCATTTGGGAATCATTTTTCATGGCGAAACTGTTCGAAAAATGTGTATCGGAATCAACGATTGGATATCGGCACTAAAATAAACTAACGTCCGCTAAATCGATTTCGAATCATTTCAAGTTCTTTTTGTAAGGTGGCGTCTCTTCCCGAAAGGAAGTAGGCTCCCCTGACAGTGATATTAAAAATTTCACTTTCTTCTGTGACTTCAAAAAGAGTTCCATTATTTTTTGGAGTGAGTTCATAAGTCCAAGTGCCTAACATCTTAAAACTGGAATCCGACAACCGAACCTTCCAAAGTTTTGGTTTTTCATACATTTCCGATTCAAAGATCATATAACCGCCCATGTCTGGCGTTTCTTTCCACTGAATTGGATTTCCAAAACCGTCTTTTTTTAAAATTTCAATTTTTACTACTTCTCTCCTGCGATTGGGAATATCTTCTACAGCCGTTAGATAGTCCCAAATTTCTTCAGGTTGGGCATTGATCCATTCACTCGAGGAACCAACAAATTTGGGATCTTGCATAAAACCCACTAGAAGAAATAACCCAACAAGTCCAATGAGGAGAAAACTCGTCACCAAGGATGTGATCACAATTCGTTTCATAACTTTTTTTCTTGCTCTTTGTTCGTAATGGCAATCATAATCTACTTCACTATGCATCCAAATGAAGAATTGATCCAAACTTTTTACCAAGCCTTCCAATCAAAAGATGGAAACAAAATGGTATCCTGTTACCACCCTGAAATTGAATTCAACGATCCTGCTTTTCGTAACTTAAAAGGAAAAGAGGCCGTTGCCATGTGGCTCATGCTCATTGAAAGAAGCCAAAATTTAACCATTCGATTTTCGAATATAAAGGCAGATGACAACAAAGGAACTGCGGATTGGGAAGCCGATTATAGTTTCAGCAAAACTGGTAGGATGGTTTATAACAAAATCCATGCCGAGTTTACATTTGAAAATGGTAAAATCAAAACACATAAAGACAGTTTTTCTATGTGGAAATGGTTGGGTATGGCAATGGGGCCAGTCGGTTATTTTCTTGGATGGTTACCGAGCCTTGGAAACAAAGTTCACAAAGAAGCCGTCACTGGTTTACAAATGTATATGAAACGTAAACGTATGTAAGTTGGTCATTTAGGCATATCCGATAAACCACCGGCATTTGTCACATCGGTAAATCCTTCTGATTGGAGTTGGGACAGTGCCATCCCACTCCTTCCTCCCGAAGCACAATACAAAACAATGGGGCGATTTTTATCGCCAAATTTTCCCAGCTGGTTTTGTACTTCATTTATGGGAATATTGACTGCTCCAGGGAAATGCCCCGAATTGAATTCAGCCTTCGTACGAACATCCACAACCAATGCACCGCTCGAAATTTTTTCCTTCACCTTCGCTAAACTATCATTAGATGCATTTTTCATTCGATATATAACAAATGAAACTATAACAAGAACAAACCCAATGATAAAATATCGATTCATATCATTCACCCACCTTCGATTTAAAAACAAAAGAAACAGATTCCAAAGAAAGCATTTCCCGAAAAAAACAACTATAATACCCGGTGTGGCAGGCGGCTCCAATTTGTTTTGTTTTGTACAAAACATAAAAAGGATCCAAACAAATATGAATTTCTTCTATGTTTTGCAAATGACCCGACTCTTCGCCTTTGACCCATTTCCCATTCCTAGAACGACTGAAATAGGTTCCAAAACCCGATTCCATTGCAGAAACCAAACTTTCTTTTTTACCCCAAGCCAACATCAAATCATTTCCATCCAAGTCTTCCGCTAAAAACGGACAGAGCAATGGAAAACCATTCATTATATCTTTAAAAATAGAATTCGAAACTTGAAGATTTAAATTTTTCCAAAGCAACAAAATTGGATCGGGAGATTGTTTTGGATTTGGATCTATTTCTAAAAAACAATCTTCATCACAATCAACAAACAATCGTTTTGTTGCAAAATTAAAATCACTTATATAATTCAAAATTTCTGATCGATTCAATACTTTGATATTATGAACTTTGCCACTGAGCGATTGTTTTGAAATGAGAGTGATGGATTCGGAATTTGGAATGGAAATCATATTTTTTTTTCTATAGAATAAACTTCTGTGGATTTTATTTTTCCCCGAAGTGATACAGTACCCATTGAGGATACCTTTAAACCCAATTCAGCTATATCAGGAACTTCTTTTAATAATTCTTTGGAAACTAACAAGGATCTTTTCATTTCCTTGCCCAAAGCTTCGATGCGACTTGCTACATTCACTGTGTCACCAATGACAGTGAATTCCAACCTTTTTTCAATCCCCACATTCCCAACAATGGTTGGTCCAAAATGAATTCCGATACGGATTTGGATAGGTTTTTCACCTACAGATTCCCTTTGTAGGTTCCAAACCTTCAATCGTTCCATCATAGTCACTCCAGTGAGGAGCGCATTTTTCGCATCCGATGAAGATTGTGTGGGGATTCCAAATGTCACGAGCATCCCATCCCCAATGAATTTATCCAAACTTCCATTGAACTCAAAAACAGTCTGCAACATAAAGGAATGGTATTCGGATAACAACGCAAAGGTTTTTTCAGCACCCAATGATTCGGAAATTTGAGTGAAACTGGCAATATCACAAAACATAATTGCCAAGTTGGCTTCTTTTCCACCTGGTTTGAAAAAATCGTCATTTGCTTGGCTCATTTCGCCCACTATATTGGGTGAAAAATATCGCGAGAGTTGGTTTACTTTTAGCTCACTTGACACTGCCTGGAATACTGTTCGCCTAACTCGAAAAGTTAGGTAGGCCAAAAAAAAGCCCAGAGTTCCGATGACACCCATGCTAAATATATAATTATTTAAGTGAACTGCCTCACCTAAAACTGCTTCTTTGAAATTTTCGGTTGAAACAAACCGGGGATCTTGTTGGGCATAAATCAAAAGACCTGCTTGGCTTATCACCACACCGACTGCATACAACATAGGATAAATGGGTTGGATGCTAAAAGCATTCATAATGAGAGTGCCGGCAATGATAAAATGAATGTAGGTTTTGATTAAATATGTTCGGGGGACAACCGCATCCCCACCCACAGAATTGTACCAAATGAACGGTAAAATTGTAATAATGATTAAATCCAAAAATACACAAAACAATCCAACGAAAGTAACGTATTTTCCCTTTTGCAAAAATTTTGATAGAATATAAAGTATAATATTGATTGTTAACGTAAGGATCGTAACTGAAAAAAGTTCATATAAAGTTTGGGCTACAAAAAACGTGACAATGGTAAGGATAACAAAAATAAAAATTTTACCGTATAAGCTAAACTTTATCCCTTGGATTTCCTTTTCCCTTAATATATCTTCCGCTTTTGTAGCCATTGGATTTTACTTTAAAAGATCCCCAGGATTTGCGTCCCTGTCAGGAACAAATAAAGATAGTGTTTTATCTTTGCCAGAAGCAAGTAACATCGCTTCGGATAAACCAAACTTCATTTGCCTTGGTTTTAAATTGGCAACGACCACAACCTTTTTACCAACCAAATCCTTTGCATCATAACTCGCTTTGATGCCCGCAAATACATTTTTGATTCCTTTTTCTCCTAGATTTACTTTTACAAACAAAAGTTTATCGGCTCCTTCTACAGATCCCGCCTCTTCGATGAGTCCAACTCGGAGCTCCACCTTAGACAATTCTTCGATAGAAATAAATCCTGAATCGTTTACTTCCTTTGGTTTGTCCGAACTTGGTTTTTCGGAATTTTGTTTTTGTGCTCCAGACACTTCTGTCGTTTTTTTATCCGGATTGGATTTTTCATAATTTTCTTTTGTTTCTTGTATCATACTTGTTATGTTCTTCTCTTCCACTCTTTTGGATAACATTGAATAAGGAGCGAGAGTTTTGTTTTCTATTGTTTGGTTCAAATTGAGAAAACTAAGTTCTTTTTCTTGGAAAAGTTCTGCGACCGCATTTGTTATATTCGGAGTGACAGGAGCCAAATAAGTAAAAAGAATTTTAGCACAATTGAGAGAGGTTGTAACCACTTCCCTTGCTTTTTCAGGTTCTGTTTTGATCAAAACCCAAGGTGCATAATCGTTTACATATTTATTTACTTTATCTCCAAGACCTGTGATTTCTCGCATCACCTTCGAATAGTTACGTGATTGATAAGCATCTTTAATTTCAGACTCTTTTTCTAAAAGTTCATTCACGAGCAATTTTCCCTCATCGGAAAGAATCCCTAGTTTTCTTTCCAATTTGTCCATGATGGATGTAGAAACACGGGATACCAAATTGACCAAATTGCCAATGAGGTCGGAATTCACACGAGATACATAATCTTCAAAAGAAATATCAACATCCTCCATACCCGAGCCCAAACGACAGGCCATATAAAATCGAAAATGTTCAGGATCAAGATACTTTAAAAATGTAGACGCATTGATAAAGGTTCCCCTCGACTTCGACATTTTTTCACCATTGACTGTCAAAAATCCATGAACATTCAACTGTGTTGGTGTTTTATAACCTGCACCCATAAGCATGGCTGGCCAGAACAAACCATGGAAGTACAAAATGTCCTTCCCGATAAAATGAATGATTTCGGGATTGCCATCTTTCCAAAATTCATCAAACTTCTTTTCGTCTTTAAAAAAATTAGCGGAGGCCGCCATATATCCGACAGGTGCATCCAACCAAACATAAAAATATTTATTTTCTTCTTCAGGGATCGCAAAACCAAAATAAGGTCCGTCACGACTGATATCCCACTCTTGGAGACCCGAATGAAACCATTCTTGTAATTTTTTCTTTGCTCCATCCTGCAAACGATTAGATTCTTCCATCCATGTTTTTAAAGAATCTTGGAAGTTTTGGAGTCTAAAAAATAAATGTTTGGATTCCTTGAGAACAGGTGTGTTTCCACAGAGCGAACAATAAGAATCTTTTAAGTCGGTGGGCGAATAACTGGTTCCACAAACTTCGCAAGAATCACCATACTGATCCTTAGCTCCACATTTGGGACAAGTTCCTTTGATAAACCTATCAGGCAAAAACATCTTGTCGTGTTCGCAATAGGACTGTTCAATGTTTCGACTTACAATATGTCCATTTTTTTTGAGAGTCAAATAGATAGATTCTGAATACTTTTTATTTTCTTCCGAGTTAGTTGTGTAATAATGATCGTATGCAACATGAAAACCTGTTAAGTCGCGGAAGTGTTCTTTCTGTACTTCATCGATCATAGATTCGGGAGTTTTGCCTGCTTTGTTCGCAGCAATCATGATAGGTGTTCCATGTGTATCGTCCGCTGAAAAATAATAACATTCATTTCCAACTAACTTTTGAAAACGAACCCAAATATCAGTTTGGATTACTTCCAAAACATGACCCAAATGAATGGAACCATTTGCATAGGGCAAAGCACTTGTAACGAGAATTTTTTTAGACATAGATTGATTCCAATTTTTAGAGATCAAAGTTCCAATTCAGCCTATTTTTCAGAAAAATGGGGAAAAGAGGAAAAAAATGATCTTGCTAGTTGTACTCCGAAAGTTATAGTTTTGCATTGTTATGGCCAAAAAAGTTGTTCAAAATTTAAAAAACGTCAAAGGTAACAAAAAGAAACACCCCGAATCTTTGCAGTCTGCCATGGATATTGAAGCAGACCTACACATTGAGTATGCAAAAATTCTCCTAAGTCTCTGGTCTTATGCCTGTACAGCCGATGGAAAACTCAAAAAACAAGAGGGAGAACTCGTAGGGGAACTTGTGAACGTCCTCTTTGAACCTGACTGTTTACTCAGCGGGTTCCAAAACCAAAAAAAACAGGTTCTTGAAATCCTATCCAATACATTCGATAACCCCATACCGATGAAAACGATATCGAATGTGGTTGCCGATAATGACGAATACGCTCTCAACTTTTTTGAAGATGCCGTTTGTATTGTGGCGTCCGACGGAACATTGAGTAAAGAAGAAGCTATCTTTTTAGAAGAACTCGCCCTCGAATTTAGAATCAATTCTATGGACAAAACTCGAATTGAAAAAAAATACCTTGCGTAATCAAAACCTCTTCATCTGTATTTTACTTTTTATAACGGTTTCGCTTTCGGCAAGACCAGGCATGGGTGCTTCTTACAGATCCTCGAGTTCTTCCAGTAGTTCAAGTTCGAGTTCTTACAAATCTTCATCATCATACAGTTCTTCTTCGTCTTCTAAATCTAGTTCATCATCCTATACATCGAACTCTGGGTATTCACCTTCTGTGCCAACCCCAACTGCATATTTTCGATCCAAAGGCCATAAGATAAATATTTTTATCACGAACGAAGGTCATGCGAAAGTGAATGAATCATTTACCGTTTTGCCAAATCAATCCAAAGTTGGTATCGTCCGAAAAAAACCGAACTCGTGGGAAATTTGGGATGTTAAAAATTTAGTGGTAAAACCAAACACTTTAGAATCTTCGCATAACTCAGAAAATATCACAATTCAGTGGGATGAAAATACAAACAAAACTGAAATACCCATTCAAATCGAGTATACAATTGAAGATGCATTTATGAGTCTTGGAGACTTTTCCCTTTTGCAATGGAATTTTTTAAAAACCAATCATCTTTCTGATCATTTTAATCTGGAACTAGACTGGGATCCTAATTTTTTATGGTCTTCTTTCCAAGTCTCTGAAATCCAATATGATGGACTCCAACTGAAGGAGAAAGTACAGGACATCGCAGAAAAACCGAAAAACACTCCGTTTGTTGTAAAACCTAGAGATCCAAATACAAATTCTTATTCCTTAAAAATGGTAGCCGTACCTCAAAAATTCGAAAGGAAAAAAAGTGCCTCTGCCGTTCGTAGCCAAGGCAATTACACGATCAAAACAAAAGTAAAAATTGGCGAAAGTGGTGAGAACGAATACCAGACAAAAATAGTAACTAAGGGAATCGATTTTAAAGACCGAACCCCTAGTATTGAATTGGGATTATTTCGATTCCAAACGCACGATGATAATGTTTGGAATCAGTTTTGGACACCAGACTTTCAGATTTTTTACGGGTTTAAGGGAGATTTAGAAACAGCATTTTGGCACTTATACAGTGTTAGTTTAATCGAAAATGAAACCAACCCGCCTGGAGTTTTTGAGTTTTCTTACAAAAATATTGGCGAACAATTCAATACAATAGAAGGATCCAAAAAAAATTATATCCGAATTCCAAGTTTAGATTCATACTCTAAAATAGATATTGAATCCTTTACCTTAGAATTAGAATTTCCAAACAATACAAACACAAAATCCATTCAAACTTATTTGGTACTCACAATATGTAGTTATTGCGATTCGCCTAATTCAGATAATTCGATTATTTTTCCCATACAATTAGAATGGGAAGGTAATCGATCAAAATTTGTATGGAATTCTTATATACCTGGAGAATACGTTCCTTTCCTTTACACAGTCGAACCAAATACGAGTTTTATTTACAATCCCTTCCAAGTGTATTTTGGCATCCTATCCTCTTTTGTAACCTCACCTGGTTCTGGTGCTCACTCCTTTCAAATTTTTTCTATCTTTGGGGTGATGGCCTTTGTCTTTTTTGTCAATTATTTTGGATACAAAAAATTCCAAAAAAAACAAAATCGAAAAAAGAAAATTCAAAATCTCACAAAACAAATGCAAACGATAGATCCAGAATTTTCTTGGGACGAATTTGTTTCTAAGGTAACAGAAATTGCGAATGTAGTCGTGGAAAATTGGGACAAAGGTGATATGGAAGGTGCTAGGCATTATATTTCTGCTGGCCTTTTTCAAAGATTCCAAACCCAGCTTGGGTTATTGAATCTCATTGACCAAAGTAAAAATAGGATGTCGGATTTTACAGTTGTATCCATCGAATTTGATTCGGCAGATGTAGACGAAAATTACACTACAATACATGTGAAACTCATATGCGAAGCGAGGGATATCACAGTCCCTAATTCTTTTGAAGAATCCGAAATCAAAAAGTTGTTAGAGAATACAAATTTGGGGTCTTACGAAGAAATTCACTCATTCGTTCGGAAAAACTCAGCCAAAACAAAACCAAATATCAATTTATTTCATAACTTATGCCCTTCCTGCGGTGCAAGTTCTCCATTTTCGCATAACAGTGCCAGGTGCCAATACTGTAAATGTATTTTTAACTCAGGGGAAGAAGATTGGGTTTTATCAGAAATTACCCAGGTTGTGGAATGGAATCCTACCAAACAAAAAACAAAATCCAGCGCGGATTATTCCGTGCAAGTTTTGGAAGACAGAGCACTCGCCCTTTTTTGGAAATGGATTTATTTTACAGGAACAGGAGATACCAATTCCTTAAAAAGAGAGTCATTAGAAAAAAGTTTCGAAAATATTAGAAAATCTCCCACCGAACCATTGTTTTTGCCTGTTGTTGGCTCCTGCCACGTTTCAAACATTTCGGAAATAGAAGGAAAACCAGTGGTCGTTTGTGATATACGTTGGAGTGCTGCTAGAGGAAAACAATTATTACCAGAACACAAACGAAACCAAATTTTTATGACTCGTTTATCCGAACGTGACCCCAAACTCGGACTTGCAGCCCAAAGTTGTTCCCAATGTGGAGCACCATACCCGGAAAAAGATTCAACTCACTGTTCACATTGTAAAGAACCCATACCTGAGTTAGTGAATGACTGGTTGTTTTTGTCGATCAAAGGTTAGTTTTTAGGTTTGGAATAACAAATCCAATGGCGATCTGTAATTTGTTCCCATTTTAGTTTCTGTGATAACCTTGTTTTGTCTAACATTTCCTCAATTTCTTCTTTACGAAATGCTGCACACAAACTATTAAAAAAATCTGTTTTTAAAATTTCTGGTTCATTATTCGCATAACGTTCCACAAGTGAATGGGCTTCATCTAAAGAATCTGGTCTAAGTAAGTCTGCAATGAAAACAAAACTATCTTCATGAACGCTCCTTTGCACAGCTGCCCAAAATTCATATGGATCGTGCATATGGTGGAGTAATGAATTGGAAAATACAAAATCAAAACTGTTCTCTGGAACAAATTCCTGCACCATTACCTTCAAATATTCAAATTGGTTTTCAAAATTCTTTTTTGGTTCCATTCGATTTTTGCAAAGGTTTGACATCACAAAAGAACCCTCTAGTAAAGTAAAATTTGTTTTCGGAAAAAAATGAAACAAACGTTCTACCATTTCTCCAGGCCCAGATCCTAAATCTAAAATTGTTCTTGGAGTGAACTTTATTGGCAATCGCAATGACAATTGTTTGGTGATAAATGAATGCGGGACATCAAAATCTGCATTAGAATAGGCTTCTGCTTGTATTTGATCACTCATAAGTTCTGGTTCAGGAATTCTTTGCAGGTATTTAAAAGAATTGTTTACTAAAATTTTATCCATATGCACTCCTTGTAATTCTTATGAGAAGGTTCATTCTATCTATTCTTTTCTTTAGTTACTTCGCAAATTGTATGTTAACAGAAACTTTGGGTTTACCAACATACGGTGCGATCAAAGGTGATGAAGCCAAAACACGAATCAGCGATGCAATTCTGGAAGCCGAAGCGACTGCCTCTGCTTTTTGGTTATCACAAAACGGGATGGGTGGTGGAGTTGGCCCAATCAGCCCCCTGCTCCTCATCAATGGGTTTCTGGCAAAGGTTCTTTATCCCTTTACAACCAAAATCCAAGACAATGATCACTTTATGGAATCTTCGGTTCTTCAATGTGAATCTGATATTAGAACCAAAGGCGCACTTACCCTTGGTGTGACAATGAGTGGACTGGCTCCTTCTGGTTCCTTAGGTTCTGGACGTGACGCTAGCCTCCTCCCAGACTTTGCCTCTTGTGATCTCGTCAAAACGGGCAAAATCATAACCATGGAAGGAATTCTTAAACTTTAGGGAGTAATCTTATGATACAAATTTTAAAAAAAACCTCAGTCCTAGTCGTTTTGGGATTTTTGAATTTCTGCCAACCAGGTGTAGACAAAGACAATGCTTTTGAAGCAGGTTTATTTACTGGAATTCTTAGCAGTTGTTATAGTCTGGATTCTTGTTTTGATAATTATACTCGTTCGACCGATGAAGGCGCCAGTTTCCAAGTTTATAATGAAACTGCCACTCGGATCTATGCAAGGCAAAATACCTTAGACTATACCACTTATAAACCAATCGCATCGGGTTCCAAATGGGTCACGGCTGTTACGGCCATGCGTGCCATCGATTGTAATGCAGGGACTGCGGGTACTTGTGGGACTGTGACAAATGGATCCTGTGCCACAGGGGGAACTTTGAACCTCAGTCGCACAACAGGCGAGGTTCTTGGTTGGACGGGAACAAAGGGAACCATCACTCTTAGGCAACTTTTGGCCTTCACTTCGGGTTTAAATGCAGGAGGAAGTTCTGGATCTGGGCAGGCAAGTTGTATTTCAACCTTACCAGCCGTTGCTTCAGCTTCCGAAAAAACAGCCTGCGTGGAAACCATTAGAGACCAATCCACAGGGACTCCGGGTGCTTTGTACCAATACAATTCAAACCATATGGCAGTCGCACAACGTATGTTAGAGGTATCTTGTAATAAAACTTGGGCAGAGTTATTTACTCAGCTCATCGTAACACCACTTGGTTGGGACGCAAACCAAGCGGTTTGGAGTGGAAATTCAAGAGGAGGAACAGCAACTGATGGAAGTCTATCGGGAGCTTTCGGACTCACCATTTCACCTGATGCATATGCACGAATGTTAGCAGCTCTACTCACTGGTGGAACTGCAAAAAATGCCGCTGGTGCCAATGTAACCAACTTCCTCACTGCCAATTCAGTGACAGAAATTTTGGCTGACCAATACCAAGGGGCAACCATTGGGTATTCACAGTTTGCAAGTTTTGGGTACCGTTGGCAGTACGGGCTTGGAAACTGGAGGTATTGTACAGTGACCAATGTACCAAGTGAATGTGATAAAGATTTGATCTCCCACAGTATGGGTATCAATGGGTTTTATCCTTGGATCGACAAAAATAAAAATTATATGGCCATCCTTGCTGTGAACAACATTGGTAGAAAAAATAGCTTGAGTTTGGTACCTGCCACAGCAACTTCTTTATTCTTCGCTGAAACGGTGAGACCACTCATTCACACTCAGCTTGGTAGGTAAATGATGCAGAACTTTTTCGGAAAAATCTTTCTTTTGGCTTTTCTGAACATTTCATTGGTGTTGTCCCTTTATCCACAAGGGGCAGCAGAATGGTCGGAGTCCAAACGAAAAAAAGGGGTCGTTGTATTCATTCGCCCTTTTCCCAATTCCAATATCGATGAATTTTTAGGCCGCACAGAAGTGGACGCCACAATTGCCCAAGTGATTGCCATATTGTCAGACCCAAACTCTTGCAAAACCATGTACAACGACTGCAAAGAGTTAACCCTACTTTCAGGCACAGACAAAAAAAACACTGTGTATGTTCGTAACGGTGCCCCATGGCCAGTAAACGACCGTGATGTGGTGATGGAACGAACCTTCGAACAAAACGATAAAAATCTCTCCACTGTGATGAAGATGAAACGCACAGAATCTGTGAATAAACCTTCTCCTTCTGGTGTGACTCGGATGGATGCCTTTGATGGAATTTGGAGGATGGTTCCCCAATCGAATGGAAAATTGAAAGTTGAATACCAGGCGCATTTTGAGCCAGGTGGATCGGTCCCTCAATCAGTCATCAATTTAGTGTTAACCGATACTCCTTACGAAACATTATTAAAACTTCGTAAACTGATTGAAGAAGGTAAACACAAAGACGCAAAATACGATTGGATCAAAGAACAGACAAACAACACAAAACCATAATTGAACCATTGGGTAATGTTTTCCTTATAAAGCCGTTCTAAATCCATAACTGATAAAATTGGATCCACAATTTGGATCCGGTGGGCAGTACAATCCGAAGATTCCAGAACGGTGGTGCACCCTGAGAAACAACTCGGTTTTGTGTTCGAAGGGAAGATACGAACTCACCTCTACCATCAAATAATTGAGCAGGGCCCTTGATTCGATGGCGTCTTTTTGTAAACCATCCAAATAATACCCTTTGGCTTTGTTTTCTAATTTTGGATTTTCTGATGCAAGAGAAAGCCCTTCGCCTATCGAAATTCCAAAAGGAGAACCAGCGATACGATCGATTTTTGCAATGTAGAAGGCATTGAATTCCCAATGGTTCATGGTTCCAAAATGTTTTGTGATGTTACCTTCAAATCCAAAATCAATAAACCTAAGTTTATAATCAAGCGGTCGGTAAAGCCCAAGTGTTCCGATATAGGATTTTTGGTATTCAGTTTTCTGTCTAAGTACGATGGGTAAAAGATCGGTCTCTGTAAAAATACCCCCATAGAACACCAAATGCCAGTTATCCTTTGGAATGGGTGAAGAAAAAATTGGTTTTACCGACACCAAACAAAGGATACAACATAGTAAAGAATAAATTTTGAATGAATGTTTTTTTTGTTTCATTATGGTTTGAACCAATCACTACTCCTTTTTTCCCACTCCTTTAGTTGCGGGTGGATGGTTTCATAATTTGCGAGTAACAAACGACGTAGATACAATTCGTAGTCTTGGCAATTTTTGGATTGGGGTTGTTCCAAAGTTTCTCGCAACCGAGTTGGAAACTCTTCAATACAATATTTTTGTATATGCGAAGGATACTTGTTCGTACTCAAAATAGGTGCAACCACGCTCGAACCAGTTCCAATATAAAATGGCATCGGCGCCCATACGGTTTCTGATGTGGATAAGGAAGAGATACGATGTAAATTGGATTCGTTAGAATTCCAAATTAGTTCGGCTTGGGTATCCATCCTGCCATAATAAACCATAGTTAAAGCAAGTAGACTTACACCGATGCTATAAAATGGTCTTTGGGTTTCACTTCGAATGACAACAGCTAAATGATTGATTTCAGAAAGTTCAAATGTTTTTTCTTTTACCAATGAGTTGGCTACCTGGGGATTTTCTTCCAAAGGAATGGCGGGTGGTACGGGAAAAATTTCGCTAAAAACTTTTTGTAGAATGGGATCCTCTGTATTCCAACGAATGGAAATAATTTGTTTTTTTGCGATGATGGACTCAGAACTGATTTCGGGCAAAGGAGTCCGACAGGAAAGAAACAAAACCAGAACGAGAAAAAAATAAACTGATAAACGTAGGTTCATAATTTCAAAATATGATATATAACCACATAACCTTAGATTAGACATTCAAACATAAAATGATTGGCATTATACTAATATTTTTTGACCAAATTTTAATAAATTACCATCTAAATCCAGAACACAAAATTCCCGCATACCCCACGGTTTATCCATTAGGTGCGCATTTTTATGGACGATTCCTTTCTGATTGTAATCAGCATACATGGAATCGATATTTTCTACATGGAAATAAACACTGGAATTTTGTGGAATAGTAGGATCATCGCATAACCATAAGTGCAATTCAAATCCATCTTTTTCTAATAGGAAAATATCATCGTATTGTTTTAAAGTTTTGAATCCTAATTTTTCTTCATAAAAAATTTTAGATTTTTGAAGATCTAAAGAAGGTAGTTGGGGGATCGACTTTTTTATCATATTAATAGCCAGAACATCATACCTTCTGTAAGTCCATATTGAGCAGTTAAAACTAGAATCGCAATGGTTTTAATTGTTAGATTGAATAAAAGTAGACTAGCCTACGATATGTTCAATACTTTCGTAAAACAAGGGTCATTTGCAAAAAGAGAATTTGCTATGCCCTGGAAAATTCTTAAAAATTCAAGTCCAAAATATGAAGAACTCAATACACTATTTACTTTTATTTACACTTTTATCTTTTTTTAATTGTGATCGGGAAATCGCAAACGCAACGGGAAAATGTGACAGGGAAAAGAAAAAATCAAATCAATGTATGCTTGCTTCTGTCCTTGCTTGTGAACAAACGCCCGATGCCGAACGGTACCGAAGACAAGGAATTAATATCTGCACTAATATCGATGGATATGTTTTTATGATCCAGGCATTCTGTGATGTGCCTTATGAATGCAAACCAGCACCTAAAAACCGGTAAAAAGTAATGCAATTCGAACCTTCAATCACCAACTAGTTCTAAATTGCATGTAAAAAAATATCTAAGAATGAATTTTAGACAAGGCATAAAAAAAGCCCAGTTTCCTGAGCTTTTTTTACCTTCTCTTTGCCAATATGCAATAAAACACGATTGGCAAAGATCGAAATTTTGGCCTTTGATTAGGAAGCCAATGCTTGGTCGAGTAAATCCTTCGCGACAACACGAAGAGCCATTACTTCTTCCGCACCTTCAAAGATAGAGAACACACGAGCATCCACAAAGTATCGTGATACTGGATACTCTTCTGCATATCCCATACCACCATGGATTTGCATTGCTTCCCGAGTGACCCACTCTGCAATTTTGGAAGCATACAATTTCACAAGTGTTGCTTCCATTTGGCCTTTGTGTTCATCGAGGAGTGTTGCAACATAGTTGGTATACTGACGGGTTGCTTGGACAATCATCGCCATCTTCGCGATTTTGAACTTAGTCAATGTGTAATCGTAAATTGGTTTTGCGAATACTTTACGTTCTTGGGAATAACGAAGTGCTGCTTCAAGAGCCGCCTGCATCACACCATTGGCACGAGCTGCTGTTTGGATCCGTCCACCAGCAAACCCTTCCATTTGGAAATAGAACCCTTTGCCACGTCCAGCATCCCCACCAAGTAAGTTTTCTTTTGGAACAAAGTAATCTTCAAAAGAGACTTCGTAGGAGTGCATTCCTCGGTAACCAATGGTTCCAATTGCTTTTCCTTGGATGGTTCCGCCACCGTCTTGTTTGTAGCTAAACTCATGTCCATCAAACGAAGGTTTTTCGGCAAGTAAGATAGAAAGGCCTCTGTGTTTGAGACTTGGATCTGCTTCTGTACGACAAAGTATAAGAAGGAGATTCGCATAACCTGCAAATGTGCACCAAGTTTTGACTCCATTGATAACAAATCCACCGTCCACTTCTTTTGCCGTTACAGAAACACCAGCAACATCAGAACCGTAGTTGGGTTCTGTTACCATGATGCCTGCGAATTTTTCGCCAGATGCAAGTAGTGGTAACCATTTGTTTTTTTGTTCATCCGTTCCCCCTTTGAGGAGGGCTTTGGACATAATTTCAGGTCTTGTGATGAGTGACCCTGCAGCACCAAGTGATCCACGAGAAAGTTCCTCGGTTACAACCAACATAGAAATGTTGTCTGGACGATCATCTGGTTGGATACCACCAAATTGTTCTGGAATGCAAAGTCCAAAACAACCCATATCCTTTAAACCATTGATGATTTCTTGAGGGATGAGGTCGTCATGCCTATGAACATGTTCTGCATGGGGAACCACCACGTTTTCAGCAAAATCTTTAAAGATTGCCCGAAAGTTTTCATGGTCTTCGGAAAGTCCGTAAGCACCAAAATGTCCGAGATCCACGATTTTATCGACGATCTCCGTGTAGTTTTCCATCTTCGATGCGAGTTCCACATAGGCATTGATTTCGTCTGTGAAAAGTTTGGAAAATAAATATTGGTATGTGAGTTCGTACTCAAGCGGACGAGCAGCCAATTCGGAACGAATGTTAGTGATGGTTTCGGCCGCAAATGTGAGCGCCATTTTTTGTTCCAATTCACCAGTGCCTTTGGTTGCGTCCCAAGCATACACGATGAAATTTTCTGCGACACGTTGTTGGGCTGTCATCCAAGCAAGTTGGTAGAACACATGTTGCGTTCTGTCCATTTTGCTCACAGAAACTTTGCCATTATCGGAATTTTTCTCTGCGAGACGTTTTGTTACTTCGTTGAGGAGGGCGGCTTGGGCAGCAAGTGCCTTCTCCGCTTGCGATTTTTCGAGTTTCACTGCCGTTGCGGTCATGTGGTTAACGTTCCTGCGGGTGGTTTTCCTCCACTATACAGAAAGAAAGTACCCTGTCATTTTCATTTTTAGACTAGGTTTGGGGACGGATGCTCCGAAGATTGGAAAAGACTGGACTTTAGGGAAAATAATTATTGAAAATCATCGGCATTGATCCTGGTTCCCACCGTGTTGGTTACGCAGTCCTTTCGTTTGCGGATGGAACCCGCAGAAATCCCGAACTTTTGGCCTACGGAACCATTGAGGTGGCTCCCAAAACCCCATCCCCCGATAACCTTTTGCAAATCAAATCAGAACTTTCGGCAGTGTTATCCCAACACAAACCCGACCATGCTGCCGTAGAGGAATTGTTTTTTGTACAAAACACAACCACGGGGATGCGAGTCTCAGAATCGAGGGGGGTGATTTTACTTTCGCTCGGCGAAGAAAAAATCCCCGTTGTCCAACTCACGGCCACTCAAATCAAAAAAGGAATTTCCGCCAAAGGCAACGCCACGAAAAAAGAAGTGCGAGCCGCCATCCAAATGATCCTCGGATTCAAAGACCTAAAAGGCCACGACGATTCTTGGGACGCCATTGCCTGTGCCTTTGTGGGATCTTCCCTGGTTCAGGCATTGCCTTTGCGAAAAATAAACAAACGTTAGCTACGAGCTTGGTTTAAGGATAAAAAGAGTTCATCCTTTTGTTCCCGGCTCGCCCGCGCAGAGACAGTGGAAAAACCTGTTGTGATTTCTAAATCACCGTTACGCAATCCTTCGATGACACCATCCGCATACACATCCAAATTGAGTCCTGCCGTATGTGTGTTGGGAATTCCTAAATCTGTATCCACCATTGGGGGAGAAACTTCAATCACTTCGATGGGTTGGTTCCGAAATTGGTATCGTAACGTCAAAGTGAAGGAATGTAAGGCTGCCTTGGTGGCACTATATACTGGGGCATATGCCAAAGGAATATGTGATAATCCAGAAGTGGTATTGAGGATCGCCGCATTCTCATTTACAAACAGGTGTTTAGCGAATAACATAGAAAGATGGATGGGGGCACCAAAATTCACGTCGATTTCTTTTCCTAAATCCGCCCAAGGTTCTGCTTCACTCAGTTTGGGATACCTCTGCATACCCGCATTATTGAAGAGTACATTGAGTTTTGGATAGTCCTTTGTTGTTTCTTGGAACAATCTAACCCTTTCTTCTGGGCGCGATACATCGCAAATGTAGGTTGCCCAGTTGGGGTATTGTTTTTGGATTTCTTCCATTTTCTGTGCATTTGAGCCACAAACTAAAATTTGGTTTCCCAAATCCGAAAATCGTTTTGCCAGTGCAAGCCCGATCCCGCTCGTTCCACCTGTGATGAGGATTGTATTTCCATTCAATTTCATAAATTTTACCGTTCCATTACTTACATTATAAGTATTTTGTAAGTTACAAAAAGTCAAGTCTGTAATTTTCAAAACTAACATTTTTTCCATTTTGTAATTTGAGATTGACTGTCTGGGTTCGGATTCGATCTTTTCCCTATGCCAAGAACGGGTCTGAGTGCTACGGAAATACAAGATAAGGCAGTGGAAATTGCCATAAATCAAATCCGAACCAAAGGTTTTGAAAAGGTTCGTTTGGTGGATGTGGCCAAAGAAATGGGCACGAGCCATGCGGCTCTCTATTCCCATTTCCAAGACAAAACAGCTTTACTGGATGCTGTTTCGGAACGTTGGCTCGTGAACCTAGACCAAAAACAAGATTTGCTCGTGGCAGAAAAACGAGACCCCATCCAAAAGATCCTCACTTGGTTTCAAAACCTCCACCAGATGAAATTGCAAAAAGTTAAACTGGATCCCGAATTGTACAAAGCTTTCGATTTGGCAGCTGAACATTCCAAACCATTCATCCAAACCCATTTATCCAATATGCGAAGCCAATTGTCTCGATTGGTCGTTGAAGCGATAAACCAGAAAAAAATCAAAAAAAGAGATGTGAACCTTGTAACTGAAATTCTCATTTCTGCAGGCACAGCTTTCACCCACCCGAAACTTGTAGCGCAGTACTGCGAAGAGAACCGAGAACCTTTGTTAACCTCTACAATCGAAGCAGTATTAAAAGGATTGGGTTGAGATGAACAAATTCGAATCAAATCTAACCTGAATGTAAAATTCTGAAATTTACAATTTCCGTTTAAACCAGAAATGAAAATTAACTATAAAAAAAATTTCTAATCGCAAGAACTATCAAGCAGGTGTAAAAATTCAAGTGTAGGATAGTGGAAACAGTACCAAGGACTGCAATGGATTTTGTTCAAAAGGCTCTCTGGTTTATAGAAGGTCATTCTAAAGAAAATATTTCTCTCGAAGATGTAGCGAAGAATGCAGGGGTGTCTCCCTTTTATCTCACTCGCACGTTCTCTTTGACTATGGGAATTTCTTTGATGAAATATCTAAGAGGGCGTCGCTTGAGCGAAGCGGCAAAGATACTTGTGGAAAACGATTCCGTCGAGAATGTTTGCTGGCAGAGTTTTGGAAGGTAACTTCGATTATATGTGTGGAGTCGAGGTTTCCAATTCTTCCGAATTACCCAAAGAGTTTCAGATATTAAAAATCCCTAATCAGAAATATGCAGTCTTTACCCACAAAGGTCATATAGCAGGGATCAGGGCTACATTTGCGGCTGCGGGTAAATGGTTTCTAGATTCTGGGGTCAAACCGTTCGAGGGAGCAAACCAGGAAAGGTATGGTAAAGAATTCAATCCTATGACCGGAATGGGTGGTTTAGAAATTTGGATCCCCGTAGAGAATTGAATTTTCCAAAAGGCCTTGCCGCACCAGCTCGCAGGGCCTTGGCAAACCATGGGATACATTCTTAACCCAATCGAACCAATTCAGTTCACTTCTTAGGGGATTTAGAAGGTTTTAAACTTGGTGTATTTCCTTGGGTACTTTTGTTATCACGCCGCCTTTGGTCTGGTTTACCCGTAGACTTAGCAGTTGGTTTTGGACCTGGTTTTAATCCCATAGAGCGCACCTCGTTACTTGGATTTTGTTAACTATACATCAGTATAGATATTAAATTATAATTTGTCAAGCCTTGAAATAGAAAAATTATGTTTTTCTTCAAGAATCAGATAAAATAAAATCTCCAAACATAGCATAACGCAGATAAAGTTCCTGAGCCAAACCTCCGTTACCGATGGGCAATTACGGAGCAGTACTAACTTTATCGTAAAATTCTGAAATTCGAAATATTAGCTTGAAAATGAAAGATCGAAAATTGAAATTTGTACGTTCGCCTAATTTGAGGAAAGTGGGAGATCTCTGATTTGAGATTTATAAAAGGTTATACATTTGGGCGAATGTATATTGATCAAAGAAAAATTACAAAGGTAAGGAGAAATTTATGAAAGACGTAACATTACTACCAGGAGAAGAGAAGGTTTTTGAACTAGAAGCTGATTTCTGGAACCGAGGAAACAACCCAGTCCAGCGAGCCTTTGGAAATATAGCAAGGATCATTGCAAAGATATTTGGAAAAAAGATACATGGTAAACTGATCATCACAAACCTTCGGGCTTTGGAATTAAAAGAAACAATTAATTGGTATTGTATACCAACTTCAAGAGAAGTAAAACTTCTAACAAAAACTAGTATCAAAGAAGTTGGTTACGAAATGCAAAAAGTTTGCCTCGTGTTTTGTCCTACGTATTCACTATATTATGAAAGTCATACCCAATCTACATCCATTGCTGTACAAAATGGATCGGATGAACAATTGATGGATCTATTGACGAAATTTTATAATGTGATAAAGTAGAGGATTTAGCGGACTAACATTTGTTGGTTCGCTTACTTATGTTAACAAATAAAGATAAAATTAGACTTTTGCTCTATCCTATCATTTTATTCCTATGCAGTGTTCTTTCATTTTTGACTTTATTTATTTTGAAAGTATCCATATTCTTAGCAATTCCATTCATCTTTGTATCTATTTTGACATTCTCAATAGCCATCCACCTAATCTCTGCCTATAAAGGAAAAATAAGATCTATTAATTTACTATTCAAAAAAAACCGAGTTAGTTTCAAACCTATAAGTTTTGCCGACTACATGCAAGCTCCATGTGGAAGACAGGTGGTTAAAATAGTTCTCTCTCATTTAGGGAAACAAGAAAATTACAAAATATTAAAAATGAAATACCCAATCCAAACTTTCAAACTAGTAAATTCAAAAACCAGAATTGTATTTTATAAAAATGGCGAAATGATTCCATTTATCACTGATGATACTTCAAAATAAGTAAATCTAGTAAGCGATAAAGTATGATATTTGGTATCTAAAAAAACTTTATCTTTCATTCATTTCGTCACGCGAAAATTTCTTTTCAATTTTGATATGTTTGAATTTTGCAAGGTATTTTTTATAATCAAAATCATCATGATTATCATTCGAAGAATTTTTTAACCACTCAACAAACAAATCGTTTAATGACCGATTTATGGACATTGCTTTTCATTTTGCTTTGTCAACAAGCCGATCATCTTCTACTCTAAATGTGACATAAAGTTCAAATGATCGTTTGCCTACGGTCTTGGGCAAACCAATAGAAAATCTTCAAAAACTTGCGAAATCAAAAGTTTGTCTTTGAAAACAAGGCCGGTGCTTCCTGCCGATATTTCGGCGCCTTCGTTGGCATACACTTCGGTGATTTCTTTGTTTTCAGGGTTGATTTTAAAAACCCGAGTGGGTGCTAGGTTGTTGCGGTTCATGGAATGGCGGATGAATTTATAAGTGGAATCATGTGCCACAAGCCATAACATCCCATTTTCATCTTCCAAAATATTATCGGGACCTGCACCAATGTCGATGGATTCTAAATACTTGAGATTTAACTTTCCTGCCGACCTGTCCACTTCGTATAGGCGGATGGCTTGTTCTGCAAATACGGAACGGTATAAAATTTCTTTATTTCCTTTTTTTCGGATGTAGATTCCATTTCCGAGCATCACAGGAACTCCCAGAGGTTGGAACGAGTTTCCATCATAATAAGTGATATCTGCCCTGCCACTGCGGATGATCATATCAAAGTACTTTCGAAAGGTGTTGTTTGTTCCGTTGTCGTTTGAAGCAAAAATTTCGCCCGACTCGTTCATAAAAATATCGTTTGGACTTGTGAGGCTTGGATCATTCAAAGTTTTTGTATGAACCCACTTTCCCGATTTGTTACGTTCAAACATTTCTATGGTGTGTGGGTTTTCATCTTGTAGGGTATGAGAGATAACGGCCAAGGTATCCACACCTTTTACTTTCGCATAACTAATGCCATGTGGTCTAAAATTTTCTGGGTAGTTTGTTTCTATTTTTTTTGCTTCTAATTTTCCTTTGGTATCCAAAAGGGAAACTTCAAAAAGTGCACCAAGGTCTTTCAGTCCATTTCGTCTTTCATGCGAAGAAACGATGACTGTGGATGTTTCTCTGATTAAATCCAAATCTTCAGGACCCGGAGTTCCCGAAATTCGTTCGCAACCAGCAATGGGTTTTTCTTGGATCTGCCCTCCGCAATGGGTAAAGGCCAAAACAAAGGAAGATAAGAGAAGGAAAGTCCAGAGGGATTTAGTACACATCCGACCAAAATCGCCTTTGATTTCAGAGAACTCCAGAAAAATCTTTCTTGCCGTTTTTGTGCACTGCAAAATAATGGAAAATATAAGGAGGGCTTCCGATGAGCAACGTAGAAAACAAACTACAAGATATCGTAAATGCTGGCATTGGTGCCGTCAAAACTTCGAAAGAGGTTTGGGAGAAGTTGGTAGTGGATCTGAATGATAAAAAGAGCCAGTTCGAAACTAACTTTCAAAAGCTCAAACTACAAGGCGAAAGTGATACCAGTGACAGTGCCCTCAAAGTGAAAATGGGTGTGGCTTGGGGGATTGTACGTTTTGATGAAATCAAAGACAACGTGATCCAGTATCTGAACAAGGAAAAAGAAAAGAAAAACAAACCCACCGCTTAAAATTTCTTCATCTCACCATCCTGAATTTTCTTCCGGCAGGTTTTGTTCGCAGAGCCTGCTGGTTTTTTTAAAATGAATCATCGGAGTGACCGGATTTGAACCGGCGACCCCTTGCCCCCCAGACAAGTGCGCTACCGCTGCGCTACACCCCGCATTCCAAAACCAAAAACCTCTAGGAACCCAAAGGGTCAAGCACCAACTAATTGGATTCGTTATTTAAGTAATCGGGTGATATGGCCCAGATGATCTGGCCTTGCGAAAATTTTTCCCGTGCTACGTTGATGGCAACCGTAGAACCAGGTTGGAAGATTAGGTTTTCGGCCGTATGTGTATTGCCAAGAAGCCTTGCCGCAAAATAAGTGATATCTGGATTATGACCAACTAACAGAACTGTGTCGGAATTCGAACAATTGACCAAATAAGAGATGATGTCTGTACAACCATTGCCAGCCGCTAGTTCTTCAGCGGGTTTTAGATCACCTTGGAATTCGAGTTCTTCGGAGAGGATTTCGGCTGTTTTTTTGGTTCTGAGGTAGGGGCTGTAGTAGAGTTGGTTTACTTTGAGAGATGAGTTTTTGATGAACTTACCAATCTTATGGATGTCTGTAACACCTTTGTCGGTGAGTGTCCGGACTTGGTCAGAAAGAGAGGATGAAGGGTTCTCGGCTTCACCGTGACGAACCAAAATAATCTTCATATAACCCAAGATTGGAATCTGCTTTCGGCCTTGAAACAAAAAATTAAGGAATTTCTTGCGAATTTGAACCTCCGCTACATTCTAACGAGTATGACGGACAAACCCTATCGAAAGAACGTTGGGATGGTAGTTTTTAATTTAGAAGGCCAGGTGATTGTCGGTGAACGAGTTTTGTTCCCCAATTCTTGGCAATTCCCACAAGGTGGGATCGATGAAAACGAAGATTATATCGATGCCGCAAATCGTGAGTTATATGAGGAACTAGGTATCAAACATGCGAAATATGTCACTGAATATCCCGATTGGATTCCTTATGATTTTCCAAATAATCTTGGTCTGAATGCCCATCTCCAAAAATTCAGAGGGCAGTTACAAAGGTGGATTCTATACTATTGGAACGGAAAATTAGAAGATTGTGATTTGGATCACCACGAAAGGGAATTTTTGAGCATACGTCATATGGACATAGAAGAAACAATCGCAGCAGTTGTGGAATTCAAACGCCCTGTGTATGAAAGGTTTGTTCCGATTTTTAAATCAGCCATCCAAAATTACATTGCAGAGATACAAAAATAATCTAAATTACGAGTAGGAGATCGTTCATTGGGAAAATCAGTCGAAAAAAAAGCAAGGATCGTGGTTCGGGGAACTGTCCAAGGAGTGGGGTTTCGTTATTACATCCTTCAAAAGGCCCAAGAGATGAGGCTCAAAGGTTATACACAAAACCTACCAAATGGTGAAGTGGAAGCAGTTGTGGAAGGTGATAAACTTTTCATTGAAGATTTATACCGTGCTATGCAACGAGGCCCAACGAAGGCAAAGGTGACCGACCATGCCATCGAATGGGGAGAACCAAAAAATTTATTTAGAACTTTCTTAATCAAAAAATAAAATGAAAAAAAGAAGACTCGGTAAAACAGGAATGGTGGTATCCGAAATTTGTATGGGTACTATGACTTTTGGATCTTCATGTAACGAAGATGAGGCGTTTCGGATTATGGACCGAGCTTTTGATGCTGGTATCGATTTTTATGATACAGCAGAATTGTACCCAGTGCCCCCACAAAAATCCTGGGTGTTCCGCACGGAAGAAATTGTGGGCAAGTGGTTGAAAACAAAACCGAGAGACTCCGTCATCATTGCCTCAAAGGTAGCGGGGCCAGGTCACGGCTGGTTTAGCCCACCTCTTCGAGAAGGAAAAACTGCTCTTGATAAATACCATATCAAACGTGCTGTGGAAGGGTCTTTACAAAGATTGGGATTGGAAACGATTGATTTGTACCAAACCCATTGGCCTGACCACGAAATGCCCTATGAAGAAACCATGGAAGCCTTGACCGAACTAAAAGACGAAGGAAAAATCCGCTATGCAGGTTGTTCCAACGAAACCTCCTTTGGGCTTATGAAAAGTCTTTGGACATCGGACAAACACAACTTGGTCCGGTATGAATCCATTCAAAATAATTTTTCCATTTTGAACCGTAGGTTTGAAGATGAACTCGCACAAGTTTGCCAAAGAGAACAAGTTTCCCTTTTGCCCTACTCACCACTGGCTGGAGGAGTTTTGACTGGAAAGTACAATGGGTCTGTTCCACCAGAAGGTGCAAGGTTTGTACGATACATGGCCGAAGGCGAACGGCAAAAACGAATGAGCAACCGGTTTTTGAATGACCAAACCTTAGAATCCACCACCGAACTTATGAAAGTTGCCGAAAAGTATGGAATGAGTGTGACAGTCCTTTCGGTTGCTTGGAGTAAACAACACGATTACGTAGCTTCTACCATCATTGGTGCCAACACCGTTACCCAATTGGAAGAGTCGTTAAAAGCCGCTAATGTGACCTTGGCAGATGAGGTTTTGCGTGATATCAACGCCATCTCCAAAAAAATCCAATACCCAATGGGATAAAAAAACTTTATGAATATTGATCCGAATGAAACAAAACAACCTTCCCGATTTGAACGAATGAGCCGATCACTTGTACGCAAATTTCTTATCCTTGGTGTTTTGTTTTATTTGTTTCCTGAGTGTTCAAGTTTTGGACCAAAAAACGCCCAAAGCTCACTCATCATCGTACATATGACAATCACAAAAGATGAAATGCTTTTGGATGAACTCATTGACCCGAGGTTCCAAAAGGTCACCTTACGCAAAGGTGATGCACAGTTCGAATACAAAGAAAACTCTGAACATTATTATTATTTCCAAAACTTGAAAGATGGACAATACGAAATCTTTGACGCGGTTCATTTGTTGAATCGAGGTGCTTCTGATTTTGCTTTTGGTTCCACCAAACAACCGACCAAAATCGACGTGGACTTTGATCGGGAAGTAGTGACAAACTCGCGAGTGAATTTGGAACCAGGAACCATCGTGTTTATGGGGAGTTTCCATGTGAAGGTTGACTTTAAATTCCAAACCGAACCTGAAATTTCAGTCAAATATTCCAAAACCAACGAAGACGAAAGGGAAGCCATGGACCATTTGTACAGAAACTTTCCAAGGACTGGTTGGGGTCAAAAAGCAAAAAACAGGCTCAAACTACTTTCAAGTTTTGGTCAATGATTCACTAAACAATTGTTATCCAATCGGGATCGGTGAGGTGTGGCGTTGTATTAAAACTCACTGGCTCCCAAAAATCACGAGACCTACGAAACACACTGAGGGAAGTGTTTGTGATGGATTTCATAAAAACTGGATAGTTTTGGTATTTCATTTGGCAAGAAAGACCCATCATCACTGCTATGGGAGTGCTTGATGATAGAACGAGTGTACTCTTTAGATCTTTGGGGATGGACTTGGGGGCAAACGACACTTTTTCCACATATTCAGAAAATGTATAGGGTTCCACGGGATCCCAAACTCCTTCCACCCAATCTTTCAGAACAATTTGGATCATGGATTGGAAATGAGTTCGTGTGGATTCCTCGCCATTTTCCCAAGCCTTTTTGTATAAATCGTATAAATTGGCAAATCCTTCATTCGCATTACGAATCTTAGCCGCAAGCCCCAACCACAACCGAGATTCAAACTCGTCCCATCCCGAATTTTCGATTGGATCTGGAATACAAAACCTTTCTGTTTGAAAGGCTTCTAAAATGCCCATGGCCGTTTCTTTCTGTCGGTTAAGAGTGCCTGTATAAACCGAATCAAATTCGATCCTTTGGTTCAAAAAATACTCACCTAATTTTTTTGCCTGAAAAATTCCATGTTTCGTTAGGCGATCGTAATTTTTGCCCAACCTGTCTGCTTGTCCATGCCGAACCAAATACAATAAAGACATCTATACTTGGAACCTTGGGTTTGAGACTGAAAGATTATTTTTCAATTGGTCTTTGGCAAAATTCCAAACGGCACTCCCAGGTCTTGTTTCTTCTTTCGGAATGGAACCTTGCCTGATTTGATTGGCAAAGTTCTTTTTCCAATCAAACAAAAGTTTGTATTTTTCTTTACGGGTAAGTTTGGAAAATTCGTCAAAACTTAGTTTGGTATCGGAGGGAAACAAATTGTTTGGTAAACTTACAATCTCTTTCCAATCCAAATCCAAATCGCTCGACTCGATCTCACGTGAGATGACACCCAACATATTCCACGAAACCAAGGTTTTATAAGAAAGTAAATCGTCACCTTCTAGTTTTGGGAGTAGATCCTTCATCAAAAAATCTTGGATGGCGGAAATGAGTTCTTTTGTATCTGGTCTATATTGCACGGTCTAATTCCTCAATGATCCTCATGGCTTCCCATTCCATTTCTGCTGTTCTACGACCGATGGCTGCAAGTTCAATACCTTTGTCTTTACCTGATAGATGCCTTTCTGCTTGCCCAGCCGAGCCGATCGCCCAACGTAAATTTCCCAAAACTTCATAATAACTTACGATTTGCGAATCAACAGGAATGCCCGATGTTTTTTCGTACTCAGCGTAAAAATCTTTACGATCACCGAAACCACCCACTTCTTTGTTCAATCGACCAAACCTCCAGTCGCGCATACAAAGCCAGGCAATGTCTTCGTGGCGGTCTCCAAAATGAGCAAATTCAAAATCCAAAATTCCTTGGAGCCCACTAACATCCATCATAAAGTTGCCAGTCCGAAAATCGCCATGTACGAGAACAATTTCATCGATGTTTGGTATATGTTCTTCCATCCAAAGAAGGCAGAGTTCGATGGCTGGGTGGGCTTCTGGCAAATCGTCGAGGGAAGTTTTTAAATCGTTTAGGGTTTTTTGGATATAAGATTCTTTGGGAGTGTATTGAAGCCTTTGTTTTAGCGTTTCATCCAAAACAGCAGATGGTTTGATCGTGTGGAGTTTGGCCAAATTGGACGCAAGGTCAGAAACCATTTTTGATTTTCGGTAGGCATCCAGTTCTTTATCTTTGGTGATGTACCGCCCAGTTGCTTTGCCCTTGATTTTTTCCATTAGAAAAAAGGGAGCACCAATGATGTTTGGATTTTCTTCTAACAAAATGGGTTTTGGGGTTTTGACAGATGCACCAAACACAAGTTGTGCCACTTTGAATTCATCACGTTTTGATAAGGAAGAAAGTAAACTGCCACCCTTGTCTGTTCGCAAAACCAAATCCATCTGGTCATTTGCTTTTTTTAAAGACAAAGAATAATTGTCTTGGCAAGCCCCTCCACTCAAATGAACCAGATCTTTGATTTGAACTGCTTCTGACCAAACGGTGGCTAGGTGTTCCTCAACCTTGGATTGTAAATCGTTTAACTCCATAAGAAATTAAAAATCCCATTTTTCTGAAACATAATTACGACCAATGACCATTTTATGAACTTCGGATGGACCATCGGCAATCCTTGCAGCACGAGCATCTCGATAGAATAACTCCAATGGAAGGTCTCTCGAATACCCTTTGCCGCCGCAGATTTGTATGGCCGTATCGATGGTATTACAAAGTGCTTCACTCACCTTCCATTTTGCCATCGAAGTTTCTTGCCTTGCGTCTTTGCCTGTTTGCAACAACCAAGCTGCTTTGAGTGTGAGTAAAAATGCCATTTCAATTTCTGTGGCTCGTTCGGCAAACATCCACTGTATACCTTGGTGTTCGGCAATTTTTGAACTAAAAACCTCTCTTTCTTTCGCGTAAGTACGAGCAATGGAAAGTGCCCGCCTAGCAAGACCAGTCCATCGCATACAATGCGTTAAGCGAGCAGGACCAAGCCTTTCTTGGGATAACCTAAAACCTTCACCCACACGTCCAAGAACCATGTCTTCTGGTACTTCCACATTTTCGAAGTTCAATTCACAATGTCCACCTGGACCATGGGATCCCATAAGTTCAATTTCACGAACCATGGTATATCCTTTTGAATCGGTCGGAACAAGGAACATGGTAGTTTTGCGAAAACTCCCATTGACCTTTGCCATAACAATGAGGTACTTTGCCCCATTGGCTCCTGTACAATACCACTTACGTCCATTGAGGATGAATTTATCCCCTTGTTTTTCAGCATTGGTTTGTAAACTGGTTGGATCAGACCCAGCACCAGGTGATGGTTCCGTCATTGCAAAGCCAGTTCGGAGTTCACCTTTTGTGAGTGGATGTAAAATCAATTGTTTTTGTTTCTCTGTGGCCGCAAGTGATAGGAGGTGCATATTGCCTTCGTCTGGTGCATCACAATTAAAAATATAAGGGGCAATGGGTGAACGACCCAGTTCACTAAAAATAATGCAAGTTCCAATTTGGTTTAAACCAAGACCACCTTCCGATTTTGGTAAATGTGGAGTCCAAAAGCCAGCAGCTTTTACTTTAGCGCGCGCTTGTTGGTTTATATCCTCTGGCATTCGGCCTAACGAATAATCATAATGTTTTTCGAGTGGAATGATCTCGTTTGTTACAAATTCGCGGAGAGTTAACCTTAAAGATTCTACTTCGGTTGGTATTTCAAAGTCCATTGTTCCAATCTATAAAACAATCTTTTGAAAGAGTAAATCTTTTTTTAATGTGAATTAAAAATTGGCCGTTCCCTTTTTGAGTTTCTTCTAATTTCAAAATGCAAATGTGAACCGGTCGCTCTACCTGTTTGGCCTACTTCCCCAATCTTTTGACCCTTTTTTACCTTCTCACCGAGTGAAACAGAGTATTCACTCAAATGACCATAACGAGTTTCGTAACCTAAACTATGTTTAATAATGATGAGTTGTCCATAACCACCATTTGTTCCTTTGAATACGACTGTTCCTTCCATCGATGCATAAACATCTGATCCATGTTTGGCGGCAAGATCAATTCCACCATGGAAAGTTTCTTTTTTTGTAAATGGATCCAATCGTTTGCCATATCCTGAAGATACCCGAGCTTGTTTCAATGGGAATTGGAATCCGAATCCGTAAAAAAATGATTTTTCTGACTTACCCATTGAAACCCCAGGTAAAAACCATTTTTCTCTTTCTGCATCAAACTGAAGTTTTGTGGGATCTAAATTGTATTTTTTTGCCAATTGGTAACGAGTTGCATTCGAACCGTTTGTGGATTCAGGGTGAAAGGTTCCCCTCATATTGGGAATTTCAAGGATCATGCCTGGAGCCAGATCGTGGGGAGAGCTCAGTTCATTTGCAGAAGATAATGTTTCTAAATCCATCCCAGTACGAGCCATGATTTTGAAAAAATTATCTTCCGATTTTACTTTGTATTGGTAGTACTTTAGCGGTGTAAGCTCCGCAGCCTGTGCATTGGATTTGGAGATTCGTAAGTTTTCTTTGATTTCAGAACGCAGGAGTTTGAGAATAGGGTTCGAATATTCCAAATTGGCCAGGGTGACAGGGGCTGCTTGGACGAAATCCCAAGGGCAAAGGGTAGACAAATAAAGACAGAAAATTCCGTTTTTTATGAAACTGGACATAATACTCTCTCTACCAGTATCGACCTTTTTTCAAAAAAACGATGACGATTCTTACCAAAACTTGAGATTGGAAGGCAGATGCAAAATCGATTTTTCGAGTTATTACGACTTTCCACCTTCGCCTTCGGACTTGTATTTGTTTCTCTCTTTTTTTATACCCAATTGTTTTCGGTTTTCGTTGCCAATGTCATCCTTGGAGAACGAATCCCTGAAGAAAAAATCCAGCCCATTTTTGAAGACTATTCTGAAGGGAAAATGGATTTTTCCACAATGTTCTCCGAATTTTCAAAAATCAAAGATCCAATTGAGAAAACTTTTTTAAAGGAGTTCCAAGAAACACCGCAACTAATTTTTAATTCTTTTTACGATTTAGTTTTTTTGGAAAAACCACATTTACTTTTAGGACATTCCATTTTATGGCTGCTATGTTATGTAATTTTAGGTTATATTGTTTATAAAAAATTTTTGCAAATCCCCGTTAACACCTTACAAGATGATATTTCAATAAGAATTTTACTTCGGGGCATTGGGTATGGATTCATTTGTTATTTAGCAGTGAATGTATTTGGAATGATACTTGTAGCACTGAAAATTCCAGTGGAAACTGGAGCCTTTGCATACAAACTTTCCAGTGCCCTATCGGGCAACGGTTATCTGCTTGCCTGGGGAGTTTACGTTGTTGGCATTATCACAGGAATTTTGGAAGAATTATTCTTTCGTGGTTTTTTACTCAAATCGTTTGCAGATAAAAATTTAGCGCAAGAAGGCTTACTCATAATATCCCTGTTGTTCGGATTTTTACATAGAACCGACGGAACCTCTATTGCCATTCCTTTTATCCTCAGTGGAGTTGGCTTATTTTTTGGTTATATTTATTTAAAATCCAATAATATCTGGATTGCGATTGCTTGTCATGCAACCTACAATTCTTTAGGATTATTGGGAGCATATTTTCAATTGCCAGGTATAAAATAGTGAAAGTGATCCGAAGGTTTTATCTATATTTAACAGTTGTTTTTGTTTACCTACTTACTAGTGTTTCTTTGTTTGCAGGTGAAACCATTGAAATTATGGGTTCGCCAGATGATGTTAACCTTCGTTTGGTGGCAGTCCTAAACAAACTCGACCCTGATTATTATGCCGACGACAAAACCCAAGGATTTGTCTATCGGTACCGTCACCGCTGGAAAAACCCCTACGATTTTAATATTTATATCGGAAAGGTTGGCAAAAACTCAGGTGATTCAATCATCCGCATGGAATCTCCCAGACGTGGACAGGAGAAGATGTGGAAACAATTATTGGAACAAGAATTATTACAAAAACCACCAGTTGATGGTTCGGTCAAACTGAGTGAAAAATCGCATATTGTTTCGCAAGGTTTGAACCTAATTTCACCAATGGCATCTGTTGGTTACAATTCGTGGAATTCACCTCTTTACACTACCAAAGACACAATCATCAGCATGAGTATCTATCTGTTATGCGATCTTATCCTGGCAGGTGGAGCTTACTATTATGCACAAGAAAAATTACCAAAAAAGAATATTTATGACCATATGGCCAATGTGAAAGGCCCTGGCAATGTTTGGGAATCACCCAATGCCGTGGGTGTTTTTGCTGCGCTCGCTGTGAGCCGATTAGTCCGAGCCGTCGATTCTTGGGAAGATACATCTGCCCACAACAAAACAGCTCAATTCGGATGGTCGTTTAAGTTTTAAATAAGTCCCTTGCTGCATCGGAGGCACTCGATCTTTCAAAATCTTCTCTTTCAATCAGAGTGAGATCGAGACCTTCTTTATCTATCCTCGCTAGAATTTTGCCAATGTCGGCCACCTTACTCAGCTTTGTTGCAAGGTATTTGAATGTAATTCCGCATTCGGGGCATTTTTTATCTTTTAAATAGTTCAGCCCTAATTTTTTACAATTCCCACAGGTTCCATACAAATCGTCAATGTAGAGGAGTTGTTTTTTTATATCTTCTACATTCAGTTGTCGCCAAACTCGTATAAATTTAGTGTTCTTTCCAGAGGGATCAGAAGTCATAGTCTTTAGGAAGAACTGATTATGAAACTTGTCAAGAACCATAATTTTTTGGGATTGTTCGTGGGAATTTTTGGATTTTTAGCCGTGGCCATCGGAGCCTTTGGGGCACACGGTTTGAAACCATATTTAACGCAAGAAATGAGTGTTATTTTCGAAACGGGAAATAAATACCATTTTTACCATACCATTATGGCAGCCATTTCACTTGTTTTTGTTCATCTATCACACTTATCAAATGGAAACGGAAAATCGAAGTCTTTCAGTTATGCGACGATTCTGTTTTTGGTTGGAATTTTATTTTTTAGTTTTAGTTTGTATAGTTTGGCAATCTCAGGAGTGAAGGTGTTAGGTGCAATCACTCCGATTGGTGGTGTATTTTTTTTGATTGGATGGACTTTTTTTACAAAAGGAATTTATTCCTTTTTTGTTCCAAAATAGTACTGACCTTGTTTCGAAATTAAGTTTCGAGAAATAAGACCGTCTGCGATGAGGAGGAGCCCGCTTGCTGCAGCTTCCTTCTCCTCTTTCGAAACATTCTTTTGAAGAGCCATCAACTCGTGGATGTACTTTCTACGTTTTACATCCAAAACTCCGAGCATGGAGCCCGAAATTTTTTCATCCATTTCAAAAAAGGCCAATGCCAATGTTTGTGGGGGAGATTCTATACAAAGATAGTACAATGCTAAATTATCAAAATAAGACAATTGGCTGAGTTTTTCTAGTTCTGTTTCTGATGCTGACATAATTTATCCTTAACCAACTTCCTGAATTTTTGATTTCAAATAAGATATCAAATACTTTGCGTTAGGCGACTCATCAGTGGTTTGTTTCATAAGTTCATTCACTTCGAGCGTTTTGCCTTTTGAATGGATATTGGTTCGAAGCCAACTGAGCAATTCAGAAAAATTTCCATCTTTTGCAAAGGCATTTTTATAATTAGGATGGTCTGATTCAAATTTTGCAAAAAACTGAGATGAAAAGATATTTCCTAAACTGTATGTTGGGAAGTACCCAAAAGCGCCCATAGACCAGTGGATGTCTTGCAAAACACCTTCGGCATCGTTTTCAATTTTTAAACCAAAGTTTTCAAGTACTTTGGTGTTCCAAATTTCTGGCAGATCCTTCACTTGGATCTTTCCATTGATTAAATCTCTTTCGATCTCAAAACGCAAAATGATATGTAAGTTGTAGGTGACTTGGTCGGCTTCAACACGGATTTTTGTTTTTTCTGTACTGTTGATAGATTTGTATAAATCTTCAAATGGGATTTCAGCCTCACTTAATCCAAAATCGGACAAAAGAATAGGATACACAAATTCCCAAAATGATTTGGACCTGCCCACTTGGTTTTCCCACAACCTGCTCTGTGATTCATGGATTCCTAAACTCAAAAACTCTGTTGTTGGTGTGGGGTAATCTGGCATCTTCGAAAGACCAGATTCGTAAAGAGAGTGACCTGTTTCGTGCAAAACTCCAAAAATCGAAGATAGTGGATCATCCACCGCATATCTAGTCGTTATGCGTTTATCACCTTTGCCTAAACTTGTAGAAAATGGATGGTTGCTAATGTCCAACCGAGACTCTTTTTCCGTAAGACCAAGCAGTGCTGGCAATCGTTTACAAAATTTAGTTTGTTTTTCAATGGCAATTGGATTTTTAAAAGGAGACTCAAATTTCGGAGCTTCTTTGACGAGGGGAATGAGCGAATTTTTTAGGTCGGAAAACAAAGTTTGGATTTCACTAGCTTTGGCTCCCTTTTCATAATTGTCCAATAGTGCATCGTAGGCTTCTGTCGTATAACCAAAGTAATCTGCCTGTTTTTTTGACATATCCACAAGTTCCGACAAACGATTTTGGAACATCGAAAAGTTTTTCTGTTTTTTGGCCTCTGCCCATTCGCCATGAGCTAAATTGGTGAGTTTGGCAAATTCGGAAACAAAACTAGAAGGCAATTTATCGGCCTTTTCACGATCCTCAGACAAAATCTCAAGTTCGCGTTTCCAATTCGCCCTCTCCCCTTCAGGCAAATCTTTCAATGCCAACTTGGCTCCCTCTATGGTTTCCTTAAAACTTGGGTTGGTCATCCAATCATGGGTAAGCTCCGAAATTGCCGCAATCTGGTTGGATCGGTCTTCCCGGCCATCCTCTGGCATCATCACCTCGGAATCCCAATGCAGGACAGACGTGATGTCTTGGAATAGTTTGATTTTTCGGTATTGGTTTCTGTAAGTTTCCAGAATTTTTGGGAGAGCCATAGACCCATTTTGTTTCCGCCTCACATTCTGGAACCAAAAATCATTGACCCACGACCCCAGCCAAAAACTATGTATTTACCAATTGCGGGTGTGGTGTAACGGTAGCACAGCAGCCTTCCAAGCTTCTGGCGAGGGTTCGAGTCCCTTCGCCCGCAAACGTTCGGTAACTTTTTTCCTAAACCAATCAATATCTTACAAAAGATCCTAAGGGACGAGAACAGTGAGGCGACCACAAATTTGAGTGACCCATAGGGAACGAAAATTTGTGCAAGTAAGCCCGGATGGCTTACGTCGAGCCGAGCCGTGACTCGGAGCGCAGGTGAGCCAGGACGGCGAGCCCTTCTGGGGGAAAATATTGGTGAGGGCGAAATACAGAATGTCTGTTTTCTTTCCTTTGGCGCATCTCATCTGTTAGTTGAAAATAATTTTATCCAATAATCGACCGCGCTCTTCGCTACAATCTTTTCAATTTGTTTGTAGATAAAAATAGGCGTACATTTGGAAAAGGATTTCCGCTGCGATCGCTTGCGCTGGGGTTAAATTTAGATTGAAAATGAAATAATAAACCTTGACCGTAATACATTTTTGTATTGCAACTTAATATTATGATCAGTTTGCGGTTACCACCAGAATTAGAAAGAAAGCTAGATTCATTTGCAAAATCGGAAGGAAAAAGTCGTACAGAAATAGTAAAGGATTCTATTCTCGAATATATAAAAAAAAGAGAAAATATAAAAACTCCTTTTGAATTAGGTTTAGATTTATTTGGAAAACATGATTCAGAGATTTCTGATCTTGCTCAGAACAGAAAGGCGTATCTACAGAAGGCGATTGTTAAGAAAAATGAAAAACGTAGCTCTCATTGATTCTGGACCTATAATCGCTTTGTTTAATTCGAAGGATAAATTTCACAAACCAACTTTAAAATTTCTTAAATCATATAATGGTGAACTAGTTTCTTCATGGCCTGTCATTACTGAAGTTGGTTACTTACTTTCTTTTTCAGTTGGAGCACAATCAGACTTTCTTGAATGGATTGAAAGGGGAAGTATCAAAATAATTGATTTGAACATTGAGGATCTTAAATACATTAAGAATCGAATGAAAAAATATTCAGATTTGCCAATGGATTTAGCTGTCGCATCCTTAATGTGTATTTCTGAAAAGTTGGGAATTGAAAGAATTGTTAGTATTGATTCAGACTTTTCAATTTACAAAAACTTAAAAGGGAAATATTTACAAAATCTATTCAAAGTTTAAATGATTATAAACCACTGACTTAGTTGTAATTATTTTTAATTCCAAAATTTCCATTTCCATTCTTTTGGTTTGTCCTCTGTTTTCTGCAACTTCTTTAATTCTTCCTGTTCTTTCCAATATTCATCAAATACCTTTCCTGAATTCGGAAAAATACCATTGACGATAAACTCTTTACCATGTGTGTCAAGAGGACCTTGGGACCATGGAAGGGTGTCGAATTGGTTTCTCGGCTCTCCTACCTTGATCAGGTTTCTAATCGATATTTTTACAACTCGTCCTTCCAATACAAAAATATTTAAATCCAATGCCTCCATATTTTCAACACTCGAAAAACCTTCATATTGCTTGCGTTCTACTCTGGAACTTGAGTATACAAATAACTTATCAAAGGTAAACTTGACTCCATTGATTACATGGTCATGTTTTTTTTGGAAGGTGTAGCGACCAGATGGTTTTCCCAATTTTTCATAGAGCAATTTTTCCGGATCGCCAATTTTCGGCAAATTGTCTGCATCGTATTTATAATTAGAATGGTAAAGATATTCTGAATCATCCTGTGGAATCTGAAATGCTTTGTCATTCGATTCTGCCTGGCAGAAAACAAAGAAAAACAAAATAAAAATGTATAGAGATTGTTTCATTTTCATCTGCCTCCTGTTATGGCTCCGTTGACATCGTTACTATAACAGGCTCCGTATCCATGTCGCCCAATGAGTGGAGTTTTTGGACAAGTGTTCTGCAATCGTATCGCTTCAATATTTCTGGTAGTCAAAGCTGGATTGTTTGGATTCGCTGTAAAATTCCCTCCAAAATTCCTAGGAATATTATCTCCCTCATTTTCAAAAAAGATCCCACGCCTGAAAAGACCAGCATCTGGCAATAAGTTTTCTGTATGGGCACCACCTGACGCAATCCAGAGAGTTTCGCTCGTCGATCCATGCTGTATAGCATTTGCTCTTGTAATGGC
>JARJFC010000250.1 GCA_029310945.1 Leptospira sp. 96542
TGGTGGAAAACGAAGACGTGCGCTACAGCTTCGTGCAGCACTGAAAGGCGCCGGCCATGAGCACGCCAGCCGCCAAGATGACGTTCCACGTCGAAACCCGGCGTGTGGACGCCCACCTCAGCCGCGCCGTCTGCAAGAACGCCGAGATCGCGTTGGACACGGACCTGGCCGGCAACCCCGAGGCCTTCAACCCGGCCGAGCTGCTGCTGGCCGCGCTCTCGGCCTGCATGGTCAAGGGCATCGAGCGCGTGGCGCCCATGCTGAAGTTCCAGCTGCGTGGTGTGGAGGTGATCGTGGACGGCGTGCGCCAGGACGTGCCGCCCAGGCTGGAGAGCATCCGCTACGAGATCATCGTGGACACGGACGAGATCGACCAGCGCCTGGCCCTGCTGCACGAGAACGTGAAGAAGTACGGCACGGTGTTCAATACCGTCGCCCCGGGCACGGACCTGGCGGGTACGCTGCGCCGCAAATAGCCTGGCGAGTCGCGCAGCGCGTGGCACGCGTCGCCGCCCCTTCCCCTCCAAAACAATGGGAGCACAACCATGATGAAACTGACCGCGGCCCTCTGCCTGTGCCTGGCCGCCACGATGAGCCAGGCCCAGGACAACAACAAGCCCGATTGCCGGCATCAGGTGGTGGACAAGGACATCGTGTCCATCTGCCATCGACCGGCGGGTTTGTTCCAGCACTACCATTTCACGCTGAGCCTGAACGATCAGCTCATCTTCGCGCTGGTGGACGATTACGTCGAGAAGGTCGAACTGGAACACATCATTCCCGAAGGCCCCGCCCTGGAGTTCACGCTGTCGAAACAGCCTGGGCTGAAACGCGTCAAGATTTCAGGCGGGTGCGTGCCCATCTCGGAGCAGCAGACGGAGGTCGGCAGGAAATGCGATTTCTCCTGGGGCAAGCTGCAGGCGATCCGCAACGTGGGGTTCGATTTTCCGGACAAGGACGATCCCGTCTACCAGCAATGCATGGCCGGCCAGGCCGCCGTGTCCGGCGGCAAGCACGCGGACGGCCTGCCCTTGCTGGAAGCCTGCATCAAGGGTTCGGCCAAGAACGATCAACGGCGCCGCCAGGCGCTCATCTACCGTGCCTGGGCCCATCACGTCCTGGAGAACTTCCCGGCATCCCTGAAAGACCAGCAGGCTGCCTTTGCCATCTCGCCCGCCCAGAGCTATGGCGACCTCATCAACATGTCCATCTACCTCAGGGAGATGAAGCAGCATCAGGAGGCATTGACCACGCTGGCCCAGGCGGACGTGTTCGACAAGCAGGCCCGTCGCAACAGCATGAGCACGCAGTATCACATCGGCTGGAATCTGCAACTGATGGGCCGCAACGAAGAAGCCGTGAAGGTGCTGACGGATGCAATCCCGGCACAGCCCAATTACCCCTTTGCCTACTACCAGCGCGGATTGGCGTACGAGGGCCTGGCCGATAAGGAAGCGGCCAAGGCGGACTTTGAAAAGTTCAAGGAGTTGCTGGTCACGGCCCAGGGTATCGACATGAACAGTCGACAGGTACAAGCCGCCATCAAGAAGCTGCAGGAATACGGCATCCAGTTCAACGACCCCAAGAACTGAGGCCCGTGCGGATCTTGCGATGGGCCGCCCGCACTATCACGTCTACGTCATCGAACTGTCGAAGGAC
>JARJFC010000251.1 GCA_029310945.1 Leptospira sp. 96542
TTGGGTTCGCGGGTTCCGGACAAACCCGCTGATTTGATGGATTCTTCTCGCCCAGTTGACGGTCGATCGGCGGATTACAGGTGAAAAATCACGCCAATCAGACTGCCACGGCATCCCTGCATCACACGACGTGACCCGGCTTGCGCCCCAACTCCCGCAGGATCCGGCGGCGCAGATACGGAGTCACGCCTTGCTCAGACAAACAGGTCCAGGGTACGCCCTGCGGGCAGCGGCATCGGACGCGCCGCGCCCTGAGGCCCCGCCGCGACGTCTTCACCCTGGCGCCCACCCAGGCCTCCCAGGCGTGCGCGATGCGCGGCCTGCTCACGGGCCTGTGCACTGGCTTCCGAACCACCGCTCCAGCCCGGATCGGATTGCCCCACGGACACGTCCGCCAGGGTCAAACCCTCACGCTCCAACAATTCACGCAGATGGGGAACCGCATCCTCCAGCACCTGGCGAGTCTCCGCCTGATCGGCGCGGAAGGCCACGTGGGCCTCCTGTCCTTGCATCGCGATAGTGATGTGGATGGGATTCTCGGCCAGGCCCTCGACGGAAATCTCGGCATTGCGGGCGCCTCGGCCCACCCAGTAGCTCACCTGCTCGGCCACCTGGGTTTCGGGACTCAGGGCCGGATCGGTGAAACCAGCGGGCGAATACACGGTATTGCTCGAATCCACGCCAGCCGGACCCGTCACCCCGCTGGACACGGCGCCCACGGCGGCAAACTCGTTCAGGGTCGTGCGCGCGCCCTCCTCGCCACGCTCGCCCATCCCGGAACCGAAGCGTCCGGCCGAGGCCTCACCGGCCAAGCCGGCCTGCGGGCCGCCCGAAGCCAGGGCAGCTTGCGCCACCTGGGCAGCCATGTCACTGCGCCATCCCAGACGCGCCGCGGCATCTTCACCCTTGGCGCCTCGCAGGGCGTCCGCCTTGGCGGCATCCGCCCGGGCCGAGACATTGCGCTGACTTGGCTGTCGCTGCAGGCCCACGCCCTCCATGGCCAGCGTGGTGAGCTCGGACGACTTGGCGGACAAGGCAGCGTCCCGCGGATTGGCGGCGGCGTCCCGGCCGGCAAGTTGGGCGTCCACGCCCTGTTGGGTCCCGGCGCGGCCACCCGCCAGTGCGACGGAGTTCTTGGTGGCGACACCCGTTCCGTCGCCAGGCACGGTCGCGGTCGTGCCGGGCTGGCCATTGATGGCACCCACCCCACCCGCGGCGGCCATGGCTGCCAGCGCGGCCGCACTTCCGCCCTGGGCATCGGGCGTCAGAGACGCCGCGCCCGCCAGTGGGTCCAGGCCCAAGGCGGCCAAGGCCGCGGCGGCAGCCGCGGCCGTCTGCGCGGGATCTTGGTCCTGCTGGGCTGGCACGCCTGCACCGCGCAGCGGGTCGAAGCCAAAAGCCGGCACGGCCGCGGCAGCATCAACGTCCTTCGCCAGGTCAAAGCCCTCGCTGACGTTCGCCTGCGTGGGATCCAGGCCCAGCAACCCGGTGCCCAGGCCTTCATCCTCCGCGCCGAGACCCGACAGCAGGGAGGTCAAAGTCTCCGGCGCCAAGGTCGAATAAGCCTTCCATAGCTCAGCAGCACCATGTACCCGATTGAATTCTTCTGGCGCGCGGTCCAGCGTTGGCCGCAGCGCGTGGCCATCGACGCACCCCACG
>JARJFC010000252.1 GCA_029310945.1 Leptospira sp. 96542
AAATCCTCGTCGCAAATGTTCAGGGCGAGTCGCTGCCCCTGCCAGGCGAAGGAGGATTGATTCAAACCACCTCGATTGAAGTCACCGAGCGGGATCTGCATCATGGCGGTGAACCACCGGAAGCCCAGCGGAATGAATTCGCCGAAGGGCACCAGATGGTGCTTGTCATAGCGGTAGTGTTCTTGTCCGGGCGCCAAGCCGACGACGGCGTTCGTGTAGCCGTCGCGAGAGTTGCCCCAGGGCACGCCGATCAGGGCGGCCGATGCACCACTCTGCGTGTAACGCGCCTCCAGTTGAGACCAGTAGCCCGCAGGCAAGTCCTGGGGCAGCAAGGGCAAGGCAGTTTCTGGCGCGACCACCAGGGTTGCGTCGCGGGACGCTTGCATCAGCTGTTCGCCATACCAACGCAGGGATTGCACGATGCCGCTGCCAGGTTGGAACTTTTCGTCCTGGGGAATATTGCCTTGCAGCAAGGTAATCCGCAGTGTGCCGGTAGACGGGTAAGCCAAAGGCATCCAACGCTGCTGCGCGAATGGTAGGCCGAGCACCAGCGCCATGGCCAGCCCGGCGATGCCTACGCGCCGCCATGCTGACGCAACGCCCCCTGCCGGCAGGGACAGCAACGTCGAGCCGATGGAGGCCAGCATCATCGCGAGCCAAGCCGACACCGCGGTGATGCCGTACACCCCGACCCAGGGGGCATAAGCTGCCAATGGGCCTTGCACGTGCGCGTAGCCCGCCGCGCCCCAGCCAAAGCCGGTGAACCACTGGCCTCGCGCCAGCTCCGCCATCAGCCAGAGCGAGGCGAACAGCAAGGCGTTCACAGCAGGCCGCGTGGCGCCCAACCTCCTGCCGAGGTGGACATACAGGGCACATGCGGCGGCGACGTACAGCGCCAGGGCGCCCGATAGCGCCAGCACCGCGACCGCGGCCAAGGGCGCGGGAAGACCGCCATAGGGGTGCATCGCGATGAACATCCACCAGAAGCTTCCTGCCAGCCAAGCCGTGGCAAACAGCCAGCCAAGTGCCGCGGCTTCGGCGCGGCGCGGCGCGCGGCCTCCGTCGCCCGGGGAAACCTGGCGCAGAAGCAGCCACGCCAGCAGGCTCAGGGAGATCAGTTGCAGCCCGCCATGCGGCTGCCCGTCCCACGGCGTCGCGATGGAGAGCGCCTGCAATCCGCCCGCCGCCAACGACAAGCCCATGCGTACCGCCGCGCTCACGCGCATCGCGGAACGATCAGGCATGCGAACCGTGGTCCGGTGGCGGGGAAACGGGCGTGACCTTGAACCATCTGACCGCCCCCCCCTTGGTGTGCAAGACGATGAACCTCAGTCCGGCGATGATGTGCTGTTCGCCCCGTCGTGGCACATGCCCCATTTCATGCGCGATCAAGCCCCCGACCGTGTCAAAGCTCTCGTCGGGGTCGCTGGCGAGGATCTCCACGCCAAAGGCTTCGCTGACCCGCTGGATGGACGCGCTGCCACTGACGCGGTAGGTCTGGTCGGCAAGGCCAAAGATATCCCCCTCGTCCTCGGAGATGTCGAATTCGTCCTCGATTTCGCCGACGATCTGCTCCAAGACGTCCTCGATGGTGATGAGGCCAGCCACCCGACCGAATTCATCGATCACGATGGCGAGGTGGTTGCGCGTG
>JARJFC010000253.1 GCA_029310945.1 Leptospira sp. 96542
ACAACTCGCGCGACCCGTTCTGGACCTGGCTGCTCATCCTGCTGTCCGCGGCCGGCACCCTGAGCGTGCTCGCGGGGGCCGCGGCGGGCCTGTGGCGCTGGCGCTTCCAGGGCCGCTACAAGACCGGTGAAACACCGCCCCATGAAAGCTGCACCATCCACCTGCTGCACGGCAAGACCGATGCCGTGATGCCCTACCGCCATGCCATCGAAGGTGCCCTGCGCCTGAAGGAGTTCGGCGTGGACTTCACCGCCGACGTGCTGCCTTTCATCGGCCACGAGTTGCACCCCGACCTGGTCGAACTGGCGGTGGAAAAGCTGGAGAAGCACATCCCCGCGCGACTCTGGCTGCAGCCAGGTGAAGGCGACGATGTCGGCGAAGACCCTGCGGGCCGGGGCAACGGCCCATGACCTGCCACGCCGCGTGATGCAGGGCGTGGGCGCGCGCGAACTCAAAACAGGCGCATGAGCAGCCAGATTGGCAGCGCGATCAGCCCAAGCAGCACGGCCAGCAGCACCACGTTCATGGTCCACTTGAGGCAGGCGTAAGTTCGGGGCTTGCGACTCTTCATGCCGCGACCCGCCGCGATCAGGGGCGCCACGGTGGCAAAGATGGCGCTGAAGACGCCGCGCCCATCGGTCTCGGTGTTGGGTGTCATCATGCCACGCGCCAGCACGCCGTAGGCTCGGTTGAACAGGCGGCCGAAGATGTTCATGGGCCGCGTGACGTCGCACATCAGGATCAGGCGGGGCTGGTCGGTGTCATTGCGCACATAGTGCATGAAGGTTTCATCGAAGATGAACCCCTGGCCATCCACCCAGTGCCGCGACTCGCCATCGACGTTGATGAAGCAGGACTCGGAGTTGGGCGTGACCAGGCCCAGGTGATAGCGCAGGGACGAAGCCATCGGATCGGCGTGGATGGACAGTTCCGAGCGCGGCTTGAGGATGGAGAACATGGCGGCCTTCACATCGGGTACCTGTCGCAACAGTTCCACGCTGCGGGGGCAAGCCGCCACCGCGGACGGGTGGTTGTAGCCATACCACTTGAGGTAGAAGCGGCTCCAGCCCCGTTTGTAGAAAGTGCGGAAGCCCACGTCATAGGACGCTGGCGTCCCGGGCGTGCAGGCCACCTCGAAGGCACCGCAGGCGCCCAAGGCCAGGGCCTCCTCGCGAAACACCTGCCAGTTGTCGCGCAGGATCTTGAGCGTCGGCAGTTCCGCTTCGCTCACGAAGGCGGCGCGCGCGCTTTTGCGGGTGCACAGGTAGAGCACGCAATTCAGGGGCGCGAAGATCGGCCAGTTCTTGCGCACGTACTGGTTGACGCCGGTGTAGCGGTAACGGCCGCGCCAACGGTAGACATACACCATGGGAATCGTCACGAGCAGCAAGACGGCGAACAGCGCGGCGAAAGTCATGATGGATTACGCGGAGTGCTCCAAAAGAAGATCGGGCATTCTAGGTTTGCCTTCTTTACAAAGCGTTGACGTAATCCCTAATGGCAAGGCAGCGGCGAAATGAAAAAAGGCCGCACCTTCGTGCGGCCTTTTGCTCGCGGACGAACCGCCAACAGGCTTACTGCTTGACCGCTTCCACCTGCACCAGCA
>JARJFC010000254.1 GCA_029310945.1 Leptospira sp. 96542
TATTGAAATTGGGACTTTGCGTTCTTGGAAAGTGAATCCAAGTTTTTTTACCGGTACCGATTGATTCGGATATGTTTTTTGATTCGGATCCATTGGAAAAGAATGCAAAATAACATTCAGGATCTCCACGACCCGTTGGCGATGGGCATGGCGGCGACCGGTGCCGTGGATGCCGAAGACGATGAAACTTTTTTGACCGCGCGGGAACCAATGGCGGAGGACACACCGGAAACGTTGCTTGCCGCGCGTGAGATCGCGGCAGCCGTCCAGGGCGCATTGGAGGCCTTGCCCCACGACCTGCGCCAGGCGCTGGTGCTGCGCGAAATGGACGGTTTGAGTTACGAAGAGATCGCCACGGCCATGAACAGTCCGGTCGGCACGGTGCGCTCGCGCATCTTTCGCGCCCGCGAGGCGGTGTCGGCCAGGGTCCGCCCGCTGCTGGAGCGGCAGGGTGGGAAGCGTTGGTAGGTGCGCGGGTGGCTTATCGGAAGGCCTTATGGAGCATGAGAAATTGACATCGCTGAATCAAGGTTCACCAGAGGGTGCGCTGTCCGACACCATGACACCCAACCAGATTTTGACCTCGGTCTTGCTGGATGGCGAATTGCGCGACGAGGAATTCGCGCAGGCTTGCCTCACCTTGGAGTCCGACCCCCAGGCCCAGCAACGCTGGCATGACTACCAACTCGTGGGCGAAACAATGCGCCGGGGCGAATTGGGGGTGCGCGAGGTGCTCAGTCGGGGGCGTGCGTCCGATGCGCTTTTTCTTTCGCGCTTGCGCAGGCAACTGGAACAAGAGGCCACACCTCGCGGCCGAGTCCGATTGGACGTGCCGATCGAATCGGCGCCGGATTGGCGGCAACCCGGTCGTCGTCTTTCACGACGGGGTGCGAATGATCCTTATGGTGCCTGGCGGATCACGGCGGGTTTGTGCGTGCTGGCCGTGGTGGGCATGCTGGGTTGGCAAGGGGTGGCGGGCTTGCAGTCCGCCTCCCAGGCTCGGCAACTGGCGCAAGTCCGGACTGACACGCGTCCCAGCGCTCAGTCAGGGCTGAGCCGTCCGGCGATGCCGCAGCGCGTATCGGCCTCGGTCAATCTGGCGCCTCCAGTCGCGGTGTCCGATGGTGCGGCGCAGTCGTTTCTTGCTTCACAGGCGCTGAGGCAAGACACTCCGCTGGTCATGCTGCGTGATCCCCGCCTGGACCATTTGATGGCGCGTCAGGGTGCTGCCAACGTGCGCGCGGCTTCGGACGGCCGTATTTCCAGCCCCCGGCTAGGCCGCCCCGGCGTGGCTGCGCAAGGGGTACTGGTCAATCTCGACAAGAGTCCCGCCGTGCCTCGCTGAAGACCAGGGCCGGGTGGACACTGGCCCGCCGATTCTTTTCACAACTTCATCTGTATGCCGTGGGCTGTTAAAACGCTCAGGCGCAGAATCCCCGTTCCGGAATCATCCCGCATGAGGTCTTGCATGTCTCGTTCTTCCTCGCGTTTTCTGTCCTTTTGGCGTTCTCCCATGGTGGTCATCGCCTTCGTGGTGTCGGCGGTGGGCGTGCTCCCGCAGGCCGGGGCGCAGAGTCGAGGGCTTCCTGATTTCACCGATCTGG
>JARJFC010000255.1 GCA_029310945.1 Leptospira sp. 96542
GCACGCCTTGCGCCGTCCCGATCCGCTGTTCTCGCCCCGTTTGTTTGGCGTGGCGTCGTTGCGCATCGGCCTGCTGGGCAATCTGTTTTCGCGCCTGGGCAGCGCCTGCATGCCCTTGATGATCCCTTTGCTCATGCAGGTGACCCTGGGCTATTCACCGCTGCACGCCGGCCTGATGATGTTGCCCGTCACCCTGGCCAGCATGTCCATGAAGCGCCCAGGGACCTGGCTGCTCACGCGCTACGGTTACCGACGCGTGCTCGTGTTCAACACCTTGCTGGTGGGGCTGGCGACCGCGAGCTTCGCCCTGACCACGGTGGATCAACCCCTGTGGCTGCGCATCGTGCAGCTCATGGCATTCGGTGCGGTGAATTCCATGCAGTTCACCGCCATGAACACGCTCACGCTCAAGGACCTCAGCCCTGCCATGGCCAGCAGCGGCAACAGCCTGTTGTCCATGGTCCAGATGCCGGCCATGGGCATGGGGGTGGCGGCCGCGGGGGCCGTGCTCGCCGCCTTCACCGGTTATTTCGGCAACGAGGAAGCCGCCGCTGCTTTGCCTGCGTTCCGTGGCACCTTCGTCTGCATGGGCTTGCTCACGCTGGCCTCCGCGGCCATCTTCTGGCAGCTGTCGGATGCTCAGGCCGCTCCCGCGCGCGGTCGTCACGAGCCCTCCGAGATGGAATAGGCTCGGGCGGAGGGGTCAGACAGGGTAGATCGCGCCGAGCACGCGCGCGTGACGCGCGCCCGTGACACGGGTCAAGTTGCCCGTTTCGCCCACCAGGCACTTGCGCGCCAACCAGGCGAAGGCAGCTGCCTCTACTTGCAGTGGTGGCAGGCCGGCGGCCTCGGTGCTCGCCACCGTTACCCCGGGCAGCAAGGCACTCAGGCGCCGCATCAAGGTATCGTTCAGCGCGCCGCCTCCACAGACGTAGAGGTGCTCGCAAGTTGGCCCATGCCGCAGCAGGTCCGCGGCGCAACTGCGCGCCGTCAATTCGGTCAGCGTGGCCTGCACATCCACCGGCTTGAGTTGGGGGTGCCGCGACAGCCGTGCGCGCAGCCATTCGGGATGGAACAGGTCACGTCCGGTGCTCTTGGGCGGGGGCTGGTGGAAAAAGGGCTCCTCCAGCAGATCGCCCAGCAGCGCCTCGTTCACCATGCCGCTGGCCGCCCAGCGTCCGCCAGCGTCATAAGGCTGGCCCAGGTGCCATTGAGCCCAGGCGTCGGGCAGGGCATTGCCGGGACCGCAATCAAACCCTCGGACGGTGTCGCCGTGCAACAGGCTCAGGTTGGCCATGCCGCCGAGGTTGAGCACCGCCACGGCGCCTTCGGCGGAAGATCCGAAGACGGCCTGGTGGAAGGCCGGCACCAGCGGGGCACCTTGCCCACCCGCAGCCACGTCGCGGCTGCGGAAGTCAGCCACCACGGTGATGCCGGTCAGCTCGACCAGCAGGGCCGGGTTGTTGAGCTGCTCGGCAAAACCCGCGCGCAAGTCCTCGCGCCAGTCCTGGCTCAGCTTTCCGTACTTGGCCGCCAGCCACGACCGCGGCCCGGCCCGCACCAAATGGGGGGGGTCAAACGCCACCAGCTTGAAGACG
>JARJFC010000256.1 GCA_029310945.1 Leptospira sp. 96542
GGCGAGCGCACGTTGCATGGGGGCGGGCAAGGTCATGAGGGCGAGTCTAAGGCCAGGGCCGCGGCCTGCAGACCTGGGCGCGACAGGCGCGCGGGCGCAACGAGGTCAGTGCGCGGGTGCGCATTGCCGGAATCCGGCGTTTGTCCCCGTGCAGCGGCTTACGGCCTCGAGGTGAGGCGGCTAGTCTGCCGCCATGTCCGCTGCTCGCTCATCCAGCCCTGCTCGCTGCCCCGCGTGTTGCGATCGCGTTGGGGGATTTACCCTGATGGAGCTGATGCTGGTCCTCGCGATCGCCGCCTTGCTGGCCACCCTGGCGGCGCCGGCCTACCAGCGTTTTCTGCTGCAACGTGGCATGCAGGCCGCCGTGGACGCCCTGGTCGGGGACTTGCGCTACGCGCGTTCCGAGGCCTTGGCCCGTTCCGCGCGGGTCAGCGTCTGCAGCTCGCGCGACGGCGCGTCTTGCCTGGCCACGCCGGACTGGGCCGTGGGCTGGATCGTGTTCGCAGATGCCGATGGCGACGGCGTGGTCGACGCGGGGGAGCGTGTGCTGCGGGTGCAGACGGCCCCGCCCTACTTGGCTTCCTTGAGCACGTCGGCCGTGCGTGCCGCCGTGATCTACGAAGCCACCGGCTGGGCCCGCGCGGCAGGCCGCACTTTCACCTTCACACCGCTGCCCTCGGCCGCGGGCGCTGGCGTGCGCATCGTCTGCGTGTCCAACCAGGGACGCGCGGGAGCCCGTCCCCTGGGCGCGCTGAAATGCAGTTGATTCCCGTCCATTGTCATGCCGCTGCATGCGCCGGCCTGCCCGTGCGCGGGCGCATCGACCAGCAAGGCGCGACCCTGATGGAGGTGCTGGTGGCCGCGGCCTTGCTGTCCTTCGCGCTCTATGCCCTGGTCGCCGCGCACGCTATGGCCCTGCGCCAGGGCCAGATGAGCCAGCATCGCGCCACGGCTGTGCTGCTCGCGGCGGACATGGCTGAACGCCTGCGCGCGAACCCGGGCCGAGTGAGCCTGCCTCCCTTGGCAGGCGAAAGCGGCGCGGGCTCGGTCACGCCGGGGGTCGCTGGCGGCGTCTGGGGTGGGGACTACGACTATGCCTTGGACTTTCAACGCCAGCAGGCCACGGTGGACGAGCCCACCGAGCTCTGCGCCAGCGCCGCGAGCCACTGCACGGCGGCACAGATCGCCGCCCTCGATCTCGCGCAATGGCGCCAGGCGGTGCGGCGTCAATTGCCCGCGGGCGCCGTGTACACCCAGCGGAATGCCATGCGCTCGGTCATGGACCTGTGGGTGGCCTGGCGGGAGTCCGCCCGCGTGGCCTCGGACGCGTCGCAAGCTTCCGACGCCGGGCCCGCACCGGCGGGCGAGTGTCCTGCGGGATTGGGGGTGGATCAGGACGCGGGTGTGCGGTGCGTGCATCTGCGGGTTGCGCTGTGAGACGCGTCAGGGATGTGACCGAGGCGGGTCTTGCCGCGTGGGTGCGCGCAAGGTGCCACGGTCGCGCGCGTGTGCAGGTGGGCGAACACGGCTTCACCTTGATGGAGCTCATGCGTGCCCTGTCGGCGGAATAGCCGAAATGGTGACAGCAGG
>JARJFC010000257.1 GCA_029310945.1 Leptospira sp. 96542
ATATAAGCGATTTGCCCGCACCTGATTCTCCAGTGAATACGGACAACCCCCCAGACAATGAAAGTTCCAAGGATTCAAAAAGGGCAAAATCTTTAATTTTAAATTCTGTAATCATGTAGACTCCTGAGAGGCCGAATACAGAGCGAAGCAGACCTGGTTGTCCAGCCGCAAGGCTTGATCGGGAGAGATGGTTGTGCTTGGCATGGGTGGAATTATTGCAAACAATTAAATTTTACACAATCAAATTATTAAGTAGCCATGCTCGTGGCATGGGTATGTCGCAATCGCCAAGTCGGGTCAGGAGGCCGGCCGCTTGCCTTCCCAGGCATTTTGGAGAAGCTGCCGGATGGCCTCGCGCTCGAGCGGGCGCGGGTTGGGATACTGGTTCTGCAGGGCGATCTTGCAGGCCCGGTCCAGGTCCTCCGCCTTCATGCCGATGTCTCTGAGCGCCACGGGCGCGCCGTTGCTTTTCGCCAGGTCGTACACCGCCTGCGCCGCGGAGCTTCCCTGCAAGGCGCGGGCTATGCGCTGCATGGCCTGCGGCGCGGCGGCGCTGTTGTAGGCCAGTGCGTGCGGCAGCACGATGGTGTGCGTTTCGGCATGGGAAAGGTTGAAGCTGCCGCCCAGGGTGTGGCAGAGCTTGTGGTGCAGCGCCATGCCCACGTGGCCGAGCACGGTGCCGCACAGCCAGGCGCCGTAAAGGGCGTCACTGCGTGCGCCGATGTCCCGCGGATTCGCCACGATGCGTGGCAGCGCACGGCCCAAGGCGGCGATGCCCTCCTCGGCCATCAGGCTCATGATGGGATTGCCCTCCACCGAATACAGGCCCTCGGCCGCGTGGGCGATGGCGTTGATGCCGCTGGTGACGGACAGGGTCGCGGGCAGGCTGAGCGTGAGCTCAGGGTCGTAGATCACCGTGCGCGGCAGCACACGAATGTCCTTGCCGGTCTTCTTGAGGCCGCCTTCGGTGAGGCCATAGATCGGCGTCATCTCGCTGCCCGCGTAGGTGGTCGGTATCGCCAGGATGGGCAAGCCCGAGTCCAGGGCAATCGCCTTGCCCAGGCCCGTGGTCGAGCCGCCGCCGATGGCCACGGCGCAGTCCGCACCGAGTTGCTTCGCTACGTCGCGCGCCTCGCGCGCGGTTTCCAGCGGCACATGCATGACGGCGCGATCGAACACCCCCGCCGCGCGTTCGCCCAGCAGGGCGGCCACCTTTTCGGCCGAGGCACGCTGCTCGGGCGTGGACAACACCAGGGCTTTTTTCGCGCCCAGAGCGGCAATTTCCTGGCCGAGTTGCGCGAGCGAGCCCGCGCCGAAAACGACCCGAGCAGGCAGGGCGGTGTAGATGAAGGGGTTCATGTCATTTCTCTAAGGCTCGCGTTCTGCGTCAGGTTGCACAGACGCGGCCGGGGTCCGGTTTCTCAATCCACGCTTGCGCCCGACAGATCGGCAGAGTGTGATCAATGAAAAACCAGAATATATGGGTGGAGTCATCGCACCGGGCTTAAAAATTTCAATGGACGCACTCACGCGTAACACTGCCCAGCTTCCACCCATCGTTTTTGAATCACCAAAGAAAGT
>JARJFC010000258.1 GCA_029310945.1 Leptospira sp. 96542
TTCCCATCCACAGCGTGCTCGTGGTGCGCGCGACAGCGGTGGAACCAATCCTCGCACCCAGCTATCTGTTGTACCCGGCGGAAACCAGCGAGGCTACGCAGATTGGGTCGGCACTGCGTGCTTATGGTGTCCGACGAAAAGACACCGGCAGCCTCTAAAAGCTGGCCTCTCAAATCACGGCGTTCTTTGCAGGCCCATAGTTCCAAGTGAAGAGGGCTAGCCTCGACGTCGCGAGTCGCTCGATCCGGGGTCACGTGATTTGCAGTTTTACAAGGTCTCACGATTTGTAACGAGAACAACCCCAAGCTATATTCGTCCGAACTAGCAAAAAATGCGATCACTTGGATTACTGCTTCGAATGCACCTGAATGAAAATTCGCCGCTGCTATTCCCCACTTTTGCGGCTCACATGACGATAGAACCCAATGAAGGTTGATCTACTACGAACTCAATACTCAGAAAACTTTGCAAGAGCAGAGCGCTTACGCGAAGCGTTGGTCGAGCAGTTGACAAAGTTACTGGACCAAGGGCAGATTGCCCTCGGTGTCCCGATAGAAAGCCGAGTAAAAGCGTGGACATCAATTGAGGAGAAACTTGAACGAAAGAGTCTTGTCCTCGACGACATCACAGCACTGTCGGACCTTATTGGAATTCGGGTAATTCTTTTATTTCGTGCGGACCTCGAGGCAGTCGAAAAGCTGATTGCGAAAACGTTTGACATTCTCAGCAGCGAAGACACCGCAAAGCGGCTAGGTGAGGCACAGTTTGGGTACCAATCGCAACATTACGTGCTCAGACTGCCAAAGCCCTGGTTGCACGTTCCCAGCATGGCCGATCTTGGAGATTTGCAAGTTGAAGTGCAAGTTCGCACGCTGGCACAGCACATCTGGGCAGCCGCATCTCACAAGCTACAGTACAAACACGAAGCAAGCGTGCCTCCCCCCCTCAGGCGCACTATAAGTCGAGTCTCAGCCCTCCTTGAGACCGTAGACCTCGAATTCGATCGAGTACTCGCAGAGCGCAACGACTACCGGGAGACTGGAATCCCAGCGACAAGTGGATCGGAACCACTCAACGTGGACCTCTTAGCATCTTTGCTTGCCGACAGGTTTCCCCCGGCAAATCGAATGGATGATGAAGATTACGAGACCCTGCTGAGCGATCTCAAGCACTTGTCGGTGGACACCGTCGACAAGCTTAAGAGGATTCTCGACAAGAATCGCGACCACGCGTTGGAAGACGAACGCAACCAAGTTGCCTCACGTCAGGAAAATTCCGATTACTCTGGAACGACGAAGAGACGAATTGAAAGCGGAGTCTATTACGCACACGTTGGCCTTACCCGCGCTGCGCTTCGAGCAGAATTTGGCGACAAGGCTGACAAAATATTCCTAGAGCGGCTAAGCAAGACGGGCAAGGGGATCGTTTCCCATCGTGTCAGCGGACGGACTTAAAACTTCCGCTGAACTCCAACGCCAAGCTGTCAGCAGGAAGCACTAAGGAACAAATGGAATGCTCCAGCGACACCGCAGCCCTAGCTGATACCTACCCCCTCCCCGCCGGCCTCCCCGCCTTCCCC
>JARJFC010000259.1 GCA_029310945.1 Leptospira sp. 96542
TGCAATGATCGGATATAAATTTTTTAATAAAACAATTTGGTTAACAAAAAGTATATAACACCCGATTAGAAGTAACAAAAACGACAAAAAGATACCCCAATACTCAGAAATTTCTGTCAAAAAATGGAAAACTATAACCAGCGCCTCACAACCAACCTTCTTGCTCGGCCTTGCGGCCTTCGCGCTGCATGGCGACACAGAGCGCGTGCAGCGGCGCAGGCAAGCCGGGGCGCGCGAGCAGGCGCTGCAGGAGCGCCAGGTCGTGGTCGTTCAAGGGCCAGTGCTGGGTGGCGGCCTCCAGCTGGGCCACGCCCATCTGCTCGGGCGACCAAGGCACGCCCGCCTGTTCGCAGCAGGTGCCGATGGTGCAGGCAATGTCCACGCCCGCCGGGTCGGCATCGGCGCTGACGGCGACGGGCGCGGGCAAGAGGTGCAAGGCCTGCGACCATGCCGCGAGCCAGGCTTGTGAGGGCCGGCCCGGCAGCCAGACGATGGCACGCGGCGCCTGTGCTGTTTCGCCCGCGGCCTGGATAGCCACTTCGCGGACCTCGCGGGCCAGACGGGCCTGCCGCTCGAAGCTGGCCCGGTTTTCGATCAGCCACCAGCCTTGCACCGTGCCGCTGATGCCGGTCGCGCGCAGCACGTCGCTCAAGGGCAGTTGCGCGAAATGCAGCGCGCCCAGGCCCAGACGGCGCTCGCCCCACTGCAATTCGATGGGGCCGGACAGCGCCAGCATGGGCGCGAAGGGCGAGATGCGCAGGCGCTCCAGGTCAAAAGACTGGGCCAGCCAGCGCCATTCCGCCGCGCTCACGGCCTTGGTCTCGCTGCGGGCATGCAGGGCAAAGTCCCGCTGCGAGCCTTCCAGGCCGGCGGATTGCCAATCGGCCAAGGCCTTGAGCAGGTCCAGCCGCGCCGACCAGGACGCCAGGGGCAAGGCCCGGTCGGATTGCAGCGCAGCCAGCGCCGCCTGCAGGGCGTCCAGCACATCGGGCTCCAGAGCCCCGCCCTGCTGCGTCAGCCAGGCAGCAGCCTGGGCCAGCGCCTCCTCGCGCTGACGTTCACGCGCCTGCGGGTTCTGGATGCCCAGCAAAGCCTGCAGGCGGGGCAAGTCACGCCAGCGCAGGCTGTCCCACTGCCAGGCGCCGCCCGTGAGTTGCTCGCGGCATTCGATCCAGCCCTCGGCGAGCAGGCGCTCGCGCAGGGTCTCGGCTTCCTCGATGGTGGCGGGTTCCGCCTCCTTCAAGAGCGTCAGGCGCCGGCAGCCCGCGCGTTCCTTGCTGGCCCAGCGCTTGAGCGCCTGCATCTGCGTGGCACCGAGCAGCGGCAGGGACGGAGGCACGTCCGTGTCGGCGCGACGGTCCCGTTGGTCGCGCCGAAGGTAGGTGTCAACCCAGTCCGCCATCACGCGCTCGCCACAGGCCTCAGGCCGCTTGCGCCCTGCGTTGCAGCACCCCCGCAACGCTCAGCGTTGCCTCATGCATGCGCTTCGCCTCGGCGTTGCAAAACGCCGATCGGCGGCGCCCAGCGCGCACCGGCCGGTTTCTTGGACGTGACCAGCGTGATGTCCGCCGGCTCGAAC
>JARJFC010000025.1 GCA_029310945.1 Leptospira sp. 96542
ATCTTGGAAAATAGATGGAGGAAGTAATTCACCGATTTTTAGTAAAAATTGTCTTTCTGAAGAAACTTCTGTATGCAATATAAAGTTGGATTCAATTAATTCCCTTTTGATGGAAGTTTCTAATTTGGAATCAACATTGATATGAATTTTAATATTATCAAATACAGATAACAGCCGTTTTTCGAAAGAAACCCATAACTTTGGATCAAACTTTTCGGAAAGATATTGAATTGATTTAGAGTCTAAATAGACGGAAGCAAAGGCTGGTGAATATGATTTTCGGTTCATATCAGTCTATATTGTATTTTTCTTCGGGGTTAGATATATTTTGTTCTTTTGTATAAATTGGATCAAAAATTGTGATCGAAGTATTTTTTCTTGTATTTGCTATCCAATCTTCAAAGGACGATTGTTCTTTGTCGCGAAAAAGTAAACCCTGGATTCCTTTTCGCACTGCATCGAGAGGGGTTGGTCGCATACCTTCCACGATTACCAAACAGTATCGTTTTCTTTCGTCTCGATAAACTTCAGAAATTCTGCCTTGGCCTCCAACTTGCGATAATACGGAAGCAGTCGTAGGTTGAGTCTTAAAAAGTTCAAAAGTTGGAATCCAATTGATGAGGCCACCACTGATCCGATACCTAGATTCGTTCCTTGGGCCAGAAGCCACCAAACGGAAGAAAGATGGGTCTTTTAAAGATTTGTCGCGGATATCGTTAAGCTCTTTGAAAACTTTACTTTCTTCATCAATGGAAGAGTTGGCGGGTGTGAATATGATTTCGCGAAACTTAAACTCAAACCCAACTTTGGATTTATTTTTATTATACCAGTTTTGAATTTCTTGTTCTGATGGAAGAGGGGGCGAAACTTTGATTTGTAAAAGTTGTCCTTTTTTGATTTGGTAAGGAAGGTCGTCTAACCAAACATCGTAAGGCAAACCAAATTGTTGTTGTACGCTACGTTTGAAAGCTTCGATGTCGGTGATGCCTTGCATTTCCATACGTTTTTGGATTTCTGCTTCAATTCGTTTTTCATTGATTTGAACCGATTCTTCCTCAGCGGCAATGTCAACTATGGCTCGATCTATGAGAAAGTCCAAAACCTGCGAATGTAAAGACCCTTTCTTTTTATATGAGGGAAAAAACCGAGTTAGGTTTTTGTATTTTTCGACTCCTCTTTCAAAATCAATAGATGAAATTGCTTTGGGACCAACAATTGCCATCACAGAATTAAGGGATTCGTAAGGAATGATTTGGGAAGGAATCGCAAACAGCAAAATGAGGCAAATGAAAAATCGAACTACTGTTTGCATGGTTATTATTTAACCGATGAAGGTTGTGTGTAAAGCCTTTACCGCTTCTTCCGCTTGGTTTTGTTTGATCACACAAGAAATTTTGATTTCCGATGTTGAGATCATTTCGATGTTGATGTTTTTTTCCGCCAAAGCTTGGAACATATTGGCAGCCACACCCACATGGGATTTCATACCCACTCCCACTGCAGAAACAATGGAAATATTTTCATCAATCTCTGCTCTACCATTACCATGATCTTTTGCGTAGGTATCAATGATGGGTTTTGCGGCAGCAATGTCTTTTTTGGCAATCGTAAAAGAAATGGTATTGATCCCATCTCTCGGCGAGGACTGAACGATCACATCCACGATCACATCTTTATTGGCAAGTTGGGTGAATAGTTCTGCTGCAATTCCTGGTTTGTCTTTTACATCGGCAATGGTAACACGTGCTTGGTCACCCTTTGCAGTCACACCGCTCACTTTCATTTTTTCCATAATTTTATCCTCACTCATTACCAAAGTTCCTGGTTTATCATGAAAACTGGAACGTACATGGATCACTACATTGTAATTCATCCCCAATTCAACACTGCGTGAATGCAAAACACCAGCACCAAGGCTTGCGAGTTCCAACATTTCTTCGTAAGTGATTTGTTTGTGCATCTTCGCTGTGGGGATTTTTCGTGGATCGGCTGTATAAACACCATCCACATCAGTATAAATTTCACATTCATCAGCACCGAGGGCAGCAGCCAAAGCCACAGCGGAAGTATCACTCCCACCACGCCCTAAGGTCACAATGTTTTCGTCTTTATCAATGCCCTGGAAACCAGCAACAATCACAACCCGGCCTTTATCGAAGGCAGCATCAATCCTTGTGCGGTCGATCATTTCAATTTTTGCGTTAGAAAAATTTCCATCTGTGAGGATCTTCACCTGCGATCCAGTGAATGATTGGGCAGGCACTCCAATTTCATTCAAAGCAATGGCGAGGAGTGCTATGGAAACTTGTTCCCCCGTTGAGAGGAGCATGTCCATTTCGCGTTTCGGGGGATTTTTGGAGATTGCATCTGCTAAATCCACCAATTCATCTGTCGTGTGTCCCATGGCAGAAACAACAACAGCAACTTTATGGCCTTCGTCGTGGTAACGTTTGATCCGTTTGGCCACATTTTGGATTTTGGTGGTGTCTCCCACAGAAGTCCCACCGTATTTTTGGACAACGATTTTCGATGACATGGGTATATGGTCAGGGTCGGGTACCCAAATCGGGAATCAAGTAGAATGAATTTTTTTGCAACCAATGGGGACAGTCGGGCTCCTATATTTTAGGAACTAGTTATGAATTCGACCCAATCTACCGTTTCGCCAGTGGTGAAACAACAAGCACCCTTTCTCTTCTTTGTCTTATTTTTGCTCATCCAAGCGACCGTTTTGACAGTATTGACAGTCCCTTTCACTTGGGAATTGTTTTGGTTGGCCGTTGGTTCGTATTTTTTGCGGATGTTTGGAATCACTGGAGCTTATCACCGCTATTTTTCTCATGCATCGTTCAAAACTTCACGTGTTTTCCAATTTGTTTTGGCTTGGATCGGTTCCATGGCCATGCAAAAAGGAGTCCTCTGGTGGGCTGCTCACCATCGAAACCACCATAAATATTCAGATACGGATAAAGACATCCATTCTCCTTCCAAAAAAGGTTTTTGGTATTCCCATATGTTATGGTTTTTGAAGGACGAATACAACGATTACGAAGCCAAACTCATCCCCGATTTTTATAAATACCCCGAACTGCGCTTGTTGGACAAATACCATTGGGTGGCTCCACTCAGTTATGCGGTGATTTTATACGCCATCGGTGGTTGGGCTTGGCTTGTTTATGGGTATGCTCTTGCTACTTTCATTTTAGGCCATGCTACTTGGACCATCAATTCGCTTTCCCATGTTTATGGGTCGGTTCGGTTTGATTCGAGAGACACCAGTAAAAATAACTTCTGGCTTGCAATCCTCACTATGGGAGAAGGCTGGCATAACAACCATCACCACTACTGTTCTTCGGTGAACCAAGGGTTTTATTGGTATGAAGTGGATGTAACATATTATATTCTAAAGTTTTTGAGTTTCTTTGGAATCGTTTGGGACTTAAAAAAACCACCCCAAAAGGTTTTGGAAGAAGGTCGTCGTCGTGACGAAGAAAAACGATTGGCTAGGTCACAACCCAAAATTAGAACCAAAACAAAAATGGAAGTGGCGAGTGTTACCAGTCGGTAACGGTATTTGATATTTTTTTAGACCCCCAATCGTTTGCGGATGTTTGGGGGTATTTCCGAAATAGAATCGTATCGTTTTTTTTTGCCACCAGGGAGCGATACATAATAAAACCCGTTGATCATTTCTAAAAAATAATCCTCTCCTTTTTCACCAAGCGAACGTTTATCGAGCTCTTTCACCATGAGTTTGTATTTTTGCGGTAATAGATCCCAGTTCATATAATTGGTAACAACACCTTTGTCGTTCACTGTATAGGCTCCATCTTGGTGGAGGATTTTTGTGCCGTTGTAATCAAAAACTTCCATAACCTGGAGGTTTGTGTCTTTTTTTGTTTTGGGATTCGATTTGGAATTTGCCCCTCCACTTGCATTTGGGTCGCCAGCTGACGGTTTGTTTTTGGAGTTTGTAAGGTTTGGTTTTTTGCGGAGTCCACCAAACAAAAGTAAAAACGCCCCTGCCAAAATTAAGGCGATAAAAAGATACGTTTCTGTTCTGGAAAGATCAAATAAATAACGCCACATTAGTTGAAGTTTAAGGTTGTGATGCTCACGCAGGTTTCTGACAGAGGATAACCATCATTCCACTTCATACAATCGGTGAGTTCAATGGCTTTGATACAAAGATCCAAGTCGGATTTTTTTGCTCGCCCCAAAATGAGCGAGGCGGGCAAACGATTGGCTCCACAACTCGCATTCTTTAAAGAATAGGCAGTCACAATTTTTTGGTTCCCTTCTTGTGCTTGGTAGAATAGATCATCTTGGCTTTGTAAACAATCCGAAAATAAAAAGAAAATGGGAAAAAGAAATCGAGCGGGTGAGAAAAGTTTCATTTTTTCAATTTGATTTTTGTTCGTTCTGAAACTGGTACTGGAATTTTGCCTACACTGGATTGGACGTTCACTACACCTTTCAATTCAAACTCGACGGAGTTTCGGTTACTCCCTAAGATCTGCATCCCTAGTTGTAAAATTTTCTGTTGGATCCCACCTTTTGCGTCGGAAATGAGTTTCAATTCTATTTGTTTTGTTGCACCAGATTCAATGATGATTTCTTCCGATTGGGAGAGTTTGCCGATAAAATCGGTTTTATCGTTTGTAATCAGGTAAACGTCCAAATCAAACTCGTACACAGTGACAGCACTTTCATTTGGATTTTCGATCGAAACCAAAGGATACAATTCAATATTGGGGAAGATGGGAAAATTTGGATTGGGAACAAGTACCGCTCTGACCGTGACAAGGTTCAGTTTGCAGTTTTTTAAATTGGATAAATTTTTTTTCGCATCACTGATGCAATGCGAAAAAAATAAAACAATGATGAATAAAAATATTTTTTTAAGATTTGGGACCAAATACTACCTTACCCTCTGTCATATGGTTTTTATAGAATTCCAATCCCTCTTCAAAATTTTCAAAATCAAATTTTTTATTAATTTTAGTTTGGAAAATTGTTTTTAAATGTTTTTGGGCTTCTAACGCTTGGTTTTGGAATTCTTTCAATCCAATTTGATAGATCCAAGAGGACAACCAAAATCCTTCGACTTTTTTGTTTTGAAAGATCATAATTCCTGCATTGATAGGGAATGGTTTTTCTGATAATGCACCATAACAAACAATTTTTCCGGCATATGGCATACATTCGAGTAGAGCCTTTGCTGTATCACCTGCCACTGCATCGATGGCATAGGTTGCATTCAATCGTTTGGAGATTTTGAAAAGTTCTTTTGCGAAATTTGGCGATTCGGAATTGAGAATGTTTTCGGCTCCTATGGCCAAAAGTGTTTCTTCTTGTTCTTTCTTTCGCACAACATTGATTAGTGGAATATTTTTTTCTTTGCACAGACGAACCACCATTTTACCAAGAGCGGAAGCAGATGCTGTCTGGATCATAGCAGGATGGTTTTCCTTTTGGCATTTATCGACCATGGCCCAAGCTGTCATAGGGTTTACAAAAAAAGAACTACCCTCATCCAAACTGATTGTGTCGAGTAGGGGGAGGCAGTTTTCTTCTGTGGTGATCATATATTCTGCCCAAGAACCGTCGTTTTGGGGGGCAACACAAGAGACCTTCATTCCTACTTTCAAAGAGGAAACAGCAGAACCCACTGCATCTACAGTGCCACTGGCCTCAAATCCCGCACTGACAGGAGCCTTTTTTTTGAAACCATACAAACCGCGGATGAACATAAGGTCGGAAGGATTGATTGGCGAAGCGTAGATTTTGATCCGTACTTCATTGTCTTTGGGGACGGGAATTTCCTTTTCTCTCAGCTCGAGTACTGGGTTTGTTTCATCGTATTTAAGAATGGTTACTGCTTTCATCACGTCCACTACGAGGTTTTAAAATCTGCTTGCCAACACTTTCTTTTTTTGCAAAAAATTTGTACTGGATGTTGTCAAAATTAAAATCCTTACCTTTGGAAACCGTTGTAGGTTTTGCTTTTGTGGGCATCCTAGGTTTTGCATTTTTTGCCACGGTAATCGAACCAGATAAACCTGCGAAAAAATACCCATACCGTTTGTCTTTATTTTATTCTCGTATTGATGGGATCAAAGAAGGCACGGAAGTTAGAATACTCGGTCTACCGAAAGGCTATGTGGCACATATTGACACTCGTCCTATCCTTGATGTACCTGATAGGCGATTTTTGGACAATAACATGGATCATGCGATCGAACTCCATATTGCCTTGGAAGTTCCATTGACCTTATGGGATAATTATGAAGTGGATTTCCAAACCCTCTCTGTGTTTTCCAATCGAGTCATCAATATCAATCCAGGAAGTTCGGATGGCAAACGTTCGTTTTTTAAACCTACTTTCCAAGAAGGGGAAAAAACTCCCGACTACCTTCCATCAGCACGTTATTTTGATGATTTTTTCCGCGCTTCATCCGCAGCCTTGGACGAAAATAGAGAAGATGTCCATCGAATCACCATGGATCTTCGTTCCATTACAGACAAACTCAACCAAACTGAAGGAACCATCCCTAAACTACTTGGTAGTACCGAAATGTATGACGAACTTGTTACCACTGTGAAAGATGCAGAAACTTTAGGCAAAGAAGGCAGACGTTATATGGAAAGTTCAAGGAATATGGAAAATACTATGCCCATCCCGTTTATCATCACCGCTTCTTTTTACGGAAGAACAACTCCCATCACTGGTAGAAGGATTGGTCCTCAGAATTAATGAAAATTGCAATCATCCATGACTGGTTAACAGGTATGAGGGGAGGAGAGGTTGTTCTAAATAGCCTTCTCAAAGCATTTCCAAGTGCAGATTTATTTACACTTTTTTACACCAAAGGAAAGTTAAACGAAAGAATAGAATCTCGTAAAATCACCACTGCGTTTACGAATCGTTTACCTTTTAAAGAAAAATACTATCGTTATTATTTGCCTTTGTTTCCAACAGCCATTGAATCGTTGGATTTAAAAGATTATGATGTGGTGCTCAGTTCATCACATTGTGTGGCAAAGGGAGTTATCCCTCACCCTGACAGTTTACATATAAGTTATGTCCATAGCCCCATGCGGTATGTTTGGGATATGTATTACGATTATTTTCCAAACAGAACTGGATTCAAATTTTTGATGTTACAAGGTATTGCCAATTATTTAAGAACTTGGGACAGTGCTTCTGCCAACCGTGTGGATTACTTTACATGTAACTCGCATTTTGTGGGGAGACGGATCCAAAAATATTATCGGCGTGACTACAAAATCATTTATCCTCCTTGTTTGCCAGAAGGGTTTCGGGTGAACGATCATTCCAAAGAAGATTTTTATTTGATGGTATCGGCTTTTGCACCGTACAAACGGATTGACCTTGCCATTGAAGCTTTCCGCGAAAATGGAAAACCCCTCATACTCGTTGGGGGCGGGCAGGAAGAAGGAAAGATCGCAAAATCCCTCCCGAAAAATATTGTTTGGAAAAAGGGTCTCACCCGGACAGAAGTGGTCGAACTTTATAAAAAGGCAAGGGGGTTTATATTTCCGGGTATGGAAGACTTTGGGATCACCCCCGTGGAAGCCCAAGCCTATGCTACCCCTGTCATTGCCTATGCCAAAGGAGGGGCTTTGGAATCGGTGCAGGCAGGCAAAACAGGATTATTTTTTGCTGAACAGACGGCAAAATCTTTGAATGAAGCCATCAAACTAGCTGAAAAAACCAGTTTCAAACGCCGCGATTTCCAAAAATCCATCGATCGGTTTACGGAAGAAAAATTCGTAACTGAAATCCGAAAGGCAGTCGATAGACATAAATAGAAATCTCTAGGGGGATCTCTTGGTTATCCTTCATCGGCTAAAAGGTGCAGAATTTGTTCTCAATGCAGATTTGATTGAGACAGTGGAAGCAAATCCAGATACGATCATCACTCTTGTGAATGAAAAAAAATTCATTGTACAGGAGTCGGTTGCAGACGTTCTTGAAAAAGTGGTCACTTATAAAACAAGGATCCACCGTTTACCCATAGCCAAAACAGAGAGCGGAGAAGAGTAAAAAATGGATATAGCTACAGTCATTGGTTTGGGTCTTGGACTTGCCCTTATGTTACTTGGGGTTGTCTCTGGTGGATTGTCTATCACAGACCTCCTTGACATTCCTTCCATTATGATCACCTTCGGGGGTGCGGCCGCTGCCACTATCATTTCTTTTCCTTGGACATCCACTATTGGTGTGGGTGCTGTTACTAAAAAGGCATTCCAAAATCCAAGTTCGGATTTGCCTGGCCTCATCACAACACTCGTGAGTTTTTCTGAAAAGGCTCGTCGGGAAGGGCTACTTGCTCTGGAAGATGATATCAATGAATTGCCAGAAGAGTTTTTGAAAAAGGGAATCCAACTTGTTGTGGATGGAACTGACCCTGAACTTGTAAGAAATATTATGGAAACCGAAATTGGAAACACTGCCCAGCGCCATGCTTATGGTCGGGCATGGTGGGATGCTTACGCTGGTTTTGCGCCAGGTTTCGGGATGCTTGGGACACTCGTTGGTCTTGTGGGGATGTTAAAAAACTTAGGTGGAGGGGATGCGAGTGCCATCGGTCAAGGTATGGCGACAGCCCTTATTACAACACTTTATGGGTCACTTGCTCAGAACTTATTTGCAGCTCCCATTGTTCGTAAACTCACTCGCCGTTCGGAAGATGAACTTGTCATCAAACAAGTGATGGTGGAAGGAACTCTTTCGATCCAATCGGGTGACAACCCAAGGATTGTAAAAGAGAAACTTGCGAGTTTCTTAACTCCTTCAGAACGTGATGCATTGAAGGATGAAGGAGACTAACATCCGTCATGGCTAAAAAAGATAAATGTCCTGAGTGTATTCAGAAAGTTCCAGAATTTATGGCAACTTACGGAGATATGGTGACACTTCTTTTGTGTTTCTTTATCCTCCTTTATACCACTGGAAAAACGGATGCGAAAGAAATGCAGATCATTCTATCTGCCTTTAAGTCAACTACTGGTTTTTTTACTGGTGGTCAGACTCTTTCGAAAGGTTCTTTGGAAGAGATGGGTATGAATATTGAATCCCTACCTTCGCAGGTTGTGGGGCGTAACCTTTCAAAATCCAAAAAAGATGCCCAAGAAGTTTTTAAACCAGAAGTGGAAGCTGGAAAAGTTCGTATCACTGAAAACGAACGTGGTCTTGTGATTTCTCTTGTGGGGGCAGAATATTTTTATCCTGGTTCTGCAATACTAACGCCTGCAATTCGAGAGACACTAAGAAAAGCCGCAGGGCTTATCAAAGGTTTGGAACGTTTTGTGCGTGTGGAAGGGCATAGTGATGATGATGCAGTGACCCCTGTGAATCGCCCAGGTAGAGAAGAACGAGAATATATCAATAACTGGGATTTGGCGGCCGCAAGATCTGTCAACGCCACTGTTTTTATGATCAATTCAGAAGAGATAAACCCGAGCTGGTTCCAAGCTGTGAGTTTTGGATCCTTTCGGCCTGTTATTTTAGAAAACGATGGAACACCAGAAGCGAAAGCCTTCAATCGAAGGGTGGATATCGTGATTTTAACAGAAAAATCAACCAAACGGGACACAGGTGAAAGTAAATACGGTTTGCCAGAATCTCGTTTGCCAAACTCAGAAACTAATGTAGAAGGAGAATATTAACATGGGTGACCGTGAAGTAGAAGAAGAAGAAGGTGGGCTGGCCGAAAGTACTAGTTCCGCTGGGATGTCTCCTATTGTTAAGTGGTTGTTGTACATTGCAGCTGCCATTTTTGGTATCATTATTGTTACCGTCATATCAATGTTTGTTGCTCAAAAAACGGCCACAAGTGTGTTTAAACAACAGAAGAACATTTCACTGGTAAAGGCACCCCCTCCGCTAGAAATTTATTCATTCCAAGATGAGTTTCGTGTAAACACTTCAGATGTCGGTGAGTCGCATTTTGTGAAATTAAAAATGTCTTTGGGTTTTGAATCGGGTCAACCTGCTTTGTCTGCAGAACTTGCCTCTCGTGTGGCACAAATGCAGAATATTATCAATCTTGTGATTGCACGTAAAACAAAAGATGATTTAAAATCCATTACCAATCAATTGGATTTGCGTGAAGAAATCAAAGCTCATTTAAATCATATTTTGACAAACGGAAAAATCAAAGAGGTGTATTTTACCGAATTTTTGGTGAACTAGTGTATGACCGTAAAAGTTCTGGGAGTGATCCCTGCGCGTTATGCAAGCACGAGGTTCCCTGCTAAACCACTCGCACTCATAGGAAACAAAACTATGGTCGAGTGGACATATTTGAACAGTAGAAAATCTAAGTCCATCACTCATCTGGTTGTAGCTACGGATGATGAACGTATTCACCAAACAGTCGTAGGTTTTGGCGGAAATTCAGTGATGACAAGTCCAAACCATGAAACTGGAACAGATCGAATCATTGAAGTTTGCCATTTGTTTCCCGAATACGAAATTATAATCAATATCCAAGGTGATGAGCCTGGTATTGAATCAGAATTGATTGATGGTGTATTGGATAATAAGCTGAATCACAGAAACTGGGAGATGGCGACAGCGGCCGTTCCATTTTTAGAAACGGAAGATCCGAAAGATCCTAATAAAGTGAAAGTTGTTTTTGACCGAACAGGTAAGGCAAATTATTTTTCACGTAGTCCAATACCTTCGGCTTTTAAACAAACACCAACTTACTTTCGTCATTTGGGGATTTATGCGTACGAAAAGAAATTTTTAATGGGTTATAATGAGCTCCCCAGTTCAGATTGGGAAAAATCAGAATCTTTGGAACAACTCCGTGCCTTAGAAAATGGAACAAACATCGGAGTTTATCTCGCAAAACATGCAAGTTTAGGTGTGGATTCGCCTGCAGACCTAAACATTGTTATTGAAGATTTTAAGAAAAAAGGTCTGATTTAGCTTCGTTTACTGTTAACCTTTTTGAAAGTTTTAAAAAGATCGGAATAAAGATAAACAAAATCAACATTCCTGATATATCAATTAAATCGATATAATACCAGCCAATTTCAAAATGAATTTTATCCTCGTGGAGTTTGAATTCATAAATAAGATAGGGGAGTATATAGAGTAATCCATTGTAAAAACTATGCATTGCCATCGCATAAAAGATATTTTTGGTTTTATAAAAAACATACCCAATGAATAAACCTATAAGCAATGCCCCAATCATTTGGGAAGGATTGATATGGATCAGTGCAAATAAAATGGCTGAAGTTAGAATGGCAACTTTTGCAGAGTAATTCCGAAGGAGACCCGCGAGTATAAAACCTCTGAAGAAAAATTCTTCTGTGAATGGAGCAACAAAGAGAGTTAAAAAGTAGGTGGTATCTGCTGTCGCTGGTAATGACTTTTCAACTGATTTAACAAAATTTTGAGAAAATTCATTGTTTCTAAAAACGAGTCCAGACAATAAAACTCCAACAATATGGATTGAAAAAGTTAAGAACAAAGCCGTTCCAAAAAATTGTATTGAAGTTTTGTTGAAGACAGCCAATTCATCGATTCTTATTTTACTACGATTTAAGGCATAACTTGTCACGAGCACAAATGAGAAACTATTGACAATCAGTAGTAAATAACTTGTCAAAGATTCAGACTGCAAAACGTGATTGATTCCATAAAGAATTGCCGATGTTAAAACTGTCACGATGAATAATGTGACAGTGACGAAGATGGTATTTCGAATTTTCGGATAATACACGTTAATTTGTTCTCATCCCACTGGTTATATAGTCATATAAAAATTCACCAGTGATTACTCCAGGCACTACTACCTTTTGGGCACCAGCGGTTACAAGTTTTTTGGCTTCGTCTGGTTCGTCGCCTGTTAAGATAATTTTTGCATTTGGTGCAAGTTTACTGAGAGTGGACAATAAACGAGAGTTATTTGTTCCTTTCAGAAAAGAATCAGAAATTGTGCAAACTACCATCGATGCATCATGAAGCCCAATGTGAGAAAGTGATTCAGGGTGTGCTAGATCCGCATAAGCCCATTGAAACCCTTTTTTGGTGAGTTCTTCTTTGAATGCTGGATTATAATCGGCTATGATGATTCGTTTGATGAGAGACGGTGACAGATCTTCCAAATAACTTACAAAAGCACGTGCAATTCTAAAGTAACCTAGGATGATGATATCACGAACCATTCCATCGCCATGGTCTCCATGCCCGCTTCCATGTTCAGGCTTTGTTGTAGCTCCACCAGTTTTGTCTGCATCGGTGATTCCAAATTTTGCAACCAACTTTTCTAAACTAGCGGCTATTTGGTGGTTAAACAAAATGATGTAAGTTGATAAAACAGAAGCAATGATTGTGGATGTTAGTATGACGGCTTGCAATTTGGGAGTGACATGTTCGAAACCAGCACCCAAGGCCAATATGACAAGTGAAAATTCGGAAATTTGTGCCAAGTTTAAGCCAGTCAAAAATCCATTTCGAACACCTTTGCCAAGTTTGATGATGATTGGAGCTACAGTCAATATTCGCACAACAAGCATAATGGCGATGATAGCCATCGAAATACCAATGACTTCTAAACTTGGGAGTGGAACTTTTAGACCAAGTGCCACAAAAAATAATGTTACAAAAAAATCTCTAATACCAATGAGTTTAGAAATAACATCTGCCCCATAAGGAAATGCAGCGATACTCATCCCCGCAACTAAGGCACCCATTTCTTTGGATAGTCCAACTTCTCCAGCAACACCACAAATTAAAAAACACCACATAATAGAGGTAAGTAGTATTAACTCTGGGCTGCTAGCACATGCCTTGTACAATCTAGCTAATACATACTTACTTACACTAAAGCTAACAGCTATTAGGATTACAATGATTCCTACGGAAGTAAGAATTTTTAGTATTTCTGGATTGTTTAAATTGGGTTGAACACCCATAAATAAAATGGCCCAAATGTCCTGGAAAACGAGAACCCCTACTGTGAGTTTACCCGAGAGGGTATTGATTTCTACTTTGTCTTGTAATAGTTTTACAACAATGAGAGTGGAACTGAGCGAAAGTGCAACGGCTATGTAGAGTAGGTCAAACCTTTCTGTTCCAATGGGCAAACCTAAAAATGGAAATACCGAATAAACGAAACCAACCGAAAGGGTAAATTGTAAGATTCCCAAAAGGAACATGGCTTTACCCATTTTTGCGAGTTCGGCCAGGTTGATTTCGAGTCCGATGATGAATAAAAGCAAAATAAGGCCAATTTCGGAAATGAGTTCAATTGAGGCTTCGTTTGTTACGTAACCAAACCCCATTTCCTTTCCCAGCACTGCGCCTGCAATGATATAACCCAAGATTAACGGCTGTTTTAGGACGCGTGCAATATGACTTAGGATGGTAGCAAAAACTATACTCAGACCAATGTCTGTTAATAAGGACTCTTCACCGTGCATTGAAACCTTCTTTTAGGAAAAGTTTAGTAATCTAAACCCAGATGGAAGTGATTTTTTTTCTGAAGTTGATTTTACTTTTCAGGAATTGCGGGGAAAGACGCAATTTGTAATACGGAAGCCGTTGCCGCTTGGTAGTTGGCGATGGCAACGTGATGATCAAACAATGCTTTGATTTCACGGACAGCAGCTTCGGCACTCGTTTGTTCCCGAAGATTGACAAAAAGAAGAGTGGAATCGCCCAAGGAGAACCTGTCCCTTTCCATTTCTTCCAATTTGCGAGATAATTCAAGTTCGCTCCGGGTCACTTCGACCCGTTTTGCAGAGGCAATGACTTCAGAAATGGAATCTTGTACTTCGGTTTTGATTTTGTCTTTGGAAAACTGCATCTCTTGGTCGAGTTGGGCAATTTTTGCTTCTGCCGCACCGATTTGTCCCCTTGGTCTTCGGGTTTGGATGGGCAGGTTCAAGACAAGTGACGCTTCGAGTTCTGGTTTTGCTTTTGTCACATAACCTGGGCCAAAGTCTTGGGAACCAGCAACTAGCAAATCCACCTGTGGTTTTAAAGAATTGAAACCCATCTCTTGGTCTACACGTGCTTTTTCCCGTTTGAATTCAAAATCCATTAGTTCGGGTCTAAACTTCCAAGCGATTTTGATACTTTGTTCCATATCCATTTTTTTGTATTCGATGGTATTTGGAAAACCAACGGGCAATCTGTCTGTCGTAGGAAGAATAAGGCCGCCATCCGGAGCACGCAAAAACAAAGAAAGGTCGATGGCTGCCTTCTGTAATTCTCGTTCGGCGCTCACAAGTTGAGATTCTCTTTGTAAAATGGCACGGTCGTTGTCTGCGCCTTCCATACGAGGCAGGTCACCCAATTTGATTCTTTCGTTAATTTGCGTTTGGCGATTTTTTGCAATTGATAATAAATCTTTGATGACCAAATATTCTTGGCCTGTTGCAACCCATTTCCAATAACGTCTACTTGCTTCTTTAACAACTTCGATTTTTAATTTCGAGATAGATAATTCAGCCAATTTACGATCAATGTCGGCTTTTTTTAGATCAGCCCGGTTTTTATCAATTTCTCGATTTCGCATCAACGGAAAAACAGCACCAGCCCGAACTTCGCCGTATTCGTTCGTTTGTTGTTTACCGTCGTAAACAGGAAAGGTTCCTCGACCAATTCTGTATCCTGCAAAAAATGAAGTTCCTCCAAGTGGAGTTGGTTTTTCAAACATACTATCAGCAGTATTGTTTGTGTAATAACCCATAGGTCTTGTTGTTCCCATTGCCTTGAATTGTAAGTCAAAGGCTCCTTGGGCAGCGAGGTAATTGTATTCTGTTTCGGATAAAAGTTTTTCGGCTGCCAGTACCAGAGGGTATGATTTTTCCACCGATTTTAGCAATTCACCCAAAGTGAGAACTCCAGGTTGGTTATTGATGTAGTCTTGCGAATAAATATTGGGTCCATGTAAAGATTCGAAGGGATCTTTTTTAGTCTCAGCTCCTAGTTCGATACAAAAGAACATTCCGTAAGGACAAAAGAGAGCGAGTAAAAATTGGGACCAGGATTTTTTCATTTGGCCTTATCCCCTGAACTTTCATCATCTAGCAATTGTTTTAGCTCAGGATCGTCCATCGGTAAGTTTGGAGGAAAGTCGTTGAACCTCCTCCAAAGTTCATAACCTACACTCACACGATTGAGAAAGATCCAACCTTTGGCACGAACGCCTTGTCTGAGGTAACGGCTGGATGGCCATTTACGATCTTCTAAATCGGGAACAACTAAGCAGCGAAAATTTCCAGAACCATTGTCTGTCACATCCACAAGTTTGACAACACCGCCAAAAGTCCCAACGGCTGTTTCTGGCCAACCGCTGATTTGTAAAACAGGATACCCTTGGAATTGTAAACGAACCTTACGTCCTTCACCCACCAAAGGAATGTCATTTCCTGAAATGAAAAGTTCTACGGCTTTGTCTTCTGAGTCGGGCACGAGGATGGCAACTCCGTCTCCTTCTTTCAATTGTTGGGTGTCCGGGTTGACCAAAATTCGCATGATGATCCCATCTCTCGGTGCGAAAATTTCTTGGTTCTCTTGTCGTGAAAGCCTTGCTTCCAATTTGGGGAGTTCTTCTAAAACGCGAGCCACTTCGGATTGAGCTTGGGCAAGGGCTGCCCTTGCATCATTTATGGAGGCCTCTCCATCTTGTTGCGCTTTGCCCGTATCGCTAGAGAGTGCTCTCTCCTCTTTGACGGCTGCATCGTAAGCAGCCCGGGCACGATCCAAACCAGTTTCTGCATTGGCATAATCAAGTTCAGCAAGCTCTAAACTTCGTTTTGACGTAAGGCCTTTTTCCAAAAGTTGTTTTTGTCTGTCCAAATTGAGGGAAGCGGTTTTTAAAGCAGCCTTTGCGGCGTCTACCGCTTGTTCGTTGGAACGCACACGGTCTTTTGCCATCATCCGTCTTGAGTCCGCCGCATTGACTGCACTCCCCATCGAGGATCGTAAACTATAAATCCTAGAACGAATGGAATCTTCTCGGGTTCGAGCGGCCTCTAATCGTTGTAAGAGGGCATTTTTTTCCTCTCGGATTCGATTGATAAAATTGGGATCATTGTCCGATATGTCGATAATGGGATCCCCTTTCATGACTCTCGAGCCTTCGTGGACATGCCATTTCACAACACGACCACTGATTGGTGATTCAATGACTTGCTGTCGATCCAATGGTGCATAAGCGACCACCCTGCCAAAACCCATCGTTGTTTGTTGCCACGGAACATAGATTAGGATAAGGATCGTAAGAAAGAATATTACAGTAAGAATATATGCAAGTGATTGTGCTGGAACTGCTGTTTGCACTAATCGATAAGAAGGAAGATCTTGTCTTAATTTCCATTTTTTAACTTGGTTTGTTTTCATCGTCCCTCCTTATTTATTTGCCTTTAATGAATATGAATCATCTTCCAATTTTAAAATTTGATCCATTTGAGAAAGAACAGTCTGCGATTTGGTAACCACAACCAAGGTCCAAGGGTTCTGTTTTTTTAGTAAAACTTTTAAACAGGATTGTAAAAGATGATTGGGGAGGGTATCTAAATTTCCATCTACCAAGAGTAACCTTGGTTTGCCGAGGAGTGCACGGGCAATTGTGATCATATTTGTTTGAATGGAATCAATTGGGTATCCAAATGTAAGTAAATGGGTGTGGATACCTTTGGGCAAAGATTGGATGGTTTGCCAAAAACCTAAATCCTCCAAGAGTTCTCTGATTTCGATATGACTGATTTCTTCGCGCCCCACCCTTAGGTTTTCTAGGATACTTCCTTCAAAAATTTCATTCCCTCGAATTAGGTAAGAGACCGATTGGATTTGGTGGTTTGATACTTCTCTGATGTTTTGATTGTCATATTCCACAATACCAGATTGTGGTTCGCGGATTCCAGAAATTAAGTCGAGTAACACTTGTGCATCGTATGGTGTATTGGATGAAATGCCAGTGGATTTGCCCGAAAGAATTTTTAGATTGAATTTGGAAAAAATTTTATCATTATTCGGTAATGAATAACTTACGTCTGTTAATTGTACTTTGATTGGTAAGCCTGTAGATTCAAAAATGAGTGGTCTACTCGGATTTGTGGGCAAATAAAAAACGGAATTGATTTTATCTACAGCTGCGATCAAAGCGTAAAAACTATCCAATTGTTTGCCAAATTTGGAAATATCGCTCAAAACCTTTGCAATCACAAGTTCTGCTGCTACAAGTTGTCCAATGGTAAGTTGGCGTTTGATTACCAAATAACCACCGAGTCCAAGCACAACTGCACTTGCGATTGATTGAATTCCTATAAGCCCGATGATTTGTTTGATATAAACAGAAAAATATTTTTTACGCGCAAAGAGGTAATCGCGAAGTAGTGAGTCGGCTTTTTCCAATCCAAATTGTGAGCCAAATGTAGAATGGAATAGTGCTGTGTGTCTTGCAATTTCTTCAAGCCATGCTGCTACTTTATATTTTTCTTTCGAAATTTTAATATAACTTTCCCCTGCGGGTCTACCCAGTTTGTAAATTACGAAGTATCCACCAATAAAGATGATGATGAAAGCAAAAACAATAAACAACGGGTGGTAGAAAGAGATAAGTAAAAAACCAATGATGGTAGTGAGCACAACAGCAAGCCCATCCACAAGTAATGAGTGAATGGATTTTTGAATGGTCATTGTATCAAAAAAACGATTCACTAGTTCGGGTTTGTGAAAGTTATCCAAAGCCTCTTGTTTGATTTTTGGAATTTTTGTGGCAAACTCAGTGGCCACACGGACAAACACACGTCGTTGTAAAATTTCTACGACATAGGCTTGTATTACTTGCATCGTGCCTGCAAATCCAAGAAAAAAAACCACAAGCAAAGTAAGAATGATGACAGGTTGTAACAAAACTCCAAATGCAACGATGTTTACAAGGGAGCTAGTTGCCACAGGAACAACCAACGATAGAATACCAATGCCAAGTCCGTAAATGAGGACAATCCAAATGTCTTTGGATTCCATTCGCATAAGGTGTGATATTTGGTGTAATGCCGCCTTCAGCGGAGATTCAGTAGAATAATCTTCCTTTTTGATTGAGTAAGCAAAAATAGGTTCGGCAATGATCCAATCGAACAATTCTTTATTCGATTTGATACCCATCAGTTTTAAGAGTTCTTTTTCAGAATACCAAACTTCTTCACCTTCCCACTCGTTTAGTGGCCTCACTAAATAGGAGGATAAGTGACTACTCAAAATTCCAAAATATTTTGGGAACTTTTCTCCTTCGTTTGCAATTTCAAAAACAAAGGGAGACTCTTGTGTAATATAAGGTTTGATTTGTTCGAGAGACTTGCGAACAACATTGATTCGGATTTGGTATTGGTAAGAAACAGCAAATAAAAAATCTGTGAAATTCTTTTGACCAAGCCCCGCAAATTTATTCCGCAAGGAACGAAAAGACTCTAAAATTTTACTCGGGACGATGGTGATATGTAAAGACTCAGCAAAAAAATCCAGAACAGATTGTGCAAGTTCCTCACCCCCTGTGAGATGGATTTGTTCTTCGGTTTTTTTTACAAAGATTTGATTTTTTAAGTCTAAAAGGATATTCTTTAATAACTTTAACATATGATTTTAGCTTCGTGTCTTAGACATGAGTTGACAATCGATCGTTCTGGTAATTTTATATTTGGATGCGAGGTTTGCCATGAAATTTTTCTGCTATTTTCTGATTCTCAGTTTTTTTATTACCAACTCTCCCGTTTTTTCAGAAGAAAATTGTGTGTATGAGTACGATCCGAAACAAACTAAGTTGGAATGGACAGCTTTTAAATTCACCGAAAGAACAGGTGTTAAAGGTACATTCGATCAGATTTCTGTATCGGGCAAAACAAAGGCCAGTTCCGTACACGAAATTGTAACAAAACTTCAATTTAAGATTAGTACTTCCTCAATCAATTCCTCTGTCGCCGACCGGGACGAAAAAATTAAGAAGAATTTTTTTGGTTCTCACAAATCAGGCAAATTCATAACAGGCAAAGTTTCTGAATTGGTAGGAATTGAAAAAGGAAGTGCCAAATTGAATTTGCAGATGGGTGCTTCCAAAACAAACATCCCTGTTCAATTTGAATGGAAAGGTGACACTGTGGAAATGGTGGGAACTGTTGATGTTGTAACACTCGGGCTAACAGAAGGGCTTTCGAAATTGAATGCAGTTTGTTCGGAGCTACACAAAGGTACAGACGGAGTGAGTAAACTTTGGCCAACGGTGGATGTCAAAGTGGTTTCAACATTCAAAAAAACCTGCAAATAAAATTTGACATAGAGATCACTGGGGTAAAGGGATTCCTTCTTTTTTGAGGATTTTTAAAAAATCATCTTCGCTTATGAGTTGAACACCGAGCTCAGTTGCTTTGTCCAGTTTGTTACCTGCACCTGGGCCATACAACAAATGTGTAGTTTTTGAAGATACAGAAGTTACTTTTTTGCCACCATGTTTGGTGATGATTTCCATTGCCAAATCACGGGGTTGGAAGTGTTCGAAACTGCCCGTTACACACCAACTTTGGTTTAAAAAAGGTTGGATATCACTTTTTTGCACTTCATTTGCGGTAAATTTTAAACCTAGTTTGGTGAGAGTTTGGATTAGGTTCAAAGTTTCTTTGTCTTTAAGGTGAAAGAGTAGAGCTCCTACTGTCCTCGGTCCAATGCCATGGATTTCGTTTAGAGTTTCTTCTGCATTTTTGGATTTAGAAAGTTGGATGAGTTTATCCCAAGAATCAAACCCATTTTCAATTAAAATTTCAGTAACCTTCGGGCCAACTTCGTTCAGACCTATCGAAGGAAGGGTAAATTTAAAATCTTTCTCTTTTGATTTTTCAATTCCATCGAAAATGATTTTTACTGATTTTTCGCCGAAACCATCTAACAAAAGTATATCGTCCTTTTTCTTGTATAAATTATAAAGATCAGGAATGTCTTTGACCCAACCCTTTTCAAAAAAAATTTCAATTTGTCTTTCGCCGAGGCCTTCGATGTTCATTTGTTTTTTCGAACAAAAGAATATTAAATTGTTCTTTTTCCGTTCAGGACAGTTTCGATTGGTGCAAAAATAATCTACGGAATCGTCTACCTTTGTAAGTTTTGTTTTGCAAGCAGGACATTTTTCTGGAAGTTTAAATACAGATTTTCCAGGGCTTACTACCTTTTCGACAGCAGGAATGATCTCTCCCCGTTTTGAAATGAGGACTTTGGCACCTAGCCCTGCTCCCAATTGATCTATATAGTCTTGGTTGTGTAAGGTGGCGTAAGTGACTGTGGTGCCAGCAAGCAATGTGGGTGTAACTTTGGCTCGTGGTGTGATTTTTCCTGTGCGGCCAATGGCATAATCGATTTCTACAATGGTTGTTTCTTTGAGTAGGGCATCAAATTTAAAAGCCCGAGCCCATCTTGGACTATGGCTTGTTTCTCCCAAACTATCCCTTCTTTCGAGTGAATCAAGTTTGATGACAAGACCATCAACAGGAAAGGGCATGGATTCTTTTTTGGTACGGAATTTTTTGATTTCTGAAATTAAATCCTTTCCCTTTACAATTTTAGAATCGGGTGCAATGGGAAATTTTTCTTTTTTTAAAAGGTCTATAATTTCTTTGTGGGTTTTGATTCCTTTTTTGCCAGAAACTAAATAAGCATCGTAAACATAAATTCGTAACGGACGTTTGGCGACTTCTGCTGGATCCTTGTGTTTGATGGAACCCGCGGCAAGGTTACGTGGATTAGCAAATTTTCCACCATACTCTTCATTGAATTCATCAAATTCGGCAAAATTCATAAAAATTTCACCACGAACTGTTATGGAAATGTTATGCGAAAGTTTGTGCGGAATGGATTTTATTGTTTTTACGTTCTCTGTAACTATGTCGCCAATGCCCCCAGTGCCACGGGTGACGGCGTTTTTTAATTCACCGCCTTCATAGTACAATAACATAGAAGCTCCGTCAATTTTCCATTCGAGAGAATAGTTTTCTTCAAACCCCGTTTTTTCCAACCATTCGGAAAGTTCAGTTTCGTTGTATGTATTTTCTAATGACAGTACAGGAACTTTGTGTTTGAATTTTGTAAATTGTGTGCTAAGGTCTGACCCCACAAATTTTGTCGGAGATTTTGCATGCGCAAATTCGGCATATTTTACTTCAAGTGATTTTAATTCTGCAAATAAACCATCATACTCTTTGTCAGAAATGATTTGGGTGTTTTGTTTGTAATAAAGTTCGTTGTGTTTGTTAATTTCTTTTGTGAGAAAAGAAATTCTTTTTTTCGGGTCTTCGGTTTTAGCCAATCAAAAAACTCCAGATTGCATGTACTCTTCAGGATCCGTTTTGCCTTCTTCTGATATGATCACTTCATAATGTAAATGCGGACCAGTTACATTTCCAGTAGCACCCACTTCCGCAATCATTTCACCTGCACGAACCTCTTGACCAACCCGTACAAAAATCCGAGAACAATGTCCGTAAAGCGTGGAAAATCCGTATTCATGTTGGATGATAACATGGTGACCATAACCTGTGTTTGCATAAGTTACACGGGCAACCCGACCTGGTCCTGCGGCAAAAATAGGAGTGCCAGTTGCATTGGCCATATCCAAGCCATCGTGGTATTCCCAGTAACCAGTGGTAGGTGATTTTCGCATTCCAAAAGGAGATGTCAAATTATAAGAATACATTGGATTGTACATCGGAGTTCTGCTCAATATGGAAGAACGCTGGAATAAATATTGGTAGTTTGCTTCCACCAAACGTTTGTTCTCATCCATTCTTTGTTTTAAAAATCGTAATTCATAAATTTCGTTTAAGTATTTACGACCCACGTCTAGCTCCTTGTCTTCCAATTCTTCTTTTTGGAGTGAATCGTGAGCTGTCGTTCGAATATCGTCTTCTGGGGGAAATTTTAATAATTCATCATCATTTCCATCAATGAGAGTGAAGAGCTCTAACATGTTTTCATTGAGCCTTGAATATTCTTCCTGCATTTCTTCCAATTTGGACGCATTGGAAATATAACTGTCAAAATAAGTTCCGTAGATTTTTGAGAGGTTGTTGATTTCAGAGCGAGTGTTGCTCGATTTGACAATGCCAAAAATGGCAAGTGAAAGTAAACCCACAGTGAGGGCTAAGAAAAAAAGTATGGTAAAAACAGAAATTTGGAAGTGAAAGGAACTATCGTATCCATGGGGGATGACAAGAATGGTCATACGCTGGTGACCTTTTTCTTTCACCCGATCAATCTGTTTCTTGATTTTAGGATTGTCTTGTGAAAAAACAGACGTAATCTCTTTGATTTTTTTCTTCATGGCTGACCAAAGTTCCTACATAAATAGAACCTTCCGATCCCTTCGCTTGGTCAAGTGGAAATCCCTGTTTTATGGTTTTCTCTTTTGCGGATTGTTTTTGTGTTTTGTCGCATTGTGGATGAACCTCAGATTGCTCTATGTTTATCACAAAAGTACCCATTCAGCCAACTTAGAAGAAATCCCAGAAAGCCAAGTTGCCATCGTCCCAGGTGCGGCTGTTTACGGGAAAACCCCATCGGCAATCCTTATGGATCGTTTGCAATGTGGACTGAATTTGTACAAAGCAGGGCGCGTGAAAAAAATCCTACTTTCGGGTGATAATGGCAAATCCGATTACAATGAACTCCGACCCATGCTTGAATTTATGTTAAAACAAAATGTCAATCCAGAAGACATCTTTGTGGATCATGCTGGTTTTCGAACACTCGACACACTCATCCGTGCCAAAGAAGTGTTCCTTGTCAAAGAAGCAGTGTTTGTGAGCCAAACTTTCTTTTTGTCGAGGGCAGTGTATTTGGGGGGAGAGTTGGATTTGCAACTTTCGGCTTACGAGTGTAATTTGCGGACGTACAAAAAGGAAACTTATTACCAATGGAGAGAAATTTTTGCGCGTATGCTTGCTTGGTGGGACATCCAATGGGACACACCACCTAAGTATTTGGGTAACCCTTACCCCATCGAAGGTAGCGGGGTGTCCACATGGAAGGGATCCATTCCCATTGGATCAACTAACTAATGAAAGGCAAATTTTTCCAAATCCATAAATCCTTTGAAATTTTTAAATCAAACCCAAGGAATATCTTTTTGTTGGATGGGATTGGAGCTTTGGTTTCTGCTTTGAGTTTACTTTTAATCATAGCTCCTTTCGAAGTTTTTTTTGGAATGCCAGGAGAAGTTGTGCACAAACTTGCAATCCTCGCTTTTGTATTTTGTACTTATTCGGTTGTTTGTTATATACTAAACCCAATCCAGTGGCGCTTCTTTTTGAAAATTATTATTATTTCGAACACAATGTACTGTTTGATTTCACTTTGTTTGCTCGTGTATTTTTATAATTCCATCACTCTATTTGGGTATTCGTATTTTATAATGGAAAAATTAGTCATTTTGTTTTTGGTCTATTTTGAAATCCAAATGGGGAGAATGGAGGGGTGAAGGATGCCATGGAATGCAAATACGTTGTCCCCACTCATCACAAGGAATAGAGTTAGAATCAATAAAAATTTGATTCTGAGACTAAAGGCTCATAATTTATGCAATTCTAGGGCGAATGGGTTGTCAAGGGAGAATTTCGGTTGTAAACTCTGAGTATGCCATCAGGTCAGAAAATAGGATTTTTACTGGATTTGGAGGGAGTCTTTCACCAGGGTGCGGAGCTTTTGCCTGGAGCAAAAGATGTTGTCACTCACCTTAGACAAAAACAAATTCCATTTATTTTTCTCACCAACACAACCACCAAATCAGAGTTAGGTATTCGAAATTCTCTGAACCAACTTGGTTTGGATGTGCGCGAAAGGGAAATCCTCACCACTGCTGTCATGGCAACCACTTACCTCCAAAAATCAGGGAATCCCAGAACTAGGCTTGTGGTGGCAGAGGAAATCGAATCTGATTTTTCATCGCTTACCATTGTAAATTCTAATCCTGAGGCAGTTTTGATTGGTGACATTGGTTCTCGTTGGAATTATGATCTTCTCAACTCAATCTTTAGAGACTTATACCAAGGAGCGAGGCTCATTGCCTTACATAAAAGTAAATACTGGCAAACAGATGCAGGACTCAGTTTTGACATCGGAGGATTTATTACTGGATTAGAATATGCAAGTGGAGTGGAGGCGGAGGTTATTGGTAAACCTTCCAAAACATTCTTTCTGGAAGGATTGAATTTTTTGGATATTTCGTCAAATGTATGTTATATGGTTGGTGATGATCTGGAATCGGACATTGGTGGTGCACAAAAATTGGGAATACAAGGTGTTCTGGTGAAAACAGGAAAATTCAGAGAGGGTCAGTTGGATATTTCAAAAACCAAACCCGATTTAATTTGGGAGGGTATTGGTAATTTATTAGATTTTGTTTGAATATGGGAGCTGTGGATTCGAATCAAAAATCATCAATCTCCGATAAGCTCCACGAGACGGTTGTATTTGAGGATGATTCGTTTTGTCATCTCTTCTCCTTTTTTATTGATATCGGGGTGGTATTTTTTTAAGAGTTCTTTGAACTTTTTTTTGACATCGTGGATACTGGCACCTGGTTCCAAATCAAAAAATGCCAAAAGTTCTTCTACTTCAACGCTAACGGTTTTAATGATTTTTTTCTTTTTCTTCTTTTTTTCCCGGAATCTTCCGTATAATTCGTAGTAGGTGCGATCACGAAATTCTTTTGTGATGTCTCGAAAATTTAAAATTTTTGTGGGGATGAGGGCTTTTAGATAATCGAATAAAAATTCTTCTGCACCAAATTCAGGTCGAATTTTTTGGTGTTGCATAAATTGGTGAACGGCTCTCCTAACAAAAAAATCGATTTCAAATTTATCCATCAAATAGGAATCGATGGCATCATCAAAATCCACCGTAGCGGCAGAAAGTAGAAGTAGAAGTTCTTTATCGAGTTTGTGGTTGGCAACGGTTTTTTGGATTAAAGATTTATAGGATTCTCGCAATTCATATAACGGTCGTTCGCTGAAAAATACTCCCGATTTTAAAAATTCGATTCCAACCTCATCCAGTTCTAAATTGAAAGACAAAAAATCCACAAGCAGATCACCATCGACTTCATGGAATCCCCCCGACAATGACATTTGTGGTTTTCCAGATTTGAATTGGTAGACCTTTCGGATACATTCCTCTTTTCGGATTTCCAAAAGTTCAGAGAGGCGATCGTACGATAAAAACCACTGCATGGAATCGGATGTGTTTTGAAGTTCAAAGATCACATCTGCCAAAAGTTGTTTTGATTTTTTTGACTCAGTCCGAGTTGTCATAAATTCTTGGGTTTCTGCCCTCGCAGATACGTAAGTACCAAATTTGAATGGGGGCGACTTTTTTGCTAGTGAAACCCATTCCATTTTGTGAACTGGAAGAATGAATCATCATATTTCCGAACATCCATCCCTACAGTCTTATGATATTTCCGCGTTTAAGGGTCTCCGAGGCCAAAATTTCTATGATCTTGACCTTGCTCTAAAACGTATGGTGGAAAGGTATTCTGAAGGTTATAGCGAATCTCACAGAAAGGATATGGTCGAACATATCAGTGGGTATGGCCAGATCGTGGGTGGAGTTTTGGATGAACTCACAGAACTATGCCACAAAGAAGGGAAATATGGTGAGGTCGTCAAATTTGACAGAACAGGAAACAGGATTGATCATATCCAGTATTCTGTGGAACAGAAAGAGGCTCGAAAGATTTCTTATGATTACGGTGTTGTTAATTTAGATTTTCATCCCGAATGGAAACATGAATTCACATATCTTCATCGTTATGCGCTAACTTATTTAATGAATTTGAATGGAGAGGGTGGGGTTGCTTGCCCACTTGCCATGACGGATGGGATGATCCTCGGCCTTAAAAACATAGGAACAGAAAAACAAAAAGAAAAATATTTAAAACTAGTGGCGGGCAAAGGAAGTGAATCTCATTTTATGGCTGGACAATATGTAACAGAGAGAGTGGGTGGGAGTAATGTCTCGGCCAACAGAACCGTGGCCAAAAAATTAGAAAACGGAAAATGGGAGCTAACAGGTGAAAAGTGGTTCTGTTCTAACCCTGGCGATCTATGGGTGACAACTGCAAAAATGGAAGGAACAAACACTGTGGGAATGTTTCTTGTTCCACGCATCAAAGAAAACGGAGAACTGAATGGGCACCATATCCTTCGTAAAAAAGACATCATTGGTTCTCGTGGTAAACTCACTGTAGAAATCATCTATGATAAAGTGGAAGCCGAAGAGTTTGGAAGACCTGGTCATGGGCTTGTCAATTTAATACGTTATATCATTAAAACTTCTCGAATTCATGTTGGGCTTGGTTCTTGTGGCAATGCAAGAAGGTCTGTTATGGAAGCAGCTGCCTATGCTCAGTTTCGAACTGCTTATGGTAAAAAAATACACGAATTTCCCATATTTGCTAAAACTTTGGCGGAGATGCAAATTTTACAAACCGCAAATTGTTTTATTAACTTCCGTTCGGTGGATCTTGTAAGCAAAGAAGATTTAGCGGCTGAAGTGTTAGTTCCCTTATTAAAATATAAATCTTCTTCACAAGCAAGTTATATCACACAAAAAGCAATATTGAGTTTGGGTGGCAATGGTATCATTGGGGATTTTTCACCATTACCAAGGCTTCACAACGATTCGATCATCAATGAAACTTGGGAAGGGACACATTTGATCATAACCGATCATTGTTTGCATGCCTTACAGAAACCAAAAATTTACGCAGCATTATTACAATTTTTTGATCGTTTGGTTGAGGGTTGTGCAGAATTTCCAGAATTACAATCTTCTCTCAATTTGTTTTTATCCAAAAAAGCAGAGTTAGATGCCATTCTAAAAGAACAAGATAAAGATTGGAAAGATATGAATAGAATCTACATATCCGATTTGACTTACCAAATATTGGTATTGGGCGAATTTTTGGAACAATCGAAATTTGATTTAAAGAAAACTGGAAACTCTGAATATATTTATTTTTTGAAAGGTTATTCTGAAATGGTCGAAGGTGGTTTGGATGCTCCGAGAGAAAAGTCGGGAATTTTTTTCGATCCCAAGGCATTGGAAACCATTTTAAAGTTTTAATGGAAAACTTTTTTCTTCTGGGGGTTTGTTTTGGAATGGGACTTATTTTTCGACGCCTGCCTCAGTTTCCAGAAAATACCCCAAAAGTTTTAAACGGGTTTATTTTATACATTTCGCTACCGAGTTTGGTATTGTATCATATTCATGAATTAAAATTTACGAATACGGCTTTGTTGCCTGCCAGTATGCCTTGGTTTTTGTTTTTGATAGCAACTTTGTTTTTTTTGGGTTTGTATAAAATTGAGTTTTTGAATTTCAAAACGGCAGTCTGTTTGGTTTTAACTGCAGGACTTGGAAATACTTCCTTTGTTGGGTTTCCCATTTTAGAAACCTATTTCGGCAAAGAATCTCTCGGTTATGGAATCATCGCAGATCAGTTGGGAACATTTTTGGCTTTGAGTTTTCCTGGTATCATCCTTGCAGCCACTGCGGAATCTGGAAATTGGAATGCCAAAATTCTTTTCAAACGAGTAATTGGGTTTTTACCAGTATATGCTTTGGTTTTTGCCCTAATGTTTCGGGGTGTCGCTTACCCAGAATTTTTAAAAATAGTTTTAATACGTTTAGGAGACACCTTAACACCGTTAGCTCTTGTTTCGGTAGGTTTTATGTTGGACATTCGAACAATTGGCAATTTTAAGAAACACTTATTTGTTGGTTTGGTGTTTAAACTTATTATTTCACCAATCATTGTCTATTACACCTATATCAGTTTAAAAAATGATCCATTATTATTCAAAACCATTGTGATGGAGTCAGCAATGGCGCCCATGGTTACATCCACAATCATCGCAATTGAAAAAAATTTGAATCCACATTTAGCAAGCCTTATGTTAGGGGTGGGTATTCCAATTTCGTTTTTTAGTACAGCGGTTGTGTTTTTTATTTTAGAAGGAAGGTGAATTTGAATCTAAAATTTTTGATATTGCTTATCGTCGCTATGGTATCTTGGGGTATCTCTTGGCCAATTGCAAAACTCATTGCAGGTTTGGTTCCTGTCAACGTCCTTGTGTTTTGGCGTTTTTTTGCTACATTTCTTTCCGTCATTCCCCTCCTTGTTTGGTTTAAAATTCCATTCAGACTAAAATCAGGCAGAGATTATTTAAATGTTTTGATTGGTGGAATCATATACACATTGTATAATTTGTTTTTCTTTTTGGGTTTAAAAAATGGGCTTCCTGGCGCAGGTGGTGTTCTTGTTACTACACTAAATCCCATTGTAACATTTTTTATGGTGGTGGTTGTCCAAAAGAAAAATATTTCAAAAAGACAAGTGTTTGGTTTATTTTTTGGATTTTTGGGCGGGCTCACAATTCTTCAAGTTTGGAAGATTAGTATCGATTATCTCATGTTATCTGGCAATTTATTTTTTTTGCTTTGTTCTTTTGTATGGGCAACACTCTCACTCAATAGCCAACGAACGGGAAAATCTATGTCACCATTGACTTATAGTTTTTATGTTTATGGGATTGGGTCGCTAATTGAGCTTATGTTTTGTTTTTCTGATCCAAGTTTTTTTAAAGTTTGGGATTTCGGATTATCGTTTTGGATGTCAATATTTTATCTAACGGTTATTTCCACTACCTTTGGAACCACGGTTTATTTTTATGCAGCAACTAGGCTTGGTTCGGAGATTGCGAGTAGTTTTATCTTTATTGTTCCACTTTCAGCATATATAAGTAGTTATTTGATGTTAGGTGAAAATTTGCAAATTCCTGTCATCGTTGGTGGAAGTTTGGCTATGCTCGCAGTGTATTTGATCAATTCTAAGGGGAAACATGCATAAAATTTCTTGGAAAAAAAGATTAAGAGTTTGGTTGTTTAATTTTTATTTTCCGTATCTTGGTGCAGGCATTCGAATTTCCAAAATCGCCCCTGATTTTTCATATTTTCGAACTGAAATGAAACTCACATGGTTTAATAAAAATTATGTGGGAGTTCATTTTGGAGGTTCACTCTATGCCATGTGTGACCCGTTTTTTATGCTCATTTTACTAGAAAGGTTGGGTTCTGATTATATAGTTTGGGACAAAGCTGGGAATATGGAGTTTATCAAACCTGGTTTAACACATGTATATGCGGAATTTCGAATTTCCGATGAAGTGATCGATTCTATTAAATCTGAAATTGACCAAAAGAAAAAAGCCAATTATACATTTTATGCAGAAGTAAAAACAGTTTCGGGCGAAGTGGTCGCCCGGGTTGAAAAAATCATCTATGTGAGGAAAAGAGGAAAATTACCAATACAAAATTAGTATTTTTTATCTTCATCCTCAGGGATCATATTACCGTAGTATTGGATTAGATCTTCGTTTTTGGATCGCACCACTCTGTTCGCTTCCTCAACAAGTTTGCGTTTTTCTAAAACTTTAAATCCTTTTTCCCAAATCTCTTCTGGATCTCGTGTAAGATAATTTCCTTCATGCCTTGATATAAAATCTTCAACGAGCATTGTGCTCTGTGATAATTCTACTGAATGTTCGTTTTCTACTAAAATTTTTGCAACGATTTGGTTTGGCAGGATTTTGTGGAATTGTTTCCAACCTTTCGAAATTCTGTAACTTAATTCTAAGGTTGGGTCTTCTGTATGCGCATATTCTGAAATAGGAATGGGATCACAATATTCAACATATACATTGGTTCTTTTTGCTAAAAAACCTGCCATACCAATGTCATCAGGGATATTACAAAATTGATTGTCTTCTGGCACAATTTCGTATGAGAGCGAAATGGGAACGATGACAATTTCTGTGCCTGAACTACGGAAGGCATTGACAGCCGTTGTTAGTAGGCCTGTTTTTACAGGAACAATTCCACCTGTTCTTGATCTTGTACCTTCCGGATAAACAAGGGATGGAATTCCTTGTTCTAACATCACTTGTGAGTATAAAGTCAAACATTCTAAATACAAACTGTTCCTAGTTCGTTCTCTATCAACGGCGTATGCTCCAAGTGATTTTAACATCCATTCCCAAAATGGACTAGACATTAGGTTTATGCCAGCCGCATAACGTGGAACAGGTAACCCTAGATGGAAAATAGAATAGGCAACTTCTACCGAATCTAAATGAGAACGATGTGTGGGTGCATATAAAACATTGTATTTTGTTGCCAATGCTTTCACAACTTCCGTTTTACCACCGATATGTGGGATCATCGAACCCATTTTGAATCCACCCGAAAACAATCGGATTGGTGCTACAAACCTAAGTATGGATTCTCTAACTGTGGGGCTATAATTGTCTGCAATTTCATTTACGTAAAACCGAACCAATTCCTTGATTAGCGTATTTTCTTCATCTTTCTGACAATTTTGGAATCTTTGCCAAATTTCTAACTCCAATTCAAATTTGGATTCTTCTAATTTTTGCCGTTTTCGCTTAGCTTTTGTTAAACGTTTTTGGGTGGATTCAACCACAGCGGATGATTGTTTTTTGATACGTGTGACCGTACCCGGAATATTTCCAATATGTTTTAATATACGATCTACCAAAAGATTTTGAAAATCTATGCCTGATGCTAAATTTAGACCAACTTTCTTTTGGACAACTAGAGGAATTTGTTTCGATTCAGTTTTTGATCCTCTAATCAAATTGACAAGAGCATCTGGCGGTTGTTTGCGGGTCAATACATCAAATAGAGTTCTGTGTAAAGTGAAGGGAAGCCTTATTTCATTAGCAAGTTCGATTAGGATACTCAATGCATAGGTGCCTTCTACGTTATCATGCCATTTTGTAGACTCACGTTCGATGAAATGTTTGGGAGCAAAGAATATTTCGACTCTATCTTTAAAACTCAGTTTTTCGCCACCTGACAATAGTTCACCTACGATCTTTTGACCAAAACCACGATTTCTACTTTTATTACTCACAGCAGTTGTTATAAAATCGGCGAGTCCTGACCTACCCATGACTGTGTCAGGCCGTGCACCATACTTCATAGCAAGATCTCTTACTTCTTGGAATCCAACTGATAATAGTTCGCCTAATAGATTTGAGCCATATCTTGGTAGGAGAGAAATGATACCCGAAGCAATTGCCATTGGGTTTTTGGCAACACCTATGATTTCCATTCCGTCGATATCGTCTGTGATTGTGGAGTTAAAATAATGTGAAGTGAGGATTTCACTCATAAAGATAGAAGCTTCTTTATGTTTGGATCCTATGTTAAAAAATGCATATTTGTCTTCTAAAAGTTCACCCAAGAGAGAAGGGCCATTCACAACGGCAATAGCCGTGTTTTGGTATTCTTTTTCTTTTAATAAATTTTCTAAATATTGTGAATATGTAACAAAACCTGTTTTTTTTCTGTACTTTGCATCCAAAATACCTTTTGTAAAGAACGAAAATAAATAACTATTTTTTTGATCTAAAACTTCAAGCAGTGAGTGCAAACTGTCCAAAAAAGATCGTGAAGGAACAGCAATATGAAACGCCCAATCATCCCTTCCAAATGCATCTAGGCTGGAAACGATTTCTATATGGTCGGGTATTTCGACGGTCTTCCCCATAATCTCAGTTTGGCGACGCCTTTTTAACGATTCTACCAATTCTTTATCGGGAATCCAAAGTGTAACTTCGTCATATTTTGCAGCGACCAAGGTAGCGATGATGATGCCCATCGGTCCGCTTCCTAAAACCGCATGTTTTAAGTCATTATAGGCTATAAACATATTGAATTAAATTGAATTTGTCCTTATTATTTCGAACGAGATTGGAACCTTTTTCAATTAGTTTACTTGAAACAAGTTTGTCCAATTGAAAAACTACCACGAGACAGGAAATCGTCAAGTCACAATGATACGAGTAGCCATTCTATTTTCTTCACTTGCGCTACTCCCATCTATTTTTGGTTGGTACCAAATTTGGTTTGGGATAAACAAACCCCAAGAAATTAATTTAAGCATTGCACTAATCATTTCATTCCTATGGGTCACTGAAGTTCTGCCTTTGTACGTGACTGGCTTTTTGGTTCTTTTTTTAGAATTGGTTTGGTTATTGCCCGCTTGGGGGGAAGGGGCACCAAAAACGATTGTTTTCCTTTCTTGTTATTTCTCCGAAACCATTTTACTCTTCTTAGGTGGGTTTGTCATCTCTTCTGCCATCTCAAAATTTGGATTGGATGTATCGATTGCTCAATTTGTAATCAAAAAGTCGAAAGGTTCACTAGTGTTTTTGCTTTTGTCGCTTGGTTTTGCCACAGCCTTCCTTTCTGCTTGGATGAACAATACAGCCACAGCAGCCATGATGCTTGGTTTGGTATCTTCTATGATGAAACATCTGGACTTGTCGCACCCCTTCCGAAAGGCAATTTTATTTATGATTCCGTTTTCAGCAAATTTAGGTGGGATTTCAACACCGGTAGGTACCTTACCCAATGTCATCGGAGTTGGGTATCTACAAGAAAAAGGATTGAGCATTGGTTTTTTACCTTGGATGGCATTTGCGATCCCGGTCTGTTTTTTATCAGTCTTATGTTTGGGTTTGCTTCTCCGAAAATTTTATCTTACCCAGAGTTTGCAAACAACCGATCTCAAATTTTTTATAGGCAATCCAGAACATTCGAATATCCCAAGGAAAGAACGTTTTATTGCCATTCTCATCATCACCATCACTATTTTTGGATGGATTAGTTTTGATTGGCATGGGATTCCCAATGGGACAATTGCTCTTTTACCCATTATCTTATTTTTTGGATTTCAATTACTGGATTTAAAAGACTTCCGATCTTTATCTTGGGATGTGTTGATACTTATGGGTGGGGGGATCGCTCTAGGTAAAGCATTCGAAGAAACTGGTCTTGCGAAACATTTCGTAACTTTATTTATGTTAGGCGAATCGAGCCAATTGGTTTTGTTTTTATTCTTTTCTATTTTGTCACTTTTTATGTCTTGTTTTTTAAGTAACACAAGCGTCGCCAATTTGATTCTCCCCATTACCATGGGTTTGCCGGAATATTTGATTTTGCCTGCGGCGATTGGAGCCACGATCGGTGCAAGCCTTGCTATGCCTCTGCCAGTTTCCACTCCACCAAATGCTTTGGCATTTAGTTATGGAGGCATTCGAAGTTGGGAGATGTTTAAGGTGGGTAGCATCATATCAATTTTGGCATGGTTTTGGTTTATGCTCGTTGGAGGAGGGATTTTGCACCTGATGGGTGTGGTCGATTTTTCTTTCTTTTAAAAAAAAGACTTTTCGAACCAATCATTACTTGTATCGTACTTTGGAATTATGAAGTGGAAATTATTGACTGCTGTTTTTGCCTTATTTGTTTTCTCACATTGTTATAATTATATGGGTGAAGAAGTGCCCATTGTGGTTTCTCCTGAATTTAAAAAACAAATTCCCATCCTAACAATCAAAGTATCAACTCCCGAGTATGATAAAAGTAAAAATGAAATCACAGCCATTTATACAAAATACCTGTTAGATACAGGTTATTTTGGGCGAGTGTTGTCTGATGGGGTGCGCGCAAACCATCATATCGATTTATACACAAGTGAAATCAATGAATACGAACATTTTTGGGTCTCGACTATTTCTACAATCTTTATGCTAGGAACTGCGGGTTTGTTACCTTCCATTTATTCGAAAGAAAGGGTCTTACATGCCGATTTTTATTTGAACGATAAGCTCATTGGTCGAGAAAAATATCGTCAAAAACATTCAACACTGTTTGGAATTCCATTTTTTATCATTTGGGAATCTGGGATAAAAGAAGCAAAAACCATTCAGTACAATAAAGAGAAAAATTTAATAAACAATGTAGTCCAAGACTACAATCGTTATCTTTAGGAGATGCATATGAAGTTTAGTTTATATTCGATGATCGTTATTTCGGTTTTTTTTGCGAGTTGTCGCACACCACAAAAGAAAGTAGAGACACCCGTAACTGATGCAACGAGTGAAACAAAAAAAGTTGTGGATGATGTTGCCGCCAAAGATCCAAACTTGGCCTTTCTTGAATCCATTGAAGACGGTAGAGAACTCCCTGATTCTGCAGGATGGAAACCCGAAAACTATAATGACTATTCTGAGGATAGTTTTTTTTCATACCCACCTGCAAATCAACCCATCAATTTTGCAAATGTCGATTATCCTTTGTTAAATGCTGCGATATACTATGTGACTTCGAAGGAAAGAAGAAATTTAGGTCTTCGTCCTTTTGCGTATTCAGAAAAGTGTGAACAAGCAGCTTTTGGTCATGCAATGGATATGGTTAAATATGATTTTTATTCGCATACGAGTACAGTAAATGGTAAAGAAACCATTGCTGATCGTTTGGACTTGGTTGGTTTGTCCAAAGTTACAGCAGGAGAAAATATCATTATTTCATTTGGTATCCAATACACTAACGGAAGGCCAGTGTTCACTCCCGCTCAAAATGGAGGTGAGTTTTTTAGTTATACCAAAGGTGGCACTGCCATTCCAAACCATACGTACATCAGTCTTGCAAAATCCATTGTAAGTACATGGTTCAATTCTCCCCCACACCGTAAGAATATTTTAAACCCAGACTTTAGTTATATGGGCGCTGGTGCTTATTTTTTCAAAGATACAAAATTTTTTAATATCGATAAGGTGAAAGCTGTTCAAGTTTTTTCCTCAAGACCTTAGGGTTCGATTTTTTACAGCAATCAAACTCTGTGTTTAGGAAGTGAGGATCTATTGGATTCGGGAAAGTTTGAATTATTATCAAATTTTGTTCCTCAAAAGAACAATTCAACAACTTCACAAAAGATTGGCGAGGTAGTTTCCTGGGTCTGGGACATCCAGACTTCTGAATTTGAGATCAACAAACCTTCTGAGTTTTTCTTAGGATATAACTTGTTGGAATTGTATCCATTAACTTTTGATAAATGGCTTGAGCTAACTCATCCAGAATACAAAGTCGAAACTCAAAAACTATTTTTGTTATCTGCTAAAAACAAAATTTCAGAATTTGAAATTGAATCTCGGATGAAACACAAAAATGGACAATGGGTTTGGGTTTTTCTTCGAACAAAACTCCTTTATTTTTCCGATGGAAGTGCGCCAAAAGTTTATGGATTTTGCCAAACAACAACAGAAATTAAAAAATTAGAAAACGATCTGCAAATTGCGGAAAGGTCATTTCGAGGAAATTTTGATAACACAGCCATTGGTATGGCTTTGATTGATGAAAATGGTGGATGGCTCAAAGTTAATAAACGTGTTTGTGATATTGTTGGTTATTCGGAAGAAGAATTATTGAAACTCACCTTCCAAGATATTACCCATCCTGAAGATTTAAACCTGGATTTAACATTCTTGCAGGAGTTGGTTGAAGGCAAACGTAAATTTTATCAAATGGAAAAACGGTATTTTCATAAGAATGGTAATATCGTGTACATCATTTTGGCTGTGTCTATGGTGAAAGATGAGAAAGGTCGAATATTGTATTTTATTTCTCAAATCATTGATATAACCGAGCAAAAGTTAGCCGAAAATAAATTAACAAATGCCTTGGCTAAAATCCAAGCCATTTTGGATGCAAGTACCCTTGTTTCCATCATTAGTACGGATATTAACGGTGTTATCACCGAGTTCAATATTGGTGCAGAACAAATGTTGGGTTATAAAGCAACAGAAGTTGTCGGCATTCACAATCCAAATTTATTTCATTTAGAAAGTGAAATCAGAGAAAAGGGCAAAGAACTTTCGAAAGAATTTGGTAAAGACATTTTTGGTTTTGATACATTGGTTTATAATGCGCGCCAAGGAAAACCGAACACTCTTGAATGGACATACAAATCAAAAGATGGTAGAATTTTTCCAGTTCTGCTTTCGATCACTGCAGTGAAACAGGATAATTCAATTTCAGGTTACCTTGGGGTGGCAGTAGACATCGGCCAATTGAAAAAGGCAGAGGCAGAAATAAAATCTTTACTCGATATAACAAACGAACAAAATCAAAGGCTAAAGAATTTCGCAAATATCGTTTCGCATAACTTGCGTTCGCATAGTTTTGGTATTTCTGGGATGATGGACATTCTTCAAAAAAGTAACCCTGAATATTTTCAAAACGAAATGATTAAATTGTTATTAGGCGCAACTGATAATTTAAAACAAACAATTGAAGATTTAACGGCTGTGATTAAAATTAATTTATCTCAAGAAAATTACGAGGTTATTGATATCATATCCGTAGTCAAAAAAAATATTCAAAGTTTATCCTTACAACTAAAAGAAAACTCACTGAAGATTGAGATCAACCTGCCAGAACCTTTCAAGATTCGTGGTATTCCAGCTTATTTAGATAGCATCATTCTGAATTTTTTGACAAACGCAATTAAATACAAAGCAAAAAATCGGATTAGTTTTCTTCGGATAAGTGGAAAAATCCATGAGCAGAAAGTGGAAATAAATTTTGAAGATAACGGTCAAGGGATTGATTTAAAAAAACATGGTGATAAACTGTTCGGATTGTATAAAACATTTCATGGAAATCAGGATGCGAGAGGTGTAGGTTTGTTCATCACAAAAAATCAAATCGAAACTATGGGCGGAAAAATCGAAGTCAAAAGCGTGGTTGGTGGGGGAACTACATTCAAAATATTTTTACCAAATGAATAAAATAAATTTAGCATGCGTTGTGGAAGATGATCCCATCCATCTTTTTTTGACTAAAAAAGTAATTACCCTATCGGGTTTGGTTACTCATATCATTGTTTGTGAAAATGGAAAAGAAGCATACGATATGTTAAAATCCAGAATCTTAAGTGACGAAACTTTGCCCGAACTCATTCTACTCGATTTGAATATGCCTGTTTGGGACGGTTGGCAGTTTTTAGAAGAAGTTACTTTGATCCCTGTGTTACGGCAAATTACAATTTATATTTTGACAAGTTCTTCTAATGAAGAAGATCTTATCAGAGCTGACAAATACAATCTACGTGGTAATTATTTGATCAAACCAATCAGTGTGGAAAAATTTGCAGAAATTGTAGAAGAATTGAATTAGAAAATAGTTCAAAATATCCTATTCAGAACTAAGTTGGTATTAAACGGGGTTCTTCGCTGAAAATGAAATCCAAAGGGTTTTTCACTCAAAAAGAAACTGCTGGTTATCTTGGTATTTCGGAAGCATCCATAAGAAATTGGGTGAAACATGGTTATTTGAAACCCACTGCCGATTCCACAAATTGTTATTTTAAGAACGATGTTTTTACGCTCAAAGGTGAAATTGAATCAGGCAAAATCAAAAAATTAAATCAACGAGCAAATAAATCTAGTTCAACAAAACGATTCATTCCCGACGAGTTGATTGGAAATGAAAAAGATAAACTTCAAATAGAAGAGATCATTGAATTTACAATCAATAACAAAATTGATCCAAATTTTGTTATGTTTTTGCTCTGTCTAAATATTTTGTATCATGAAGGTATCATTGATAAAAAAAACAGTTACGACCGCTTAAAAGACTCAAAATTTCAAATTCCGAATAAACCCAATATATCAGATTTATTAAATGACTGGTATGGGTCTCTCAACTCTAAGCTTTCAGAAAAAAATATATTAAAATTACTTAATTTTTTAATTCCCAAAACAGAATCCGTTTTAGGAGTAATTTACCAATCTCTTTTGATTGAAGGAAATAAAAGTAAAACAGGTTCTTATTATACTCCAAAGATTTTAATTGATTCAATAACTGATGAATATGCCAAAAAAATTAGTAACTTTTTAGATCCGTGCTGTGGCACTGGACAGTTTTTACTTTCTTTTGCTAATCATATTCCTGATCCAAATAATTTATATGGTTTTGATATTGATCCTGTTGCTGTGAATGTGACAAAATTTAATATTATATTGAAATATAAAAAGTTCAATTTTTCACCTAACATTTTCTGTATGAATTCACTTTTGATTTCTACAGGTGATAATTTATTCAATCAAACTCAATTTCCAAAATTTGATATAGTCGCAACAAATCCACCGTGGGGTTTACATTTTGAAAACAATGAAATAGGAAAACTAAACCAAATCTATCCAGATATTAATTCAAAAGAATCGTTTTCTTATTTTATAAAAACAGGTTTCAGTTTTTTAAGAAAGGGAGGGGTTTTAGTATATATTTTACCAGAATCGATTTTGAACGTTCAACAACACCAAGACATTCGGCAGTTTTTATTAAAATATTCGAATCTGATGCGGATCCAATACCTAAATCGCGTTTTTAAAAATGTTTTTAGCCCTGTGATCATTTTAGAGGCGAAAAATTCGGAAACTAGAAAAGAAACAACAATCATAGGAAAAGATCAGAGTTTTACTCTAAACCAAGAAAGGTTTAGAACAAACCCATATTTTGTTTTTGACATTACCGCAAATGATGATGATGCAAAAATCATTCAAAAGATGTACGCAAGAAAATTTGAAACTCTGAAAAATAATGCAGATTGGGCGCTTGGCATTGTCACTGGAAATAACTCTCGTTTTTTAATGAATGAAAAATTGAATGAGTCTTATGAAGGTATCATTAGAGGAAGAGATATTGATAAATATAGAATTGGAAATTTTAATCAATATATAAATTTTCAACCTGATTTATTCCAACAGGTTGCTCCAGAAAAAAAATATAGAAGTGAAAAATTGGTCTATAGGTTTATTTCTAATAAACTAATATTTGCTTATGATAAAGAGGGTTTACTTACATTAAACAGTGCAAATATTTTGATTCCAAAGTTAAAAAATTACGATATAAAAATAATTTTAGCTCTTTTTAATTCTTCGCTGTATCAGTTTTTGTTTCAGAAAAAATTTTCATCCATCAAGGTACTAAGAAATCATTTGGAAGAAATGCCTTTACCAACCTTGGTAGCTAAAGAAATAAACAAAATTATAAATTTAGTGGAGAGCACAATGGAAGGAAATATGGAATCAATAGCAAAATTAGACTTACTAATTTTTGAGCTATTTGGAATTTCTGAAAAAGAAAAAGATTATATATTAAATAATATAACAAAATAACATAATGGTTAGCCCAGTCGTAATGAATCATGAAGATATTAGTCCTGAAAATTTATGCAGAGGAATTTTTAGTTTAAATACACGCAGGTTTGGTACAGTTGCAGAAATACTAATCAAAAAGATTTTGAAAATAGATAAATCATTGGATCAATTTCATGATTTGTATGACAAAGGAAATGACAAACGGATAGAAGTAAAATTTTCAAGAGCCTTAGCTATAAATGATGTTGCAATTAGTTCAGAAAATATCATTGAGTCAATTTTGTTAGCAAGTGATTTCAATCGAATGTTTCGGAGTGACCAAACAGAAGTTTGTTTCTTCGATTGTAATATCCAACAGGTCAAAAAGAAAGAATTTGATCTGCTTTATTACGGAATTTTTTTCTCTGATTTGGTCGAAATTTTTGAGATTGAGTCAAAAGATATAGGCTCTAATATTTTTTATTCAGACAAACAGCATAAGGGAAATAAGGGTGAAGGGCAATTTCATATTAGCAATAAGACAATTGCTTTACACAGAGAAAATTACTTTTTCAGATCCTTTACTTATGCGGATCTACTTCGTATGCTAAAAACCTAACTTTTGTTTGCCAGTTTCAGTACAATTTCAAATTCTTTTTTAGTCACTGGTTGGATGGAAAGCCGTCCACCTTTTTGAATCACAATCATTTTTTCCAAACCCTTTGTGCTACGCAGTTCATCCAATGATATGAGCCTCGAAAATTTTGTGTGTGGTTTTAAGTGTACACCAAACCAACGAGGCTCCACACCTTTTAATTTTGCGTCAAAGTATTTGCTATTGGGATCAAACTGGTGGGGGTCTGGTGTGGCTTCTTTCGCAACTTCGGCGATACCCACAATGCCAGGAGGATTGGCATTGCTATGGTGGAACAAAACCAAATCACCTAACTTCACGTCATCTCGGAGGTAGTTACGAGCCTGGTAGTTTCTCACTCCTTCCCAAAAAGAGAGTTTCTCTTTGATTAGGCTATCGATGGAAAAAACTTCAGGCTCTGTTTTAAAGAGCCAATACTTCATATCGGAGTTTCCTTAGGAAGAATAAGCAGGTTTTGTGTTCGAAGAAGTTTTGCCTTTTTTGACTCCCGATTCTGCTTTTGGGTAAGATGGTTTTTCGCCCGCTGGGTGGACAATGGCCATCAGTTCAGTAGCATCGATGGTTTCCTTTGCTAGCAGTGCTTTTGCAATGGCTTCTAATTTTTTTGCATTTTTGCGAACCAATTCCCTACCTTTGTCGAGAGAGGATTGGATGATTTGTTTCACCTCACGGTCAATGAGGGCTGCAAATTCTTCTGAATAAGGTTTGCTCGCATGACCATAATCACGGCCAATGAAAGGCGAATTTTCAGGCCCACCGTAATTGATGGTTCCGAGTTTTTCAGACATACCCCATTCACAGACCATACGCCGCGCAATATTCGTTGCTTGTTGGATGTCGTTTGAAGACCCATTGGATGGATCACCAAAGATTAGTTCTTCGGCTATATACCCACCCATTGACATAACAATACGATCGAGTAAATAATTTTTTTTGTAAGAATGTCTGTCTTCTGCTGGTAGAGATTGTGTGAGACCAAGTGCCCTTCCACGCGGGATGATGGTAACTTTATGAACTTGTTCGGTATACGGAAGTAAGGTGCCAAGGAGAGCGTGCCCTGCTTCATGGTAAGCCGTCATTTCTTTCTCTTTATCAGAAATGAACATAGACTTACGTTCCGGTCCCATCATCACCTTATCACGAGCTTCTTCGAGTTCTTCCTGGGTCACTCGTTTTTTATTACGACGAGCAGCAAGTAAGGCAGCTTCATTGATGAGGTTGGCAAGATCTGCTCCCGTAAAACCTGGAGTTCCGCGTGCAATGGAGTTTAGCGAAATATCAGACAACATGGGAACTTTTTTGGCATGAACAGCCAAAATTTCTTCACGACCTTTGAGGTCTGGTAGGTCAACAATCACTTGTCTATCAAAACGACCTGGTCTGAGTAGCGCCGGATCCAAAACGTCGGCTCTGTTTGTCGCCGCCATAACGATGACACCTTCGTTCATTTCAAATCCGTCCATTTCAACTAACATCTGATTGAGGGTTTGTTCTCTTTCGTCGTGACCACCACCGAGCCCAGCACCACGGAGGCGACCTACGGCATCGATCTCATCAATAAAAATAATACATGGGGCATTTTTTTTACCTTGGTCGAAAAGATCGCGAACACGGGACGCTCCCACACCCACAAACATTTCCACAAAGTCAGAACCGGAGATAGAAAAGAAAGGCACTCCCGCTTCACCTGCCACAGCTTTGGCGAGTAAAGTTTTACCAGTTCCTGGAGGACCAACGAGTAATACCCCTTTGGGAATCCGAGCACCAATGGCTTGGAATTTTTTTGGATCCTTTAAAAATTCAATGATTTCAAGTAGTTCAACTTTTGCTTCTTCACAACCAGCTACGTCGCCAAACGTAACTTTTACTTTTGGATCCACATTCATTTTGGCACGTGACTTACCAAATGTAAATGCTTTGTTACCTGAAGCCTGGAGTTGGCGCATCATAATAAACCAAATGATACCAAGTGCAAACAACCAAGGAATGATACCAGAAACAACAGCCCAAAATTTATTTTCTTCAGTTGATTTTGCCGTAAAACTCAAACGAGACTTGCGCAGTTTTGTCACCAAATCGTCGTTAACGAGAGCAACATTCGTTTTGAATGCTTTTGGTTTATTGTCTTTGCTGCCTTCCGGAATGTACCAACCTTCGATTAGTTCCTTATCCAAAATGATTTGTTGTTTGGCAGAAACATCTTTTCCATCTTTGGAGGTGATCTTTCCAATTGGTTTTTTTCCCTCAATGGGTTCGACCATATTCAAAAAATCCGAATAACTGATTTCATCTGGTTTGCCAGCGAAGTCTTGGCCTTTGTAAACCGTTGCCAAAATGACAAGGAAGACGATAAGAAATAAAATTACTGATTTAATGTTTTTATTCATGAAGGAGTTCTCTTAGATTAGACTGGATCAAAGGTGATATTTCTGAATCACTTCGTCAATATCCCCCATGGAAATTGAACGAATCGCCGCTTCAGCGTCATTGATTATCTGAATCAAACTTAGATTCTCTAGTGGCTCAAAATCATCACGTAAAAATTCATCTCTTTTTTTAGGATTGAAGTCTGAATTACGAACACCGATCCGAATTCGTATAAAATTAGGAGACCGCAATGAGACAGTAACCGAGTTTACCCCTGGGTGCCCCTCGCTATCCCCACCCTTTGTGACCACAATTTGTCCGAGTTCCAGTGCCACATCCTCATGGATGAGAACAATGTCTTTTACCTGGATCTTTAGAAAAGAAGCAATGTAGAGTACGGATTCACCAGAAAGATCACTGAATGTTTGTGGTTTGAGGAGAACCACTTCGTCCCCTTCAAAATCCCCACGCCCAATCAGCGATTTTTTCTTTTTGGTTTTGATTTCGATGCCAATGTTGTTGGCAATGACATCTAAAATCTTAAAACCAATGTTAGACCTATTATTGTTGTATTTATCGCCAGGATTGCCCAAGCCGACAATTAACTTCATCGAGTGATTAGGTTCTTATTTTTTACCGGCAGCTTTTTTGGCAGCAGGTTTAGCACCTTTTTCAGCATCTGCTTTTTCTGCACGTTCCGCTGCAAGGATTGCCTTGGTTTTATTGCAAGAGGTAACGATAGGGTCACCGTTCACCAAAATATCCCAAGTTTTTGGGCATGGCAATTCAGAAACCTTAATGCTCATTCCCACATCCAAATGACTCACATCAATTGTAAGAACGTCTGTTAGATCCTCAGGAGTGGATTTTACTTTTAGTTCGTGGATGAGGTGTTCAAATTGTCCACCAGCCTTTGAACCTTTCGCAACACCAGAAGTTTTGATGGCAACTGTTGTAAGGATTTTTTTACCAGGAGTTACTTTAAAAAAGTCGATGTGGCGGATTTGGCCTGTGTGTGGAAACCTTTGGATTTCTTTCACAAACACTTGTTGATTTTTACCATCTAACTCGAGGTCGATGAGGGTAGCTTTTCGAATACCGGAATCAATGAGTTTTTGGATTTCTTTTTCAACCACACTCGCAGATGTAGCTTCACCATTTCCGATGATATTTGCTGGCACAAAACCTTCAACGCGGAGTCTCCTAGCTGGACCTTTTCCTTTTGTTGTTCTTGGTTGTGCTTTGATACTTATTTTTTCCATGATTATGTTCCTTATTCTTATGAAAACAGACTAGAGATAGATTCTTCTTTATGAATGCGTTCGATGGCTTTAGCAAAGAGTGGGGCGATCGAGAGCGTTTTCAAGTTATTTATTTTCTTGGTGTCGGGAATGAGGATGGAATTTGACAAAACAATTTGTTTAAAATCCGCCGCATTCAATTTTTCTGGTGCTTCCCCTGAAAGTACTCCATGGGATGCACAACACAAAACAGACTTGGCACCATTTTTATAAAGAGCCGTAGCAGCTTTTGCAATGGTTCCACCTGTATCAATCATATCGTCCAAAAGTAGGCAATTTTTATCTTTGATTTCACCAATGACATTCATCACTTCGGATTCGTTGGCCTTCGGTCTACGTTTGTCGATGATGGCGAGAGATCCGTTTACTTTTTTACCAAAATTACGAGCTCGCTCAGCCCCACCAGAATCGGGAGAAACGATGACGAGATCTTCCATTTTCAGTGAATTGATGTACTCAGCAAGTACGGGTGAGAAGTAGAGGTGATCAACAGGGATTCTGAAAAAACCTTGGATTTGGTCGGCATGGAGATCCATAGTGAGAACACGGTTTGGGCCAACTGTTTCGATTAAATCGGCAACTGTCCTCGCAGAAATGGGAACCCGAGGTTCTACCTTCCTATCTTGGCGGCCATAACCATAGTATGGAATGACTGCCGTAATGCGACGTGCGGAAGCGCGTCTAAGTGCGTCGATGATGAGAAGGAGTTCCATTAAACTATCGTTTGCTGGAAAACTTATGGATTGTACAACGAAGACATCTCGGCCACGAACGTTTTCTTCGATTTTAACGGCACTTTCTCCGTCTGAAAACCGTTTTACCGTAATCAGTCCGCTTGGAATCCCAAGGTTTTGGCAGATTTCCTCTGCGAGAGGACGGTTTGCATTGCCAGAAAATACTGCAACTTCACTTGGATTCATACACCAACTAACCCTTTGTCTATATATTGTTTTGCGAGTTCTAAATCATCTGGAGAATTGATGCCATGGCTTTCGAGCGCATTCTTTAAAGTGAGTGCTCCCGTTTTTTTGCCTTGCGATCTAAAAATTTTTATAACGTCCGTTAGGTAGTATTCTTTTTGGGCATTGTCATTACCGATTTGGGATAGTGCTTGGAATAAATCCAGAGTGTTAAAACAGTAGGTTCCTGTATTCACTTCGTTTACAATTTTTTCATCTGGGGATGCGTCCTTTTCTTCCACAATGCGGAGTAGGCTTCCGTCATCAGCAGAACGGATGATGCGGCCATAACCTGTTGGATTTTCCATTTTTGCAGAAAGAACAGTGGCTGAATACTGATTGTTTTTGTGGACTTGGATGAGTTCGGAAAAAGAATCTTTGGAAATGAGAGGAGCGTCTCCGCAAGCAACCAGAGTATAACCTGTGTATGGTTTGAGTATTTCTTCTGCCGAAAGTACGGCATGACCCGTGCCCAGTTGTTCTTTTTGTTCTACAAATTCAACTCCTGGAACGTTGCCCGCAATGTCTGTGACCACATCTTTTCTGTAACCCACAACAATCACTTTGCGTGAAATGCCAGCCGCCGAAATACGATTGAGAACATGGATTAAAAGTGGAGATTCGTTTAGTACAACCGCAACCTTGGGAAGTTCACTCTTCATTCGAGTTCCTTTCCCCGCCGCCAATATAACAGCAGTTACAGTATTTTGTAGGTTCATCTTTCTATAGGATCTTAAAAACTGGCTGGCCTGCTAGGATTCGAACCTAGGGAATGGCGATACCAAAAACCGCTGCCTTACCGCTTGGCTACAGGCCAGTTTCTAAAAAGAGAAGGTTCGAAATTCCAAACCAGGAAAAAAATCAGTGAGTTGGTTTAGGCCAGTTTGCAAAATGTTTTGGTTCGGAAACAAACCATAAAGGCATGAACCTGAACCTGACATCGAAGCATAAACTGCACCCGATTCCAAGAACCTTAATTTCAATTCCGCGAGTAAAGGTTGGGTCTGGAAAGCGATTTTTTCAAAATCATTTACCAATCTGTTTTGCAGATACGCCCAATCCCCAACTTGGAGACTTCGAATTACATCCTCTGTCAGAGTTTTCCATACTTTGGAATCATGGGTTTTTTGTAAACTTTTTTGGAGGCCGGCGTACATAGAACTTGTGGAAAGTCCAAAATTGGGGATGGCAAGGATACCGATCCCGCCCGCAACTTCGATTGGTTCGAGAATTTCACCAATGCCCGAAACGAGGGCTGGTTTGTTTTGTAAAAAAAAGGGAACATCGGCACCGATAGACTTTGCGAGTGGGATGAGTTCGGATAAGGGAAGCCCAAGTTTTTGGGCGATGGAGCGCAAAAGCCAACCAGCATTGGTGCTACCGCCGCCAATCCCTCCCTCAGGTGGGAGGTGTTTCTCCAACTGGACCAAGACCTTCGGAACGATAGGAAATTGGTGGGACAGAGCCGCAAAGGTTTTGTGTAGGATGTTCTTTTTGAAATCGCCCCGTTCCGAAACGGCTTCAAACAGAGAGTGCCTATAACCAAACAAATGGTTTGTTGAAACCAATTGAAAGTTGGGAAAGGTCGGGTATCCGCCTTCGTTTTCGTTTTGGTCTGTTTGGGAGCTTTGTTTTGGGTCGGCAATCTCGTCAAAAAATTGAATCAACATTTTGTCCCCAAACGAGATGGGGATAAAGATACTACGGATTTCGTGGTAGCCATCCTCTCGTTTGTAGGGAATGGAAAGGCCGAGGTTGATTTTGGCGGGGGCGAGCGAGTCCACAGAACTTAGGGAGTTTGCATTCGTGATTGGATTTGGAAAGAAACCAAGTTTTTGATTTCGGGGGGGCTGGCAACGAGGACAGATTTTCCGTAGCCGAGGATGGTTTGGACAAACCAAGTGGTTTCGGGGATATGGGTGCTGTATTCTTTATACACAGTGTTGTTGATGGATTTGGTTTTGCCTGTGGCAACAAGCGGTAGTTTGGTGCTCAAATGGTATTCGGAAGATTCTGAAACAAGGAGGGTTGCTGTTTTTGCAGATGGGTTTGGTTTTCCAAACAATTGTTTGAAGCCATTCAGCCATTCGCTTGCGTTTTCGGGAATGGCGGAAAAACTTTTGTCGGATATTTTCGCATCCAAGATACAATCCAACCGAAATGACCGGAAGGCATTTTTGTCGGTATCAAACCCGAGTAGATACGAATCGTTTTCTTCCCATAAAATCCAGGGTGCCACATTTCGAATTTCAGAATCGTTTGTGTTTCGTTTCCAGTATTTGAGTTCTAATATTTGTTTGGTGTCAATGGCTTTGATGATCGTGGAACGGATGTTTGTGTACGGAGACCAATCCCCAGTAGGAATGACAGTATCAATTTTTTTTAGAATGGAGTCGGCAATTGGATTTTGTTCTCTTTCTTTTTTCTTTTGTACCAACCGACGGAGTATTGCCCACTCTTTTGGAGCCAAAGGAAATGTTTTGTTTAGAGTGATCGGGAGACGGATTTTGACTTTATCTCCATCAAAATCTAAATCCACACAATCACTGGGTGAGTAAGGATACATTTCGATCATGTACAACTCACCCAATTCTTTTTTGAGCAGTGAAATTGTTTTGTGGCCGGTTACCTTTTGGATTTCTTCCAAACTAAGACCTTCTGGATTTGCGGCCAGAAGGCGGATTAGGTTGAGTTTGGAAGATGTTCTTTGGGTAGAAGGGTTCATTAAACTTCGAGAATTACCTTTAATTCTTTTGCACTTGAAGCACATAGCGATTGTTTTTCGATATTCTTTGCTTTTAAGTGTCCACCAGTCAACCTTTGGCTCACAACACTTGGTCCAAAATCAATGATGGTTTGGATGTTGTTGTCACCAAGAACTGGTGCAATCGCTAAATCCCAATAAAGTGGCTCGATGAGAACCATCTTAAACAGAAGGTCACGAAGGTTTCCGTCTTTTTGCAAATTGTGTCCATCGAAGATACTATACACAGGCACTTTGAGATCGGCACCCGTGTAAGGAAATGGAACCGCATCCGCATCATCTTTGATGAAGTTTGGTAGGGAAGATTCCATGAACGGGCAATGGAAAGGAGCCGTTGTTTTTAAATAAACAAATTTACATTTTTTTTCATCCATCTCTGTCTTCCACTTGGATCGGAATGCAAGTAACGATGCTGGCAATGCAGAAAGGATCATGGAATCAGGAGTGTTGTAAAGAGAAATAAAAACTTGGTTTTGGCCAGTGAGTCCGAGAGAGGAATTTGTTTGTTTTACCCTGTCTTCTAACTCATCTTTGGTGTAACCAATGACTGCCACCATCGGTGCTGGGTTTTTGTCACCATTGGCTTCATTTCCAGAGGCAACATCAGCAGCGATACTAAAATCTGGGTAAGATTTTTGTCCGTTGAATCCGAGGTAAAAAACAAATTTTAGAAAATCAGAATATGCTTTTAGAAAATCGTTGCCATCTTTTCCAAGTGCAACTAGTGCAGATGCAATGACACCTTGGCTATGACCGCTCACCCCACCAGTTGCCTTGATGAGATCCGCAGTTGGATACCCACGTTTGGAAACAAGCACGTAGTTTGCGATTTGAGTCATAAAAATACCAGGCACGGAGATGGGCGCGCGCGCTAGGTAATCCTCAGAAGGAGCTCCGTCTGGGTTTTCGATCCATGATTTAAAATCAAAACCTTCGTTGAGTAACGGGTGTTTGCCGTCACGGGCAGCAATTTCATTTGTAGTTTTGAAACTTGTTTCAAAAAATTCTTTAAGTTCTGGTTCAGCATAAAGTTTAGCGAGTTCTTTTAGATACGGTGAACCCTGTCCTCCAAATTGGAGGAAAAATTTTTGAGAATTTTGAAGGAAACCTGTGAGAAGTTTTGCGGATGGCATGGTTAAATCCTTGGGAATTAGTTTTTCGGTAAAGGTACAAAGAGACCCTCTGCGAACAAGGAGAATTTTGGAAGGGGAATTTCTTGTCAAATTGGTGAGTTCGGCATAAAGCGGGTTTGGATAACAGGAATGAGAGCTCAAATTGAATGTTGTCTTAAAATTCAAATGGGAGATTCGTCTTCAATGGAAAAATTCCCATCATTGTAATCGTTGAAGGATTTACCTTGGAAATCTTTTTTATTGGGATCGGCACCTTTGTCCAATAGGTATTGGATTGTGCGATCATTATTGTATTCAAGTGCGATGATGAGTGGGGTGATTCCAGAATGAGGATCCGCATAGTTTACGTCGGCTCCATCCCGAATCAGATTTTTGATCGTTAAAAAGTGGTGATCTCCATACATACAGTTTAACAATAATTTTTCGGATATTTGTTGTTTCGAAAAATTGATATTTTTCAAAGCGATGTTTTGGTAAATAAACCCTTGTTCATCATTTGAGTTTGTATATTCATATACATATTCAAAACTTTCGATTGGTGGATTGTCAGATTCGTACGTACTTTTGAAAAACTGAGACAAATGGGTTAAAATTATTTTATCTGTAACTAAGTGAACGGTATTTGGTTTTTGGTATTTGAGAAAGGCTTCTGCTGAATTTAAATAAATTGTTTTATTGTATTTTAATTTTCTAAAAATATTAAAATAATAATCCTTCGCATAAAAACTTGTGTTTTGAAATATTTTATCTGTTTCAATATAACCTTTATATGTTTGATTCGAAACATAAATTCGTTTATCGTCTTCTGCCAAAATGAATAATTTTTCGTAATCATTTAAATTGGACTTTGGGTTAAGATGGATTTGGTCTTTCCACATAGAAAGGTAAATGATCACAAAGTCTAACTCATTTTCGAAAATTTCTTTCACCTGCTTTGAATTCAGATACCCTATTTGCGATTTATACCGAACCTTCAACCAATTGGGTTCTGCTTTTTCTTTCTGGATTGTTTCCACAACTTCTAATTTTTTGATTCTACCAATTTGATTGGAAGTTTCGGATGCCAATTCGTAAAGAATCACATCACTGTTTTCAACTATTTGGTAGTATTTTGTTTTAGATTCATTTTTACAGGAGATAGTCGTAAGGCATGCGAGGAGGATTAGAATGGTTATTTTCATAAGCGATATAGGGTCATGTTTCACTCAATACAATATAATTTTTTATGCAAGGAGTTTCTTTAATTCGCATAACTTTTGAAAATGCGATTGACGTTTGTTGGTTTAAAACTCATTTTATCTAAGTTTAGGATTGTTTGCAAATCGAATGTATGATCCGAAAGTAGAAAGCGATAAATGGTGTAACATTATGTATAGCAATGATGATCTTAATAAAGCTGTAGAAAATGGAATTTTTAACCAAAAGGATGTTTGGCGGTTTAGAAACTTCATCAACAAGTCCCAAAACTCTCCTTCCGTTGATGAAGAAGAACTTAAACTTATCACAAGCTTCAATGATGTTTTTGTGGTTTCCGCATGTTCTTTGTTTATCATTTGCACAAATTGGGTTGTTTTTTCTTTTTTAAATTATTATTCACTTCTATTAACTCCTTTATTCTCTTGGTTTTTGGCAGAATTTTTTGTTAAAAAAAGAAAAATGGCATTACCTGGAATTGTATTATTAGCGTTTTTTACAGGTGGGTTGTTTCTTTCTATATTAAGTATACTCATTGGCAAGAAAGATAATTATGATTTTCATAATATTTCTTTTTCAGTGGTTGTTGCTTTCATAATATCTACAATCGGAACTTACTTTCATTGGCGTAGGTTTAAAGTTCCAATCACACTGGCCATTTTGGTTTTGGCTCTCGTTGGTACATTTATTTCTATTCTTTTCAGCATTTGGCCAAACTTATCAGAGCAGATTTTTATGATATTGATTGGGTGCGGGTTTTTAACATTCGTTATTGCAATTTATTGGGACAAATCGGATTTAACAAGGGTTAGTTACAGATCGGATACGGCTTTTTGGCTTCATATATTGTCTGCTCCCTTAATCATACACCCTCTATTCAAATTATTGGGGGTTTTTGATAAAACAGAAAATAGCCTGATAACCCCATTGATTTTATTTATATTTTTAGTTTTTGTTTTTATTTCATTGGTTATAGACAGGCGGGCTTTTATGGTATCTTCCTTGATTTATGTTATATATGCACTTTCTATATATTTCGAATCTTTTGGCGAAGGTGATCTTGGAATAGCAATGTCTGGTATCATTATAGGTTTTAGCTTGATCATTTTATCGGCTTTCTGGAATTCTACTAGGGTTAAAATCATCAATCATCTTCCTTCATCGGTTAAAAAAATGATTCCTGATTATGATAATTCTTAGATTGAATTTCAGAATATCTGGTGTAAAATAATTCTTTATTTCTTTGGGTTACTTTGTTTAATTTCAGAATTTTTATTTGATGTAAATAAGTTAAAAATGAAATCTATATTTAAACTTGTACAGGATGCAAATACTCCAATAAGAAAAGACGCAACGATCTGAATGAAATTTCCTTTAGCCCATTGCAATATTCTAAAAATTCCAAATGACTTTGCTTTATTTTTGTCATGGTTTTTGATGATTGTCCAAGCGTAATCAATTGCTTGGTAGTAATCGTCTATACACATCTCTGGAGTTCTTCCAACCCCAGCAAGTTCATTCTTGCGAGCTTCCTGTCCTTTACTAAGGAATTGGCTATAATTGTGTAACAATTCACTTTCAGATAAATTATAGCTGTATTTGGCAATATTGAAATTTTTGAATTCCAGATCTAATTGCTTTTTCATTTCGATCCAAAGCATTTTAGAAGCATCAATTGTTCAGCGAACAAGGTGGTTGTAAGCTTTATCTAAGTTTTCAATTCCTTTTCTACTATTTGGTTCAGATAAATAGACAACTAAATGAGAATTGATATTCTCATTTTCAATTAAAATTTGGGACGGTTTAACTGCTACAAAGGAGGTAAGGTCAGAATATATACGAATGTACTTTTCTTGGTAGAACTTAACGAAACGAGTTACTTTGGTATTCTTCTTTGATGGCACAAAATTGGATTATTTGCCTAGATATTTATCGATATCAGTACTTAAGCTGTTAATTGGAAATACATTGCCCCTCACGGGTGTTAAATTACTTCCAACTTCTTTAATCTTAGTAATTTTGATACCTTTGGTTTCAGTAACAACAACCCAAGATTCATTTACAGATTTAGGTACAGTTTTATTGGTAATTTCTGTAAAAATTTTTCCATATTTCAACATTAGCTTATCTAATATATCCTAATTAACCTAAATTTTGTGCTTACAAAGAGTTTGTCAATAACGAAATTATCTACTTATTTGTTAAGTATACTATCAAATTTTATAAAATTTTCTGTCTCCGCACAAAAACCTTATTTTTTGATTCTCCAAATCCGCAATAACCAATTCTATTCTTAGCTACTATGAAGACGAACATTGTACTGAAAGTTCAGTTAAACATAGTATTGATTTAAAAAATGAACGATGGAATAACCAACTTCCTTTGCCAAATTGACGGGCACTGCATTGCCGATTTGTTTGTATTGTTGGGATATGGAGCCTGAAAAATTCCAATCATCAGGAAAGGTTTGGATCCTCGCATACTCGCGTACAGTGAAGGGTCTCGTTTCGTCTGGGTGACAACGTTCTGTTTGTTTTTGTGCGGGGGCGCAGGTCAGAGTGAGGGAAGGTTCATCCCAAGACATTCGCCTTGCCATACCCGTTTTGCCACCACTCAGATAAAAACTTTGTAACATATACTCTTTTTGGATGTTTAGCGGTAGGTCTCTCCAATACCCACCAGGTGGAACCAAACTCAATATTTCTTTTTTTCGTTTGGGATACTTTTGGCCTGGAGATGTTGGAACATTGCAAGCAAACAATTCACCTTTTTTTAATGCGTCTTTTAAGGTATAAACCTTTCGGCTGGGTTTGGGGTATTCATAATCAATTTTGATATCTTTGCGAATGGCAATTAAAAACAGACGTTCTCTTTTTTGTGGTACATTGTAGTGTAAGGCTTTTAAAACTTTCGGTTCGACAACTTTGTATCCGAGTTCATCCAATACATCCATCATCCCTTGGATGGTTCGTCCATTGTCATGGCTGAGTAAACCCCGGACGTTTTCTCCCACACAGATCAGAGGTTTGATTTCCTGTACTGCCCGGGCATATTCAAAAAATAAAGTTCCACGGGCATCGTTAAACCCTAGTTTTTTGCCTGCATAACTAAACGCCTGGCAGGGAAACCCTCCTGTCAAAACATCAATTTTGTTTTTATATTCTTTGAAGGATAGATCCTTTACATCTGATTGGGAAACAACCCAATTGGGTCGATTTTGTTTCAAAGTATCGCAGGCATTTTTATCAATTTCATTTAAAAATACATGGTGGATTCCTGCTTGTTCAAAACCCAAGGCGAGGCCACCTGCACCTGCAAACAGTTCGATACTCATATACTTTCGCAGAGGTTTTTTATAATTGGATGCTTTTTCTTCACTTGGAATGAATAAATCCAATTGTTTACAAATTTCTATATGTTCTGTGGTGTAAAAGCGATAGTCGCCTTTACTTCGTTTGGCTACAAGCTTACCCGAATTGTCCCAACGCCGTAGTGTCTCTTTTGAAACAGATAGTAGGTCGGCAAATTGATTGAGGTTATAGGATTCTGTTGGATTGCCCATTCATTCTTCCTATGACAACATTGGTCATGGTTACTAAAGAGTCAATCGAATTCTAATTTATAAGTTTTTTGAAAGGTTTTGGATTTCTTGGGATTTGGAAAGATCCAAAATGACCCGTTCCAACTCTTTGCGATAATTTGCTTCGGATGCGATCTCCGCAAAGGTTTTGATCAGATCAGAATAAAAATGTTCATCGCCAGTGAGTCTATGCCAAAAATCTTTTCCTACAAAAACAGGATAGAAATATTGTTCTGTAATTCTTTTATAATGTCCACTAATTTCCGTTTGGTTTCCATAGATAATACAAACTGTTAAATTTTCATAAGATAATTTTAGACCATTTGTTTTTGCCAATTGGATCACTCCCTTAAAATGACCTGCAATGGTTTCGACATCGTCCTTATTGATTGTATTTGGACCTGCTTTGAGTTGGCAGTATCTTTGTGTTTTGTCGATAGAATCTTCAAACTCAATGTCAATTCCAGATGTTGTACTTTTAAAGGCAGTGAGCACGTCACTAGTAAATTTTTGGATATTGGTTCCAAAGGAAGTTGTGATGGAAGTTCCGAGAACCCGAGGGTAAACCAAAGCTTTGGCAATGCTCAATGGATCTGAATTTCCCGTTAAAAAATTTGCCAAATAGATTGCGAGGAATGGATTGACGTTGAATTCTTTTATGTCAGAGAGTTTTTTTGTGTTTTCTATATGATTGGAGGCAATCACATCTCGAAACCAAGTTTTGGTTTTGACGAGCAGTTCGTTTTTTTCTTCCCTATCCAAAATTCAATTGAATCCGCCTTCCATTCTTTCACTCGGGTTGTGTTTTTCACAAAGTAGAGCGAGAGAATTCAAAGTATGTTAGGCGGCTTTACCCACCTTTAAGTTGGATTGGATGCGTTCGTGGTCTTTGGCAAGGAGAACTATATTCTCAAAATAGCCTTCAAAGTCGATCCGACCAGAAACATAATCTTCATGCAGAAGTGCGAGTAGCAGATAGAACATGGATCCTCCAGGTTCCTTCCGAATCTATCAATGTGACATAATTCGAAAAGTCTTTTTCCTTGGTTGTAGTTTGAATGTCGGGTGGGAGGTGTGAAAATCCCCGTATTTTTTGGTTCGGGAAACCCAATCTACGGGAAATTCCTCTTTACATAGGTAAAAATCCGTGGCCTATGCTTGCCAATGTCTGTGACCCTCCAACCGATCGATTACGGCATCCTTCTTATATTTGTGCTGTTTATGGTCTTCATTGGCTACCAATTGAAACGTTCCATGAACCATTCCTCCGACTTTTTGCTCGCAGGCAGGAGAATTCCTAGTTGGATCACAGGAATTGCCTTTATATCGGCCAATATTTCAGCCCTTGAACTTTTGGGCATGAGTGCGAGTGGTGCCGAATACGGTTTTTTGACCTTCCATTTTTATTATTTGGGAGCAATCCCAGGTATGATCTTTCTTGGCATTTTTATGATGCCGTTTTATTATTCATCGAAGATACGGAGTGTACCCGAATACCTTAGGTATCGGTTCAATCGCCCTGCCCACTTTGTAAATTCTATCATCACTCTGGTTTCTTTGGCTCTTGGTTCGGGCATCTATCTCTATTCGTTATCACTTGTTTTCGAAACCATGTTTGGTTGGAACCCTCATGCCTCTATTTTATTTAGCGCCTGTATTGTGCTCGCCTATACCTATTTTGGTGGACTGAGTTCGTCCATTTACACGGAAGTGATGCAATTTTTTTTGGCTGTGTTTGGACTTTTTCCCATTGTCCTCATTGGTCTCACAAAGGTGGGTGGGTGGGACGGGCTTATGGCAAAAATTCCAGAATCACACAAACATATGTGGGTTGGGCTCAGTGGCGGACAAAATGCACTTGGTTGGGACATTCTTTCTGTTACGGTAGGGCTTGGTTTCGTACTTTCGTTTTCGTACTGGACCTGTGGGTTTACAGAAGTACAAAGGGCAATGGCAGCTAAGGACTATACTGCGGCTAGAAGAACCCCACTCATCGGTGCTGCTTTCAAATTGTTTTTACCTTTTTTGACAGTGATTCCTGGCCTCATTGCCCTCACTGAGTTTTCAAGTGAGTTGGGTGGTGAGTACAATAAAAGTTTTTTGATACTATTAAAATCGTACTATCCATCTGGTATGTTAGGTCTTGGAACAACGGCTCTTCTTGCTGCCTTTATGGCGGGCATGTCGAGTTCTGTCACAGCTATGAATACCATTTTTACGTATGACATCTACCAAACCTATATCGATGGAACGAAGGATGACAAAACTTATCTACGTATCGGAAAAATTTGTACGATGTTTGCCGTTGTTTTTGCTGTGTTTGGATCATACATAGCGATGCAATTTGAGAATATAATGAATTATATCCAATTACTATTTTCATTTTTTAATGCCCCACTCATTTCCATTTTTCTTCTGGGAATGTTTTGGAAACGCGCATCGGGATACAGCGCATTTTACGGAATGATACTCGGAACCCTAACAGGGCTTTTGCATTTTTATTTGTACCAATCGGGAGTATTGTATTATAAGTCAGATATGGTTTCTAATTTTTATGGTGCCATAGCCTCTGGACTCATTTGTTTTCTGTCGATGGTCATTGTGAGTTTTATTGAAAAACCAGACCTAAGCAAAGACTTACAAGGGTTAATTTATGAATACAGAGACAAAACACATCCATTCTGGGAGCCAAAAATACTGGTTTGGGGGGTTGTGCTCATTGTCTTCCTTGCTGGGTTCAATTTGTATTTTGCGTAAAGTTTTATATTCTCGTAATAAAATAGTAATTGAATGAGAGTTCAATGAATGTATGTTAGCCACTAAGTATTACAAACCTATGAAGCCAAATCATTATACGGAAATTCCCTCAACATTTGAAATCCATCTGGAAACCTTGCCAGATTATAATGTCCACAAACACATCAGTGCCAGAGGAATTACATTCATGCATCCAAATAACATCGAAGTTGCCACAATTTTGAAAGTATCATTAAAAATGATTTCGATGACAGGTGCTTTGGACTTTCTAGTGAAGGTTTTGAAAACACAAAAATTATCAGGTGAATCTTTGTATGAATTGTATTGTAACTTTTATGATACAAATGCTGAAAAAGAAGACGAGGTATTGGAACTAATCAAATCCTACTGAGTGATTTGGAATTTTTCTGGTGAAGGTTGGAACATCTCTTCTGTGATGGGTTTGTCCCTCGGACCATAATTTATCAAATACCGAATGGGGGACAGATAACCATCGGTTTGGAATGAGTAACCACCACCTAACGGAAGCCCTAATTTGCCCCTCAGTTCTAAATGCAAATGGGCTGTGTATTTTCCTGAGGCATCCCCAATGGTGCCAATCATTTCGGTTTTTTTCACCAGTTGCCCAGGTTCCACATCGATTGTGTAAAGGTGTGCATACAAGGTTTCTACAAACACCGTCTCATTTGGTTTTTTATGTTCATGCACAATCCGAATGACCTTACCCCACCCACCGCCGTAGTCTGCTGTTTCTGCCACAACCCCATTGCCAAAGGCGTAAACGGGTGCTGCGTAGTCTGTATCACCGCCGGCCAAAGTGTTCCAATCTTCACCTAGGTGTCTACGGCCACCAAACCTTGGGTTGGATTCTCCAAATTTTTGGGCAATGTAATAACCTTCTGCAAATTTTCCGCCCACAACAAACTCAAATTCTTTGGCACGAAAATCAGGATACCGGAGTAAAATGGGAAGGGGGTCGATGGAGCGAACGGAGCTCGTTGTTTCCATCCAACCAAAAAGTGGATTGCCTTGGTATGACATACCCGAACTCGTACAACCCCAGAACCAAATGGAAACCAGGGTCAAAAGGAAGGAAAATTTTGTTTTAAACCCGAGCCAATTTTTTTCCGGATTGTTTTTTCGTAGAATTCCCTTCATCCAAGGAATAGAATTCCGCACGGGCTTCTATTGGCAATGGATTCCCAGAAGTGTTTGATCTTTTTTTTCCAGCATCCATCTCCTTTTTCATTTGGTACATGAAGATATCAAAGTCTACCTGGATGGTATGGCGTGTACTCGAAACATACCTTTTTTTCATCTTCGCTTCGTCTTGTTTGATGGCAGAAAACATTTCCGATTCTGTTGGCAGTTTGTAATTACCAGTTAGATACTGTGCAATCCATTTGCCCTGCCTTTCCGCAAGTGGCATTATGGCACCTAACGGTTGCATGAGTCCCACAAAGAACAGATCGTTCATTCCAGGTTTCATCATTTTATAATAAAGTGGGATGTAGTTGTTTGGTGCGGAGATAAAATCTTCATCAAAAAATGGAAACTTGATGTTGTATCCTGTGCAGTAAATCAAAACATCCGCTTCTTCTTCCGTTCCATCTGCGAATGCAATTTTTTTGCCCTTGAGTTCTGTGATCACTGGTTTCGGGGTGATGTCACCACGACCGAGCCTCACGAGTAAATCTTGAGAGATGGTTGGGTGGGCTGATCCAAATTTATGATCTGGTTTTGGCAACCCGAAGTCTTCCATTTTCCCAACCCCATAACGAATGAGTAGGTTGGCAAAAAATTGTTGAATGGGAAAAGGAATCCAATGTGGCATTTTTTCTGTGAGTTTATCCAAAGGTTTTCCAAACAGATAATTGGGAATGACGTACGCACCCCGCCTTGATGATAAAAATACCTTTTTGGCCACACCTGGTCTTGAGAGTTCAACCGAAATATCCATGGCACTATTTCCCATGCCAAGGATGACAACGTTTTTTCCTTCGCAATTAACGGGTGTTTTTGGATCGACATACGAATGTGAGTGGATGGTCTGACCAGAAAATTTTCCAGGGAAAGCAGGTTCTGGCCAACGTTCATGCCAATGGTGTCCGTTCGCAACAATCAAAGCATCGTAGTACTTTGGTTGCCCTTTTTCAGGAGTGATTTTCCAAAGTCCTAGTTCAGTTTTTTCGGCTTTTTTCACACCGTTTTTGAATTGGATATGTTTGCGAAGTCCAAAATGATCAATGTATGACTGGAAGTATTTTTGGATGGGTTCATGGTTTGGATAATCAGGATAATCCGTTGGCATTGGAAAATCGCGGTATTCCATCCGGTCTCTATGGGTATTGATATGTAAGGATTTATAGATATTACTGAGGCCGTTATCGTTTTTGTAACGCCAGTTGCCACCCACATCGCTTCCCTTTTCATAACAATCAAACGGGATCCCGTTTTCTTTTAAGGATTTAATCACAGTGATGCCGGAAGATCCAGCACCAATCACACAAACTTTTGGCAAGGGCATAAAGATTCTCTTTTCGAAAGGTTTTATAAACTAAGAGTTTTGCCAAAAGCGAACGGTGTTTCAAGCAGAATTTCCATTTTTTAGCAAAAAAAGCACGATTTTGACACAAAAAGATTTTGGAATCTGTATGGATTTTGCTTTGTCCCGGGCAAGGATGGGGATGCGGGATTTTGTATGAAGAGTGATGTTCGATGGAAACAACGTTTTGATAATTTTTTAAAGGCGTACACGGATTTTTTCGAAGCCATCCAACTAACAAAAGCTAGAGAACTTAGCAAACTAGAAAGGCAAGGGCTTGTAACATCCACTGATTTTGGATTGTCACAAGAAACAATTCAAAATATACAAAGTGTGTTTTTTTAAGTATCCCGAAATCGAAAAAGTGGTTTTGTATGGTTCACGTGCCAAAGGTAATTTTAAACCAGGTTCTGACATCGATTTAACAATGTTGGGAGATACTTTCACTACCCAATTACAAATGGATGTTTATGATATTTTAGATGACCTCTATTTACCTTATAAAATAGATTTGTCTATTTTTTCAAAAATAAAGAACCCTAATTTAATCGAACACATTGAACATGTAGGAATTACTTTTTACGAAAAGGCAAAAAACAAAAACACTTTTTAAAAAAAGTCTAACAAACGCTAATTACTTGATTAAAAACTCACGAATTTCGGCTTCCATATTGGATTCGGATATTTTTTTCACCCTTCCTGACTGGAGTAGGATGAGTGTCACTGATCCCTTTGTGCGTGGAAAGGGGTTTGAAAGACCTTCTTCTCGTACCAAGCGAATGTTATACGGGTAAGATTTCATTTTTGGAAGTGCCACAAATTTTGTAATGAGAGATGGCATTCTATGTATATCGGAAATGAGAACCGCATTGTATTTTTCCAAAAAACCTTTGCCTTCCTTTTCGAGAAGTGGGTGGATGATTTTACTTGCATCCATATCCGCCATAAAAAGAACTTTGGTGGTATTTTCTGGCAAAGGACTTATTTCTTCAAATTGGTTCGTGTAACTGATGTTCGGTAGTGTGTCGCCCACAACCAATGTTTTGGTTTCTTCGGCAAAAAGAAAAAACATCGGCGTAAATAATAATCCAAGTAAGTAAATGGTTTTCGATTTCAGTTTTTGGTTCATCCGATTGTATCCTTAAAATTGATAGAGGTATTTGAGTACCTGGTCTTTAGACATGTTTCGGGCGTTCGAAAATTCACCACCCTTGGTGGAGGAGAGAATTTTGCCCTCAGGGTTTAGAACCACAACGGCAGGGATCCCGTTTGTGATGGGCGAACCCAAGTTTTCATTCAGAGCCAAATTTTTATCAAACCTACCCACATCCACTGCAAAAACGATAAAGTTCTGTTCGAGGAGGAGTTTTGGTTCTGGTTGTTTGAGTATTTCATTTAACGCATGACAGTCGGGACACCAATCGGCGCCAAAAATTACGAGCAAATGTTTGTTTTCTAATTTGGATTTTTGGGAGTATTCAGAGAATTGATCGAGGATTATGTCGTTTTGTTTGGAACAAAAATGAAGGCAGAATGTAGCGGAAACACAAAGTAAAAGGAAAAATACTCTGAGCATAGGAAGGGCGGAAAAAAGTTTTTCCGCCTTAATTATTTTTTTACGAGTTCTTTTAAGATTTCTTGTCTTTTTTTATCTTTTTCGATATGAGAAAGAGTCAACCACTCACGTTTGAGTTGTTTTTCTGAAGTTCCTTTCAAAGTGGCGTACTTACCTAAAATTTTTGCAGTTTTTGAGTTCATGCCTACCAATTTCTTGGAGCTAATATTTCTGTCAATGCGAACCTTGTACAGAGTTGTTTCATCCTTGACCCCTAGGACGAATCGGAAACATAGTAAAGTCCTAGAATCCAAAAAGACCTATGAAATCAAAGCTCCCTGACCGTTATGATCCAGAATCCGTTGAGCCAAAATGGATAGAAATTTGGGAGAAAAAAAAGTCATTCGCTCCCGACAAATCCAGAACAGAAACATTTTCCATTGTCATCCCTCCGCCCAATGTAACGGGTAATTTGCATATAGGGCATGCTCTCAATCATACCATCCAAGACATCATCATTCGCATTGAACGTAAAAAAGGAAAAAATGTGGTTTGGGTTCCAGGTATGGACCATGCGGGTATCGCTACCCAAGTTGTCGTGGAACGAGAGTTAGCAAAAGAAGGTAAAAAAAGAACCGATTTTACTCGCGACGAATTTAATAAAAAGGTTTGGGAATGGAAGGCTCACAGTGGTGGAATGATCACAAACCAGCAGCGGCTGTTAGGTGAGTCGGTGGATTGGTCGAGAGAACGTTTTACTTTTGACGAGGGTTTGTCCAAAGCTGTGATCAAAGTGTTCCGCACTTTGTTTGATGAAGGTTTGATTTATCGGGGCGAACGAATCATCAATTGGTGCCCTGTTACAAAAACTGCAATTTCGGACATCGAAGTAGAATACAAAGAGAAACAAGGTAAGTTGTATCATATTCGTTATCCCAAAGCTGAATTTAAAAATAAAGATCCTAAAACGCTTTCCAAAGAGGATTACATCGTTGTGGCAACCACAAGACCTGAAACAATGTTTGGGGATGTGGCAGTCTGCGCAAACCCAGATGACTCTCGTTATACGAATCTTAAAGGTAAATCAGTTTATTTACCTTTAACTGAGAAGGAAATCCCAGTTTTATTCGATTCGTTTGTAGACAAAGAGTTTGGATCAGGTCTTGTAAAAATTACCCCAGCACACGATTTGAATGACTACGAAGCTGGTCTGCGATTAAAACTCACACCCATTACCATCATGAATTTGGATGGAACCTTAAACGAACTCACTGGAAAATATAATGGTTTGGATCGTTTTGAGGCACGGAAGAAGGTCGTGGCCGATTTGGAAGCGGCCGGTTATATTGAAAAAATAGAAAACCATACCCATAGTGTTGGACACAACCAGCGTGGTGGAGCTGTCATTGAACCATTGTTATCGACTCAGTGGTTTGTGAAGATCGATTCACTTGCGAAACCTGCTATAGATGTTGTGAGATCCGGTAAAATACAGTTCCAGCCAAAAATGTGGGAAAAAACCTACTTTGAGTGGATGGAGAATATCAAAGATTGGTGTATCTCTCGCCAACTTTGGTGGGGTCATCGGATCCCTGCATACTATGCACCAAACGGTGATATGGTGGTTGCTGAGTCACTCGACGAAGCCGTATCCCTTTTTGCAA
>JARJFC010000260.1 GCA_029310945.1 Leptospira sp. 96542
GGGGGCCCGGCCGGGGCGTTTTGGCCGGGACTTGGGCGAGCCCCCCGGGGTGGGGGGTGACAAGAGACTGTGGCGTTGAATTCAGACGACGAGGACGCGGCGCCGGGGCAAGGCCAGCTTCCAGAGGCGGGCGGCGCGGCCGACGAAGAGGCCGGTGAAGGCGCCATAGAGGCCTGCGACGGTCAGGGCATAGGACGGGTCGCGCATCAGCTGCGGGGCCATGGCCAGGTCCACGCCGACGCCGTACTTCACCAGGAAGATGCCCAGCATCAGCAGCAGGGGAACCACGCTGCCGGGGATGGCGTAGGTGCGGGAAGCGGCGTCGTAACGGGCCGACGACGGCAGGCGCACGACCAAGATGAAAACCAGCGCGGCGGCCGCGATCCAGGCGCCCAGGGCCTGGGCCAGCCAGGGGGAAGCGGCGAGGGCGGACAAAGTGCCCCAGATGGAGAAGCCAGTCATGGCCAGCGGCATCAGGGACACGCGCACCAGGCTGGCCTGGCGGTCCTTCAATTGGCTGGCACCCAGCATGGCCAGGCCGGCGGCCAGCCCGCCGACCCAGGGGGGCGTGTTGCGGATGACCGTGGGCAGGGCCTCGGGGTGTTGGATCAGCAGTTGAATCAGCATGGTGCACTCCTGGGGGCGATGGACGCACTGTGCCGAACCCGCCCCCGGATGACCAGGGGGCCGGGACGAAACGCGGGCCGGGCGGCGTGAAACGCCGACAAAGCGGCGCGAAACGCGCGCGGCGGGCGATGCTGCACAATCCCGGCCATGGAAGAACAGAGCATGCAGGGATGCGGCAGGCGTGGGCTGCCCGCGGCGGGCCTACGCCGCGGCGCTGTGCTGGTGGCCATGCTGCTGGCCACATTGCTGGCGGGCTGCGCGGGCAGCTCTGTCTTCATCCCTTACCCCTCGACCGCCCAATCCTATCGGCAGGCCCTGGACACCGGGCATCCGGAAACCGCCGTCAAGGCCATCGGCAGCAAGACCCAGAGCGCCGACGGCATGCTTTACCTGCTGGAACGCGGGCGACTCCAGCAACTGGAAGGGCGTGCCGAGGCCAGCAAAAGCGATTTCGACGCGGCCATCGCGCGTTTCCAGGCCCAGGACGAGCGCGCCACCATCTCGGCCTCCGCCCTGGCAGCCTCGGGCATGAGTCTGTACAGCAACGACAACGCCCGCCCCTACCAGGGCCGCATCTATGAACGCGTTTTCGTGCACCAGTACCAGGCCCTGAACTACCTGGCGCAAGGCGATGTGCAAGGCGCGCTGGTGGAAGTGCGCCGGGCCAACCAGGTGCAGGTGGAAGCGCTGGCCAAGAAGGCCGACGCAGTAGACGAGGCGCGCGAGAAATCGGAGCGGGAAGCCCAGGCCAAGGGCTTGAATCCGGACAATTACGACAAGTTCTTCAACGAGATGGACTTGGCGGCGGGGCGCGTGAAATCCAGCTTCCATTTCAATTTGCAACTGGCGACCAGCGGCGTCGAGCCGCGCGCAAGCTGTATCGACATGGCGCAGCTCCCTTTCCATGCCGATGAAATTCCGCCCCAAGGCAATTGCGGCGACGCCCGT
>JARJFC010000261.1 GCA_029310945.1 Leptospira sp. 96542
GACCCTGCAGCCCGAGCGGCGCGAGCTGGTGCGTGCCCTGCTGCAGGCGGCCGATTACATCGCGCGCGCCGCTTCCTGGCGACCTTCGCTGTCCGGTGCGCGGCTGGCGACCGAGGTTGATCTCGCGCTGTGTTTCCTGGACGCGGCTTACGAAGACCTCGATCCCGCGGAAGACATGCTCAAGCAAGAGCGCGGTGACCTGCTGGCGCTGCGCATCGACCGCGCGGTGGACGCGGCCGAGAGCGGCGTGGACCAACCTGCCGAACCCTTCCAGCCCTGGATGGCCGAGTTGCTGGGCTTGCCGGCGCCGACCGAATCCGTGTTCCAGACCCTGTACGAGCTGGAGCACGAAGGTCACCCCTTCCAACCCGCGCCGCCGGTGGCCTTGACGGCCACCTTCGCGACACCGGTCCGTTCGGAACCCGTCTGGGTGTCCGAGCCGGAGCCGGGTTCCGACCTGCCGCGGCAAGCCGACCCCTTCCTCTCGCCCGAGGCCGCGGCGCATGCCGACGAAGCGCCGCAGGCGCCGCACACCCTGGATGCGCCGCGGGTGTCGGGTGACGACGCCAGTCTCTCCGAGTTGGAACCAGACCTGTCGCAGGAGCTGGGCCCGGATGCCGAGCCCGCGCTGGAATCGCCGAGTCTCCCCGCGCCCGCCCTGCACGAAGAAGCGCGGGTGCCTCCCGCCGAGGCCGCAGGGCCCGGCGACGGGGAGGACGAGGTGCTGGGCCTCTCTGCGGGCAGCGTGCCCGCCGATGACGTGCCCAGCGGCCCCGTGCCGGAGTTGACCCAGGCCTTGACCGGTGAGCCGGCGCGCGAGGCCTTCCTGGCCGCCGCGCGCCAGGCCGTCCATGCCGGACTGGATGTCGTGGCGGCGCAACTGGCCAGCATGTTCGACACGGATGCTGAGGCCGGGGCGACCCCCGACGGCGAGGGGGGCGGGCCCCTGGCCCAGGCCTTCGTGCAACTGGCCCAGGTCGCGAACCAGGCGCGGTCGGACGATGTGCCCCAGGCAGGGGAACTGGCCGACGCCGTCGACGTCCTGCTGCCCTTCCTGTCCGGGACGGGTGGGGGCAGCGCACGCCCGGAGGAGCTGCATCTGGCCCTCGAAGCCTTGCACCAGATTGGCCTGTGGGTGGAGGACGTGGCTTCGGGCCGTGCGCCGGAAGCGCTGGTCGAAGCCCTGCGGCAGGCCACCACGGCCCTGGCGCCGTCCGCGCCTTTGCCTACCCCTTCAAACAACGATATCGACATGGGCGGTGGGTTGGAGGAGCCGGCGCTGGACTTGGCGGCAATCGAATCCAGCGCTGACGTGGCGCCGGCGGACGGCGGTTCTGGGGAGGTCCTGGCCCCCGCGACCCCCGTGCCCGAGCCGCGACTGGCCGAGGCCGTCAGCGACGACGACCATGCACGTGCATCGACGCCGGACAGCGCCGCCCCGGGCGACCTTGGCGAGCCCCAACCCTTCAGGCAGACCCGTTTCGTGGACGGTGAAGCGCCGTTCAAGCAGGTGGGGCCCTTGCGCCTGCCGCTGGCCGACTACAAGGCGTTCCTCAACGAAGCGGACGAA
>JARJFC010000262.1 GCA_029310945.1 Leptospira sp. 96542
CTCGCGCTTTTTTTGGCCAAAAAGAATACATCATGGTCCACGCCACTCCGGGCACCGGAGCATGAGACTAATCAATCGCCAACCGTAAGCAGATTGGCGGTTACACCGAATGCAAGCCCGCGGCACGTACACTGCCTACCCATGCAGCAGTTTGATGTGGTGGTGGTCGGCGCGGGCGCGGCTGGCCTGTTTTGCGCGGGCGTGGCTGGACAGCGCGGCCTCAAGGTCCTGCTGATCGACCACGCGGCCAAGGTGGCCGAGAAGATCCGCATCTCGGGCGGCGGGCGCTGCAACTTCACCAACCGCGACCTGGATCCCCGGGCGCCCCACAAGCACTATCTCGGTGACAACCCTGACTTCTGCCGCTCCGCCCTGGCACGCTACACCCCGGCGGACTTCATCGCCTTGCTTCAGGATGCGGGTATACCCTGGCATGAAAAACACAAAGGCCAATTGTTCTGCGACCGCTCAGCAGACGACATCATCCAGCTCCTGCTGCGTGAATGCGCGGCCGGAGGGGTGACGCACTGGCAGCCCTGCGGCGTTCGGGCGGTGCGACACGGCACCAGCGAGGCCGGCGGGTCCGCCTACGAAATCGACACCGAGCGCGGCCTGGCGCGAAGCCACGCCTTGGTGGTCGCCACCGGTGGCCTGTCCATTCCCAAGATCGGCGCCACGGACTTCGGCCATCGCCTGGCCCGGCAGTTCGGACTGAACGTGATCACGCCCCGCCCGGCCCTGGTACCGCTGACCTTCGACGGCGCGGCCTGGGCACCCTACGCCGGACTGGCGGGCCTGGCGCTGCCGGTGCGGATCGAGGCTGAATCGACTGCCCCGCACACCGCTCCCGAAGGCGTGGACCGCGCTCCCAAGCGGTCGGGCGGCAAGGGCCGGCAGGTGGGCACGGCTTTTCTGGAAGACCTGTTGTTCACCCATCGCGGCCTCTCCGGCCCCGCAGTGCTGCAGATCTCCAGCTACTGGCAGGCCGGCATGCCCCTGCGCATCGACCTGCTGCCGGGACAGGACATCGGCGCCCACTTGGCCGGCGCCAAGCAACAGTCGCGCAAGCTGCTGGTCAATGCATTGGCGGCCCTGCTGCCCACCCGCCTGGCAGAAGCCTGGGCCGCACAGGATCCGGCCTGGCAACGTCCGGTGGCCGAGACCAGCGACAAGGCCCTGACCGCCCTGGCCGAACGTCTGAAGCGCTGGACACTGACGCCCACGGGCAGCGAGGGTTACGCCAAAGCCGAGGTCACGGCGGGCGGCGTGGACACGCGGGAACTCAGCAGCCAGACCCTGGAAGTCCGCGCCCAGCCCGGCCTGTACTTCATCGGCGAGGTGGTGGACGTCACGGGCTGGCTGGGCGGCTACAACTTCCAGTGGGCCTGGGCCAGCGCGCATGCTTGCGCTATGGCCCTGTCCCCCGGGCCGCGCTGAGGCCGGGTGGCGAGGCCCGCGAAGCTCTCGCCATCGCCAAACACGTTGTAGTTCTTGAGTTTCTTCGGAAGGCTCATGGTGATCTTTCAGGATGTTGGAGGGTCCGGCCGCGTCAAGCCGCCACGCGCTGTG
>JARJFC010000263.1 GCA_029310945.1 Leptospira sp. 96542
GGACTTCGTGCGCACGGGGCTGATGCTCACGGTGATCGGTTATGCCTTGGTGCTGCTGCTGGGGGCGACTTACTGGTCGTGGATGGGGTATCTGACGAAATGAGCCAAGAGCCAAACAAATTGGCCAGTACGAACAGGTCAACTCCTTCGATTTCGCCTTACTCCGCTGCAAACTCATCGACACGGCGAATGCGCTTGTTTTTTAGATAGAAGTCATAGTCCGCCATCCATTCTTGTATCTCTGGGGTCATCAACCCACGCGATTCAAGAAATTGTTGAGCTTGGCTATGAACTGAGGCCGATGGATCTTCACCGCTGAACATGTCCTCTAGCTCCTGAGCAGCCAATTGATGGCTATCAGGGACGTTCTTCAGTCTATTGGGCGGCGTGTTTTTCCCTACAAGATCAATAATCTTTGATCGATAGATGCTCGCGATTCCTTTGCGCCAATTTTGATCCGCCGTATCTATCTGGCGCGCAGAAATACCCAATGCCTTCAGCGTTTGTAGCAATTCGTCATGAAGTTCAATCCGAACCTTCAGCGTTGCACCTCCATATGCAAAATGCCCAGACATCAATTCCGTCAAAGCAACGCCCGAGAATGAAGTAGCCAATTCGCGTAGTTGCTCCAACGTCGCAGTTGCTTGATCAATTGCGGCATCCAGTTGTCGAGTACGCGCCTCAATGCCCAGTCCCTTTAGAACCTCAAATCTTTCAATTGAAGCGGCAAAGAGGAGCAGCAAACCACCGCCCAAACCGGTTGCTGCGCGGACTAAGTCTTTCCCTTCCCAGAGACTCAAGACGCCAACCACCAGACACACGATTCCAGCCAATGCCAAAGCAAAGCTGATCAATGCGAGGTACAGCATCTTGAAATTTTTCATGAGGTCCGTTCCATTCGTTTGCAGCCACGTCGAGAGATTCTCTACCTGTGTGCATCATCGGCCCTGCCAAGCAATCGGCCAATCCCTACCATGTAGGCAACAAAAAACCACCACCCAACGCCTGTCGCAAATGATCCACCAAGCACTGCACCGCACGCGGCGGCTGGGGTGACCAGGGTCGGATGGCGTAGATGTGCTCGCCGAAAAAATCACGCGGTAGCCACCCAGGCAGCACGCGGCGCAAGCGACCCGCGCTCAGGGCCTCGGCCGCGCTGAAGTCTGGCCGCAGGGCGATGCCCAGCCCGCCCAGCGCCGCCTCGCGCAAGACCTCGCTGTTATTGGCCTTGAGCGGGCCGCCCACGGCCACCGCCACGCGCTCGGGCGCGGCGTCCCTTGCGGCTGATGCTGCCGATGCGCCCGAAGCACGCCGGCCCCCGCTTTTCTCGAACGCCCAGCTCTGCCCCGCCGCGCCACGCAGGTAAAGCAGGCACTGGTGCCGCGCCAGCTCGGACGGGTGACGCGGTTCGCCCGCGCGGGCCAGGTAGTCCGCTCCTTGGAATTTTCCAGCTGCTATGCTCGCAAGGAAAGTAGCTCCCGCACTTGCGGCTGGTTGTACTGTGGTTTCAAAACCATCAGAGCTCACACCTTACTCTGCTTTTGCGATGGCGGTACTCGC
>JARJFC010000264.1 GCA_029310945.1 Leptospira sp. 96542
GTGCGTGCAGTTCACCACCGAGGAGTACGGCAAGATGCTGGTGCGCGGCGGCAAGATCAGCCACCCGGACCTGCCCCGTTTCTGAGCCCATGCGCAAGGTGGCTTCGTGAACACCGGTGCCTTGGCGGGCTTGGCCTGGCTGCTGGTCTTCCAGTCCGTCGGTGAAGTGCTGTCGCGCTTCTTCCACCTGCCCATCCCCGGCCCGGTGATAGGCATGATGCTGCTGTTCGCGGCCCTGTTCCTGCCCCGGGTGCGCGAACCCGTGTCACACAGCGCCCAGTTCCTGCTGGCCCATCTGTCGCTGCTCTTCGTGCCCGTGGGCGTGGGCGTGATGGCTTATTTCGGCATGCTGGCTGAACACGGCCTGCGCCTGATCCTCGTGCTTGTGCTCTCGACCTGGACCGGATTGGCGGTGACGGCGGGCGTGCTGTACGCCCTGCGCGGCAAAGGCGTGACGCCCTCGGCGCCCGCCGATCCCGAACCGACACCGCCCCGCGACCATGCCTGATTTTGTCCAGCTCTGGGTCTACCTTTCGGCCTCGCCGCTGTTCGGCCTGACCGCGACCCTGGTCGTCTACCTGCTGGCCTCGGCGGTCTACACACGCCTGCAGCAGGCGCCCTGGGCCAACCCCGTGCTCTGGAGCGTGGTGACGCTGGCGCTCGCCCTGCAGGCTGCGCAAGTGCCCTACCCCAGCTATTTCGCAGGCGCGCAGTTCATCCACTTCCTGCTCGGGCCTGCCGTGGTGGCCCTGGCCTGGCCCATGTGGCAACGCCGCGCCGCGCTGCGCGCCCAGGGCTGGCGCCTGCTGGCGGCCGCCCTGGCCGGCGGTGCGGTAGCCTGTGCGAGCGCGGTCGGTCTGGCCCTGCTGCTCAGCCTGCCGCGCGACATCGTGCTCTCTCTGGCGCCCAAGTCGGTGACCGCGCCGGTGGCCATGGGCGTGGCCGAGGCGCTGGGCGGCGTGCCCGCACTGGCGGCGGTGTTCGCCGTGCTCACGGGCTTGATCGGCGCGCTGTCAGGCCGTTACCTGTTCGCCCTGATGCGCGTGCCCACGAGCCCCGAAGGCTGGGCGGCACGCGGTTTTGCCCTGGGCACGATTTCGCACGGGGTCGGCGCGGCACGCGCGCTGCAGGTCGACGAGGAGGCCGGAGCCTACGCCGCCGTGGCGCTGGGCCTGCAGGTGGTGCTGGCCGCGCTGCTGATGCCGCTGGCCTTCCGGCTGTTCTGAACCCTCCCCGCGCTGGCCGGGCATAGCCCCAGGCTCAACGCTCCGACAACATCGCGACCGGGGCACCGGACAAGCCGGGCGCGGCGGCCATGTGGCCGGCCGCAGTACCCGCGCCGTCCGTCGAACCTGTCAGCTTGAACACGCTGACGGCACGCACCAACTCTTGGGGAGAGAGTCTCGCCCTTTTGGACAGTGATTGTGATTGGCTCTAACTTTTCCTCTTGTGCCAACAAAGGAAAAACTGCCAAGCCTATGATAAGTACTAGAATTTGTTGGTATGCCAACTTTCCCATCTACAAACACCCTCCGATTATTAAATTTTTTC
>JARJFC010000265.1 GCA_029310945.1 Leptospira sp. 96542
AACAAAACAAATTTTTACTTAGAAATCGAAGATAATGGATCTGGGCTTTCAAATTCGTTTGATTTGGAAAACTCCGAAGGTTTTGGTTTAAACCTAGTAAACGCCACCCGGCAGTTGGTCCAGTCCGGCGCCTATGCCCCGCTGGGCATCGATCCGGTCGTCGAAAGCATCGACGATTTCAGGAAGTACAGCCAACGCTACGTTTCGGACGGCGCGGTTCTGCTCAAGAGCAGCGGCTACAAACCCGAGTAACACCCGCGGCGTCTCGTCGCAACGGCCCGGCACGGGCCATGCACCCGCCGCAGCGGCCTGCGCTTCAACTCCTCCTGACATCCCTGCTTGGTCCGCCACAGCTCTGCGGCGCACCACTGGGCAGGCGCATCAGGCAGGCACCGGATACCGGTATTCATTCAGTTGACTCATTCTGTCAATTTTTCACGATACGGCTTGATGTCGATCGAACGGTGTGAGAATCCGCGCATTGCGGGGGCTGGGAGCCGGTAAATTTGCCCATGGGCTTACCGATAAGCAAGCCATCGTGGCGCCCTCCGTCAATACGGCGGGATGCCCAGTTCCCGCAGCCTCAAGGAATCTTTCGTGTCGCACGCCACGCCCTTGACCCGCCCGTTCGTTCATCGCCCAGCCCGGGCGGAAACAAGCCCGCCCCTTCGGGTCTGGCGGGGCCACCGCTTCCATCCTCGATGTCGACGCGCCTGAACCTGCCCCACTTCAGCGCTGCGAATCATCCGAACATCCCCGAGGAAATACCGTGAACACCATCAAGAACATGCGCATCGGTTCCAGGCTGGGCCTGGGATTTGGTCTGGTCCTGGTTCTGCTTGCCATCGTCTCGCTGCTGAGCCTGAACCGCATGGCACAGGTTTACAACGAGCTGCAAGCCATCACCGAGGAAAACAACGAGAAGGTCAAGCTGACCGAGGATATGAGCGAAACCATCACGCACATTGGTGCATTGGCTCGCGATGTCGTGCTGCAGACCGAGGAAGCGGGCATGCGCGCAGCTCACCAGGAACTGATCAAGACCCGAGCCGAATACGCGGAACTCGAGGTGAAACTTGGCAAGATGCTCGAGAGCCTGGCCAGTACCGGACAAGCTGAAAAGGACATGCTTGCCAAGACCAGAAGCATCAAGACCCGGGCGGAGACCATCACCGACAAGGTCGTGGAGCTTGGCTTAGCAAACAGAAATCAGGAAGCGACCCAGTTGCTGACGCGCGAAGTCCTCCCTGCCCAACGCGATTGGCAGGCGGCACTAGACCAACTGGTTGACTATGAATACAAGGCCAGCGATGAGGCTGAGGAACGCGCCAAGGGTGTCTACGAGTCCGCTTTGGCCACGGTGATCACGATCACCATCGTCGCTATGGTGCTGGGTGTCCTTGCGGCCTTCGCCATCACACGTTCCATCACCGTGCCCATCGGGCAGGCCGTGGCCCTGGCGGAAACCGTGGCCGCGGGGGATCTTTCGGCCAAGGTCATGATCGAGGGCAAGGACGAAACCGCCCAGTTGCTGCGTT
>JARJFC010000266.1 GCA_029310945.1 Leptospira sp. 96542
CCATTGGTGGACGCTCAATGATCTGTTCTATGTCACGGTGGGACGCAGTCTGGGTGGGGCCTGGGGCGACCAGGAACCCGGTGACCGCGGGGCGGGCAATTCCGCCGCGCATTACTCCGTGCCCTTCGATTACTGGACCCTCGCATTCAACACGAGTCGCTACAACTACCATCAGACCGTGGCGGGCTTGAACCAGGACTACGTCTACAGCGGGCGCGGCGCGCAGCAAGACGCCTCCCTCACGCGCCTGGTGCACCGCAATGCCACGGGCAAGACCACCGTGGGCTTGCAGGCGTTTGCCCGCCAATCGAACAACTACATCGACGACACCGAAATCGAGGTTCAGCGCCGGCGCACGGGCGGTTGGGAGCTCCAACTTGAACACCGCACGCAGGTCGGTAGCGGGCAGCTGGAATCCCAACTGGCCTACAAGCGGGGCACCGGTGCATTCGGTGCGCTCGCCGCGCCCGAGGAAGCCTCTGACGAAGGGCGCTCGCATTTCGCGCTCTTCAGTCTGCAAGGCAGCTGGACGCAGCCCTTGGACCTGGCCGGGCTACCTTTGCAGTGGAGCAGCCGCTGGCGTGGCCAGCGCGAGCGCACGCCACTGACCCCGCAGGACCGCTTTGCCATCGGTGGGCGCTACAGCGTGCGGGGTTTCGACGGAGAGTCCAGCCTGGCGGGAGAGCGAGGTTGGTGGTGGCGCAACGAGCTGAGCACCGCCCTGGGTGGCATCGGGGGTGGAAGCCAGCAACTGTATGCCGGCGTCGACCACGGGCAGGTCGGCGGAGAAAGTGCCCAGAACCTGGTCGGCAAGAACCTGACAGGTGCCGTGCTCGGCTTGCGCGGCCAGTTGGGACAGGGCCGGGGCGCCTTGTCCTTTGACCTGTTCGTCGCCGCGCCGCTGGCCAAGCCCGAGCGGTTTCGCACCTCCGAGACGACGGCGGGATTCCAGATCTCGACGGGGTTTTGACCAGGGTTCGTCCACCGGCACTGGGGCTGTTTGCCTCATGTCTGGTGCTCAACTCTGGGGTGGCGGCACGCGATGTTCCACTTGTTACCGGTTGCGCTGGCTGCGCGCCAGCCGCTCGCGCAGTGCCTCGCTGTTGCGCGTGATCAACTGCTGCACCCGCTGGGCGAGTTGCTGGGTGAGCAGGTCCATGTCGCGGAAGGCGCGTGCCACGTTGCGCTCGCGCGTCAGCGCCTTGCGCAGGGCCAGCGTGCGGCTGGCCTCGCTGTCGTCCCTGACCAGGGTCGGGGCCATCAGTCCGCGGATGCGGTCGAGTTGGGCTCGCCACTGCCGCGCCGCCGCGTTCAACGCCTCGAATGGCTCGTCCGTCGCCTGCCGTTGCATGTCGTCATCCGAAGAGCGGGATTGCGCCGCCTCGGCCATCAGCAGGGCCAGCGTCTCCTCGGCGACTTGCGACTCTTCGCGGTAGCGCTGGCGCAGCGGGGTGTCATTGAGGATCAACGATTGCCGCGCGGCGCGCTCCATCGCCGTGGTGTGCGCGGCCAGGGTCGGGGTGGCGGCG
>JARJFC010000267.1 GCA_029310945.1 Leptospira sp. 96542
AGGTCTTGTAGCTGGTCAGGCGCGGATTGGTTTCGACCAGATAGGGATGATCGGGAGAGTCCGACGGCTTGACCAGGGGCGAGGTTGGCAGTGGAAAGTTTTCTGAATTTCCTTCATGCGACGCTTCATGGCTTTGCGCCATTGACCCCACTTGCTGACCGTTATCTAGCTCTGCGAACCCCCCCGTCAGGTTCTTTTGTGCCGAGAAAGTGGCACTGGCAAGCGTTACTGTTGTTTTAGTTGTCGCACTGTAGTCGAAGTAATCTGTGAAATAACAAGTCAGCGATCCGCCATTCGCACCATCTTTCCCACACAAAGGATTTTGTATTTTAATTTTGGTATATCCATCGCGTCCTTGATGTACTGTGTTGTTGTCGACCACATAACTTTGGTTACGCAATATCGAAGCTTCTGCCACCAAGCTTCCACCCGAGCTGATGGTGGAGTAATTGTTGTCCAGTGTGCCCTGAACTTTCAGTGCCATATCACCACCGGAAAGAATTCGCCCCTCTGGACTATCGGCTATCACTTCATGAGTAGTGATGGTTTCGGTGTAAGTGCGCTTGCCACGTACATACGGACGCGGAGCATCAATCACAATGTTCTGATATTGATTGACGGTCACGGTGGTCCCAACCTCAAACACCTCGCGCTCATTGCGCAGAGTGCCTGACTCAATACGCAGATCGCCTTCCGCTTCAATCGTCGCCGACGCATTGCGCAGCGTCTCTGTCACACGGATGTGCGCATCTCCAAAGGCCAACAGCACACCGCCTGAGGTGTTGGTCAGGCTTCTGGCGTGCAGCTTCAAGCCTTGCGCCACCAGCGATCCCCGATTGACCAAGGTGCCGCTGGAGCTGAGCTGCAATTCGCCTTCCGCGAACATCAGGCCATCCTCTGTATTGGTGAATTGACTTGCCTCCACCATGATGTCTGTGGCCTGAATGCCTCCGGCATTCGTGAATTGATTCGAGGCAGACAGGCTCAGTTGTTCATCGGCCAGGAATACCGCGTCGGCGCTGTTGGCGAGGTTGGCGGCGCTGATGCTTACGTTGCGCCCACCGATTAACCCCGTGTTGTTCAACGCTTGGCTGGTCTGCAACGCCAGGTCACCATCGGTGGCTTGCATCAGCCCGCTCTGATTGATGTTGCCCTGCGCCGACAGACTCAGGTTTTGCCCGGCTGTCACGCTGCCCAGGTTGGTAACGACACCGGTGCTGGCGATCTGCAGGTTGTTCTCTGCAAAGACCACCGCGCTGGTGGCGTTGTTGATCTGATCTGCCGTCAGCCTTGCATTTGCCGCGTGGATACGCCCTGAATTGTCCAGTTGCTGCGCGACGGCGATGTCCAGGCCTTGTTCGGCTGTGAGCACAGCACCAGACGCGTTGCTGAAGGTACCCTCTAACATTTATGAATTTAATGTAATCATATCGATAAATTTGATATTTAAAATTATTACAAATTGAACTCATAAATTCAATTTCTGTCAACTTATCTAAGCCATCTAATCCCTTCTCGGAG
>JARJFC010000268.1 GCA_029310945.1 Leptospira sp. 96542
TTTATTTTATGCCGTACCCACCGCGTCGGAACCCTGGCGCACTATGCCCACGACCCGGGCCAGGCTCTGCTGCATAGCGCCAAGGGCCTGCAGCAACTGCCCCGTCTCGTCGCGCCGGGCTGAGTTGACCTCGTGACTCAGATCGCCAGCCGCGACCGCTTGGGCCAAGGCGACGGCTTGCGCGATTGGTCGAGTGATGGAACGTATGATCCAGATGCCAAGGCTCACGGCGAGCAGCACAGCGATCATGATGGCCGCTCCCACCGAGAAGCGCAAGGTCTCCACTTCAGACACAGCGGCGACACCAGCCAGATGCGATTGGTTCTTCTGGAATTCGACTTGCTGGTCGAGTGCCGCCAGATAAGCCAACTGAACCGGACGCACTCCAGATATGAGGTACTCGACTGCGGCGTCGCGTTGCCCTGCCTCCAGCAAAGCGACATAACGGTCCACGCCATCACGAAATTTGCGCCGCCCGTCCGCCGCCAGAGCGAGTAGCTCGCGCCCTTTGGGTGACTGAACTCTGGCTTCGACGCTCACGACCAGACCATCAACCTTGCGACGCGACTCCGCGAGCTCAGCACGTTCGGCCTTGATTTGATCCGGATTGGTGAAAAGAGCCAAGTTGCGTATGCTGCGCGCCTGCTCATTGACCTCCAGGCGCAAGTCATTGACCTCTTCGATGATGACCATACGTCGTTCGAGGATGTCCTCCAATCCTTTTTGTATATCGGCCGAGCGCAGGATGCTCTGCAACCCGACACCGACCAGCAACAGCGTCAGGATGGACAACGTCAACGCCAGACGGGTCCCGATCTTGAGGTGATTGAAGAAATTCACATCGACTCCTTGTCACTTGCCGCGTCGCGGCGGATCTTGTGATACCGGCATCACCATCCCGCGAGCACGGGCGGTCGATGTCAGATGTTTTGGAGCGTGCAAGCGTATCGAGACCTCCGCGCAAGCGTAAGCCCGCACAGAATTTCAAATCACGAGGGCAAGGAAGGTGTGTGGAACACGCCACCTGGCATGCGCTGGGCCACAGAATTGACCACGGTCAATGCCTGGGATGCTCCATCTGACGTAGGCAAGAATCCGAGGGACCATCCCCGAACGGGTATCGGGTCGAGCGAGGGCCGGCGTCCCGCCGGGCCGATCGGGCGCCGGGCGCTCAATCAGTTGCGGGTCCGGCGACACCCGCTCGGCTGAAGCCGGGGCGGGCGAGTCGGCGCGTCGTCAGAAAGTTTCCCAGCTCGAATCGTCCACGGGCGTGCTCGGTCCCGACGCGCTGGCCTTGGCAGCGGGCGGCAACGCCGGCTGGGTCGCAGCGGCGGTGGTCGAACCCAGGGGGCTCGCCTTGGTGCCCAAAGGGCCGGCGCCGGGCTTCGTCGCCCGCGCGCGGCCCTGCCGGGCCGGCGCGGCCGCGGCAGATGCTGCGGTCGAAGCGGGTGCGGCGGCCAGGGCGGCTGGCGCCATGGCCGACCGCGTCACCAGGCCACCCGCGCCGAC
>JARJFC010000269.1 GCA_029310945.1 Leptospira sp. 96542
CATGAAATGGGCTTCGCCCGCGAGGTGGCCGACCGGGTGCTCTTCATGGACGCGGGTCGTGTGCTGGAACGCGCCAAGCCGGACACGTTTTTCATCCAACCGCAGCACCCGCGCGCCCGGCAGTTCATCGCGGACATTCGCAGCCACTGACGCCCCTGCAAGACATCTTCATCTTGCTCACCATGAACCCGACCATTCCCGTCATCGACATTTCCGCCCTGGTCACCGAGGTTCCGCAGGCCGCGCAGCAACGCAGGCTCGTAGCCAGCCAGATCGCCGCCGCCTGCCGTGCCCACGGTTTCTTCTACGTCACGGGCCACGGCATCGATCCGACCCTGATCGAGAAGCTGGACACCCTGAGCCGCCGTTTCTTCGCCCTGCCCGAGGCAGACAAACTGCGCTGGCGCATGGCCTTGGGTGGACGGGCTTGGCGCGGTTATTTCGTCACGGGCGGCGAACTGACCTCGGGCCGGTCCGACTGGAAGGAAGGGCTGTACCTGGGCCAGGAACTGACAGAGGACGACCCGCGCGTGCGGGCCCGCACGCCGCTGCACGGCCGCAACCTGTTGCCCGACGGCCCGGGCTTGGAAGACTTCGGCGCAACCATCCTCGCCTACATCGAAACCGTCACGCAACTCGGCCACCGCTTGCTCGAAGGCGTGGCCCTAAGCCTGGACCTGCCGGTGGACTACTTCCACGCACGCTACACAGCCGATCCGCTGGTGCTGCTCCGCATCTTCAATTACCCGAGCCGACCGCCCGCCAACGTCGACGAAGCGCCCTGGGGCGTGGGCGAGCACACGGACTATGGCCTGCTGACCCTGCTCTACCAGGACGAAACGGGCGGCCTGCAGGTGAAGACGCGCGAAGGCTGGACGGATGCCGCGCCCCTGCCCGGCAGCTTCGTCGTCAACATCGGCGACATGCTGGACCGCATGACGAGCGGGCGTTACCGCAGCACGCCACACCGCGTGCTGCGCAACACCACGGCGCGCGACCGGATTTCCTTCCCGCTGTTCTTCGATCCGAACTTCGAGGCGCGCGTGCAGCGCATCGACGACTTGGATGGCCCCGAACCCGAGGACGACAGCGCCACCCGCTGGGACCAGGCCAACGTCCACGCCTTCCATGGCCGCTACGGCGACTACTTGCTCAACAAGGTTGGCAAGGTGTTTCCTCAACTCGTGGAAGCTGTGCTCTGAGCGCCCGGCGACTCAGACGAGATGCGGCAACGCGTGCGCGGCCAGCAGCAGAAGCGCGGCCACGGTACCCAGCAGGGCGCGCCGCCACGGCGAAGCCGGCCAGTCCAGGCTGCTTTCCTCGTCCTGCCGCTTCGGCGTGCCCTGTGTCATGTGCATCCTCGATGAGATGCACGGATTGTGGGAACAGGCGCCTCAAAACGGAAGGAAAAGATCGTCAGATGCATATGGCCGAATCGGCATAAGGACGACCGCCCAGCGCGCGCCCTCAGGTGTAGGCCGATGGCGTCGGATAAGCCTCGTTCAGCG
>JARJFC010000026.1 GCA_029310945.1 Leptospira sp. 96542
TGCTCAATACAAAGAAACTGAACAGTTAGACTTTTTACTCACAAAAGATAATCACCCCAACACAAAAGGTGCTGTGGATTTGGGTCTTACGACCACCCAAGGCATTTCAAGGATCGTGGCAGATGTCAATGCGGGTAATGTCGATTTACTTTTTGTGATTAAAGAAAATATCCCTGAAGGTATGGATTTGTCCAAGGTCATTGTTTTAGACACTAATTTGACAGATGCAGCAAAGAACGCTAGTTTGGCGATTCCAATCCAAATTTTTGCTGAAATGTTAGGAAGTTTTACCAATAAAAATGGACTTGTTCAGTCGTTTGAACAGTCAATGACGGCTCCAAAAGGTTTACTCAGTTCGGCTGGTGTGTTTGGTGCCCTTTTATCAAAATTATCGGAAACACGGGAGGTTGCCGTTGGGAACCGTTAATGTAGTCAATGTTGCAAAACGCCATACATTCAGTTGGTATGAGAAGTTTTATTTTTGGTCGATCGGAAAAGGAATGTGGATCACAATCAAACACTTTGTGAAGGTAGCATTTTTTGGTGGGCAAAAAACAATCGAGTATCCTGAAAAAAAAAGGCAGTATTCAAGCCGATTTCGGGGTATGCACTCCATGAAACGAGATGAACAAGGTCGTGAGCGTTGCACCGCTTGTTTTTGTTGTATGTGGATTTGCCCAGCTGATGCCATTCATATCGAAGCAAAAGAAGTACCAAGTGAACGCCAACACCTTCACCCTGAAGATAAATTTGCAAATAAATTCGAAATCAATTTACTGCGGTGCGTATTTTGTGGGTTATGTGAAGAAGCCTGTCCAAAGGGAGCCATCTATTTGGATGGAACTGGTGAGATGGCTGCAGACAATAGAGAAGATTTGATTTTAACCAAAGAGAGAATGATGGAAAAAGTTGGTGGTTCCATACTCGGTCAACGGGTTTAACTTCTTTTTTTCTTTGTTTGTCAAAAAAATATTTGTTAACAGATAAATTCAGAACAAACACCACTTCGTTTTTTTTTGTATGGTGTTTGTTTCTGTTTTTTTTATCCCCTTTAAATTCTGAAACGACTATCATTGAAAGAGAAGAGGATGAAAAACGCGTATTAGAAAACCATGCTTTTGAAAAACTACGGTTTGGTCTCGCAAACCATATCCATTATTATAAAGTAAAAAAAACAAAAAACACCGTCGTAGAACAGAGATCAGGACGTAAACGTTTGTATGATCATAATTTGATTTTACGATCGATGTTTCGCAATCGGATTTTGCATAAATATTATGGATCGATTGGGCGGATCATGATGGGAGCAAGTTTTATCGACTTTGGCAGTGCCATTTTGTACGAAGAAGGGGCTGTTACGGTTCGCGATTTATATGAAGATGAGTTCTTAAGAAAATACATTTCGAACATTGTGGCCACTGATATCAATGATCCAGAATATGATCACACTCGTTACATCGAAATCCATATGGCAGAACGAGAACCGTTTCCGTTTTCGTTCAATGAAATTCCTTACCGATTGGATGACCCTGAATACATCCGGATTTTAACACGGATCTATGCGCCGAATCCATTCACTCCGATTATCTTTCGTTCTACAAATTCAGGACCAGATTTATTCTACACTGTTGAAGAAATGAAGGAACATTTTCGGTCGATTTTGGATGCAAATCCCCATCGAAGCATTTTGTATTTTTTCAACCGTTATATCTTCTTTCGAACTCCATGCGAATCAAAATTCCAACTCATTGGAACCATCGATGAAAGGATTGGGGTGAACCATAGTTTCAGCGCTTGGCGTTACATTGATTGGAACAAACGGGAACTTTCAGAAGCTTTGGTTCCCCAGTTTCGGTACATCCGAGTGGCTGAAGAACGATTGGAAAGCCAAGCGGATCGGTTCGATGGCTACTTTCGGGCTAAAAAGTGCGAAATCGAAGCAAGAATGAGTTATTATGGTCATAAATTTAGTAAAATCATTTCAAAATGATGCTTTTTTACTTTTCCTTAGAACCGAACCCTGTACGTTTTTCCATAGAACCACCCAGAGAGAGGTAAACCCATGGGGAACTCCTATATCATTGATGCTGTCCGTACTCCTCGAGGAAAGGGGAAAAAGCGCGGAACCCTTGCATCTGTCCATCCGCAAGAATTAGCTGCTGCCACTTTAAAAGCCATCCAGGAGAGAACTGGAATCAATCCACAGACTGTTGAAGAAGTTGTGATGGGATGTGTGTCCCAAGTTGCTGACCAAGCAGCATGTATTGCACGTTATGCGGTAATGGCTGCTCATTGGCCCAAAGATGTTCCTGGTTACACAGTGAACCGTTTTTGTGGATCAGGGTTGCAAGCTATCAATAACGTTGCGAACCATGTTGGTAGTGGGGCAATGGAACTTGGAGTTGGCGGCGGAGTCGAATCCATGAGTCGTGTGAAAATGGGCGATGATATGCTTGGTCGTGATTTTAATGTAGGCAACGATAAAATTGCAGCACATTATAATCTAGTTCCACAAGGTATTTCGGCTGACCTCATTGCGACAAAGTATGATATTTCTCGCGAAGAAGCAGATCGTTTTGCTGAATCTTCGCAACAAAAAGCACATGCTGCAGTTCAAAATGGATATTTCAAAAAATCTATCGTACCAATTAAGTTAGATGATGGAACCACTGTGACTGAGGAAGAAAATCCACGATTGGAATCGGACTATGCATTTCTTTCTGGCTTAGGACCTGTGTTTAAAACCATTGGTGAAAAAGAATTGGATGCGATTGCTCTTCGTTCGTATCCTGAAGTAACAAAAATCAATCATATCCACACACTTGGAAATTCATCTGGTATCGTTGATGGTGCGGCTGCATTATTAATTTCCAATGATGATGGATTGAAAAAATACGGTTTGAAACCACGTGCAAAGATCCTTGCAACAGTTGCTACTGGTGAAGATCCAACCATCATGTTAACAGGTCCAGTATCTGCTTCACAAAAAGCATTAAAACAAGCTGGACTTTCAGTGAAAGACATTGATCTTTGGGAAATCAACGAAGCATTTGCATCGGTTGTGCTTTATGTTAAAAAAACATTGGGCATAGATGAAGCTAAGATCAATGTAAACGGTGGAGCCATTGCACTTGGACACCCACTCGGAGCAACAGGCGCTATCCTTACAGGAACTGTTTTGGATGAATTGGAAAGGCGCGATTTACGTTATGGTTTGATTACACTTTGTATTGGTGGTGGTATGGGAATTGCTACTATCATTGAAAGATTAAAATAAAACCAAAATTTGTTTTCTGCCTGGTGGATTTCCATTCAGGCAGAAGTAATTATTGCTATATAACGGGAGTTAAGAGTGAATACATCCACTATAACATTACTTGGCACTGAATGCAGTGATTGTGGATTCAAAACCATCGAAGAAACCAAACTTTGCCCAAGTTGCGGGTGTGATGTTTTGAAAGAAATCACAGTTAGCCCCAGAGGAAAAATTTATAGTTTTACGATTGTGCACGTAGGTTTTGGGCATATGGCAGACCGGGCTCCTTATGTTCTTAGTATCATTGAAACTGAAGATAAAATAAAACTAACAACTGTTTTAGAAGACGTAAATGATTTTGATTCCATACAGATTGGAACTTTAGTTGAGTTCAAACGAATGGATGAAGTGATTGGGCCTGTGTTTCGGGTGTAATTATCGTACATGTCCCCGCCCTAAAAAATATCTATTTTGAATCAGAGAACCTTCTTTGCGCCAGCGATCGTAGCGGAAATCCATGATTGCAGCGTAGAGCGCGGTCGAGCCTTAGAAAAAATAGAAATCTAATAAAAAAGTCGAGGCGCCCAAACGACAATAAGAACCTAACTAAAGATAGGTTTACTCCTGTCTGATCGTGATATTTGGATCGCCTGATGTAAGTTCAATGGAATACACGTTAGGCACCTCCCAGGATCTCCTAAAATCCTCACTATAATTTAATGTAAAAGTTAGTTCTGTGTCCAAGACATTGGTAGGATTGATTGTAACAAAAGGGGGAACCAAACTAGAACAAGACCTGCTCCTTTTATACAAAAGAGTGGTGCCAAGAGTTTTTGTAACCTTTAAATAATAGTTCCGAACTTCTTCGGGTGGTTTTGCGTTGTCTAAATAATAATAATTAAAATAATATGGTTTGCCGATTTCTAAACTAATTTGGTAATCATTGTTTTTTCTAAGAATTTGATTCGCTTCTGGACAACGATAGGTATTATTATTAATATTTATGAGTGTTCCTGCAATGAGTAGATTTGTATCGCGGATTGATTTATTATTTTTTTTCTCTGGAATAACATCGTTTGTACCAGAACATTTCATTAAAAAAGTCGAAAGAAAAAAGATAGTTAGTAATTTCTTAGATTGATACTTTTTCATACATTTTCCTTTGGTCATTCCTGCCAAATAACGATATTGGGATCGCCAGAAATTACTTCGATATAATAACCATTTTTTATTTGGGCAACTCCTTCAGATCTTCGAATATCTGATGGATACAATTTGTATGTCAATTCAGTTGGCGTGACTGTGGATGGTAACCTAACATAGGAGGAATCAATGTACCTTCCGCAACTATCATTTGTGAAGAATAATAGTTCAGTGTTGGGTTGTTTAGAAATTTTAAAACTATAAACAGATGCATTTGTATTTATATTAGCATTATTGATATTCGAGAAACGAAACCAAATACGTTCATCTTTTTTTATTTCTATTGGGAATGTGTTTCCTTTGGTTAAGGTAATTTTTGGATATTGGCATGAGTTGGTATAATGTAAATCCATATAATTGATTATATACAATTGAAGCAGTGGGTCGGCTTTGACAGTTTCATCTTCACAGCCAAGGAATGAAAATAAGGAAATTATCAAAGCTAATGGAAAAAAAATAGTTATATGAAGTTTCATTTTAATGAAATTGACCGATTTGGTATTTGATTGTTCGATTCAGAGTAGCCTGATTACATTAAATTACGCCACTTAAGTATTCGAATATTCAAACGCATTACTAAACGTTAGGTTTCCATAACTTTCCCTATTTTCACTTCTTGGGTCATGCAAAAAACAAGTGCTATCCGAAAAAAATTCCAAAATAACGTTCCGGACGTTCAAAAATCGCAAAAATAACGTCGGGAACGTTCGAAGTGAGTAGTGACTCATTTTTGAACGGCGTTAGTTTTAACTACTGGGTTACGATCTTGCGACTGGTTTTTTGGTTTGGTATGATAATATGTTTTTTTTTCGTTACTAGAATCTGTGAGAGAAAATGAAAATTTGAAATTTTACATTAATAAATGTTAATTGGTATAGATACCGTTGAAAGAAATAAATATCTTGAATCGTACTACGCAATGCATTGACTTAGTCTCATAACTACGTTCGCTATTGTAAACAGACCGTGCCAATAATTCGGTGTTATATGTCCCTCGTAGTAATCACTGAGTTAAGTACTAATTTAAAATAAGGAGCTATGTAACGAAAATAATTAAACTAAGGTAAATAAGTTATTTTTAGCTTCCCGATTGACCGTAAACATTTTCAATAAAACATGGAAGGATAAGTGAGTTATGAATGCCCTTTCGAAGACCCTTTGAATACAAACCAATTTATCATTCTTTAAACCGTTCTATTGCTATCATCGAATTTAATTTAAAGGGCAAAATCCTAAATGCCAACCATAACTTTCTAAAACTAATGGGATATGAATTGAAGGAAATCAAGGGCAAACACCATAGTTTGTTCTTAGATGAAAAAGAAGTTGGATTGCGTACATACGATGAATTTTGGGAAAAATTGAAAAATGGAAATTTTTTTTCAGATCGGTACAAACGGTTTGGTAAATCAAAAAAGGAAGTTTGGATCGAAGCAACTTACAATCCTGTTTTGAATTCATTTGGCCGCCCGTATAAAATCATAAAACTTGCCACAGATATTACAGATAAAGTTTTGGATGCATTGGATAAAGATGGCCAGTTGGATGCATTGAATAGGTCACAAGCAATCATTTCTTTTACACCAGATGGGACGATCCTTGGAGCCAATGATAATTTTCTCAATGTATTTGAATATTCAATTGAGGAAGTCAGAGGAAAACAGCATTCAATGTTTGTTGGTGAGAATGAAAAAAATACACTAGAATATAAAAATTTTTGGGATGATTTACGATCTGGAATTTATAAATCTGATGAATTCAAACGTTACGGAAAGAATGGAAAAGAAATTTGGATCCAATCCACTTACAATCCTATCTTTGATTCAAATGGAAAGGTCTTTAAGATTGTAAAATTTGCGACCGATATAACACCACTTGTAAAAGAAAGATTGAAAAAAGTGGAACTCCAATTGAGTATCAATCATGATTTGAATCAAATCAACGAGGAAGTATTATCAACTTCGAATAAATCCGCGCAAGCATCCAAAGCTTCTAATGAAACTTCGATCAAAGTGCAATCCATCGCAGCAGGAGCGGAAGAATTGAGTGCCTCCGTAACAGAAATTAAAAACTTAGTGGATCGTTCGAAGGATATTTCTGAAAAAGCTTACACTCAAAATACGGAAACTTCTGATACCATTGCTGGATTGTCGAAAGCGTCCAATAAAATTGGAGAAATTGTCCGATTGATCAATGAAATTTCGGATCAAACAAATCTATTGTCTTTGAATGCATCCATTGAAGCGGCGCGTGCTGGTGAAGCTGGTCGGGGATTTGCAATCGTTGCCTCGGAAATCAAAAAACTTTCCGACCAAACGTCGAACGCAACAAAAGAAATTGGTAAGCAGATAAGTGCTGTTCAAGCATCCACTGTTAAATCGGTCAATGCAATTCGCGAAATAGGAAATACAATCCATTCTTTCCTTGATATTTCTTTTTCCATTGCGACCGCCATTGAGGAACAAACAACCGTCACACGAGATATGGCAATTAGTATGTCATCGGCGGCCGAAAATGTTGATACAATCAATTCTAATATTCTAAACATTTCTGATAGTGCGGAAAAAATTGCAAAGATGACTGATAAAGTAAGAATTCAGTCTAATGAATTGACCAAGTGATCTAAATTTTACAATGAAACTGCAGTCCGCAGTTATAAAAAATATGATAAAAAAATAGAACCAATTTCTATTATTTCTCCTCCTTACTAGTATGGAGAAGTTCCAATCATTCCATCGGTTAGACGCCAAAAATATTCCTTGGCTTTGTTCAGCACAAAGAACATTTATTTTCTTCATTCAAATCATTCTCTTATCTTGGATTTTTCTATTTTCACCCAATCTTATCGCCGAAGAAATTTTAGAAATCAATTTAGAGGAAGCAGAGGAAATCGCTGTTACCAACAGTGTAATACTTGCTAGTTTAAAAGACAGACGAGACGTGTTCCGGATGGTATCCGCAGAAAAATGGCGGAATTATCTGCCTCGTGTGGGGATTAGTTATTTTGGGCTTAAAAATAATAACACAAATCAGGCGGATAGCCAGTATAACGACATTCGTTTACAACTAAACCAGCTCATCTATGATGGCGGAGAAAGTTTTTTAGAAATTGAATCTGCAAAATTGTTAGAATTATTGAATCAGGAAGATTGGAAAATCAATCGAAATCAAATTCTTTTAGATACCAAAAAGGCATATTTTCGCCAATTAGCGAATGTTAATAAAAAGATTGTAACAGAATCTGCTTTACTGCGAGCTAAAAAGTTAAAAGAAAATTCTCGTTTGGAAGCCAATGCAGGTTTTTTAAGTCCATTAAAACTCATAGAAGTGGAAACAAAAATTAGAGAGTTAGAGGCTATGGTTCTTAAGGTAGAATCTAGCAGACAATTAGCAGAAATAGAGCTTAAAAAACAATTAAATCTTCCTCTGGATTGTAAAATCGTCCTGAGGGATTCTTTGTTAGGTGACTACGTATTCTTTGAACCGCAAAAATGGAAAGACCAAAGTAATTTCTATTTATCTAAATCGGAATTTAAAAAATCAAAATTAGCGATAGAAAATTTAAAAATCAAACAAGAAATTGCGGAATCATATTGGAAACCAAAAGTATTTTTAGGTGGGTATTATGGACAAAACACCAACGGTCCATTGCCCGTAAGAAATGAAGTTTTCGGTTTTAATATTGGTTTACAAACTCAGTTAGGCAGTACAACAAACCAATCGAGTTTGAGTTCTGGTTTACAATCAGATGGTACAGGCATTCAACGAATTCCTGGTTATGGGCCTCAGTTTGTAGGAAAAGGTGAAAATGCCTTCAATAGTAGTACTTTCAATTTGTTTGATGATCTTTCCTATTCTCGAAAAATATATGAAGGTAAAATTGCACTTTCGGATGCAATGCGTAACCAACGTTATTTGAAGTTATCGCTTGAAGCAGAAATTTATAAAGCTTCTGAAAAGTTAAAGGAAAACTGGCAATTACTCAGGATCCAAAATGCAAAATTTTTCCATACGGCTGAATTTTGGAAAACATCCATTCTGCAATACAATGAAGGTTATTTAACTTTAGATATTTTAGTCCAGGCCGAACTAGATCTCCTTCGTTCGACAAATGATGTCACGGATACTCTTGTTAGTTATTTGGATTCGGGTTTCGAACTTTGCCATCGTTTGGGTGTGGAAGAAACAGAACTGGGTTTTTACAAATGGGAGAAGGGTATGGGCAATTCCATCGTAAATGAACTTTACAAAACTAAATATTTTGAATTAGAAATAAAAACCAAATGAAAAAGAAACAATATTTTATTTTCGCTTGGTTAATATTTGTTAGCTGTGATCGATCTATTTTCCCCTTGGAAACTTTGTTACCGTTTTTGGACGATAAATCTCCAAAGGTACTATTTTCAACCCCTTATATGGGAGAAAAAAATCTACCGCAACAACAATCAGTCTATGTTCAATTTGACCAGGCAATGAATATCAATTCTTGTGCTCAGGCGTTCTCAATCTCACCACAAATTATTGGTTTCTTTGAGTTAAGTGATATTAGTTTGCGTTTTACACCAAATAATTTATTAAACTTCGGATCTTATAGTTTTAACGTAACAAAAAATTGTGAATCCACAAATGGAACTGACCTTCGAGACATTCATACAGTTAACTTTTCCGTCGGGGATTCCAATATGGCAGGCTCAAATCCTTCGATCAAATCGATTTTTGTATATGCAGGTACTCCATTAGAATGTAATAATTTAGCAGGCCAGAAGAAAGATATCGTAGCAGAAAATCTAACAAATATTTGTGTTAGGTATCCACATATAAATCCGATAGAAATCAATTTCTCAAAGGAGATGAATCGGCTCCAGACCGAATCTTCTATACGGATTAACCCAGCAATCCCTGGCGAATTTCAGTGGAGTGAAAATGATACAAGGCTCGTGTTCCATCCTGATACAAAATTCCAATATGGAACTCGTTACTCTTTAACAGTATCAGAATTTGCAAGTTCTAAGTCCGGTGTGAGGATTAGCCAATCGCAAACGTATAGTTTCTTAGCAGGAGGAATCGTAGGAGAATATCCTTTTGTGCAGGCAGTTGGTGTGGCTTCGCAAAATTGTCCAGATCATTATCCTGGTGTTGGTTCTACTTCTGGTGCAAACTGGAATGCAAACTCTTGTTATTGGGACAATAGTCTACCTATTTTGAATCCTTCAAACTATACTTTTAGAGGAGGGGATGATGGCAGCGGTGGTTTAAATTTAAGTTTTGCTTGTGCTGATCAAAATACAGATAATTTCAAACTCATTTTTTCCAAATATATGGAAATAAATACTACCTTGAATGCGGTTCGCTTGAGGAGGCTTTCGCCACCAACAAGTATTATACAATTGTCAAGTTGGGAATGGAAGGATTGCCAAACGTTTTATCCTTTTGGCTGTAGGGTTTTGGAACTTCGATTTGCAGAACAAGAAGCATCCTGCAACGGATCGGTGTTTGGAAATGCAGTTACCTTGGGGGATTTTAATTTGCAAAGATCGGACAATACCCCTCTTGGATTTCCATATTATATGATTTCTGTTGATACATCTGCAGAAGATAGTTTCGGAATCAACTTACAAACTAATTTTAGTTTTACGATGGAAGCAAAATGATTCGAATATTCTATATCGTATCTTTAGCCTTCGGTTTAGGGTTTTGTAAATCTAATCCCTACTCTGCTACATTCCATAAGGTTTCGAAGAAAAATCCATCCATTGTTCTCATTGGTCCGATTAAGATACATGCCTCTGATCAAACACTATTTTTAAGACCACTCATCAAAGAAACATTGTTCATCAATTTATTAGAAAATGGTTATATGGTCGAGGTTTTGGAAAATGAGAATTATGTTTTAGATCACCATCTTTCTGATATAAAAGTTAACCAAGCTGATTCATTTTTTACAAACAGAATGATCGGTGAAGTTTTACAAAATAATTCGAATGCAGATTTTTTGACAAAAAAACAAATCCAAAACCTAACCAAATCGATAAATTATAAACACTATATCCAAGGTTTGGTTGTCATTAAAGATAAAAATGATTTTGAAAAAAATATTTCTGAAGGAAGTATTTATTTTCATCTTTACGATGAAAATGGAAACTTAACTGGAATATTACGAAACGAATTTGAATTAAATCGAAAAATGAATTGGGAAGACGTTCAGAAAGCAATCAGCTTAGTTATCTCAGAAATGGAGAATTAGTTTATGAAATATATATTACCGATTGTTTTCTTTGTTATCATTCATTGTGCTAATGGAAGTGAAACCATAAACGAAAATTATTTTTTGGCAAAAGGTTATTTTGCAAAAGGAGATCTTAAAAATGCGAGCGAATATTTGTACCGAGTATATAATGAGGATTCAAATTTTAAAGACACCAGTTTGTATTTGATCAAAACTGAATTTTATAAAGGAAATTTTGATAAATCCTTAGCTTTATGTGAAGATAACATAAAAAATAAAAAACTTTTAATCCCGTCTCGCACATTCAAACTTAGGATGCATTATTTAAAAGGAGAAGATCATAAAACTCTAATTAACGAAGTAAACGAATTACTTTCGGAGGATTCAGGCAATTTAGAAGTTCTCTTAATTGCGGCGGAGATTCATGCAAAAATTGGAAACCTTTCCGATGCAATTTTATTCTACAAAAGGATCATATTAGAATCGAGTAAAATCCAACAAGCAGAATCAAATTTAAAAAATTTGATAAGAAAGTTTAACTTGGAAGATGATTCAGATTTTTATCTACACCAACAGTCCAAAAACTTTTCAAACTCTTACACAAACTTGAACTCAGTAAAAAATTCGATTCCACAAAAAATCAAAGATCAAATCAAAGGAGAAAAATAGTATGTTGAAACGTGTAACTTTTCGCAATGTATGGGACCAATACAGAAGGATTCTCTGGCCAAACCCAAAGGATCTGACTCAAAAAGAAACGAAAGAAATATTTAAAACATCATTACATAACTTACTATTTGTATCGGGAGTTTATACAATCCTATATTTTTTGTTTTTTGGAATTAATTATACGAAATACAATGAATATAACGAAAAAATCATCAACCAAATTGAACAAACCGGAAGTTCAAAATTTTTAGTATTACTAAACACATATCCTGGAAATATAATCTACATTTTTCTTAGCATATTGGTTTTTTCTGGTTTTATGTTCATATTCACTTATATTCTAAACTTTATCTTAGAGTTGGATGTGAGAACCATTAGCAAACAATTTGCGTTTGTTTTACGTTCGATCGGCTCGATTTTTTCAATATTTCCAATTTTACTAATATTCAATACTATTTCTACTATTAGCGGGCAAATCGATTCCTTCCAAGCTTCGTTAATGGTTGTTGTATGGAGTATTCTCTTCTTATCTACATTTATCGTTTCAACCAGAACCTATATTTTAGACAATCTTTATAATTTTGAACAACCCAAAAGGAGAGCATTCTTAGTATGGGCTTTGTCTTTTGTCTTTATCGCAAATTTTATGTTTGGCGTATTGTTCGGTAAATCATTGTGAAGAATATAATACAGTTTTTTGAGTCTATTCCTTATCTGAAAAAAATAATAATGGGTGGGCTTATATATTTAATCCTTGGTTTGATTTATTCCAATTGCACCTGGGAATCCATTCGGATACGAATGCCTCTGATCACAAAGGGATTTTATTCAAACAAATTATCGATTCTATCCATTTACAAGAATTGGGTTTCAGAAAATAACAAAACAGAACTCAAGGCGGAATTGATTGAAGTAAAAATTAAGAAAATTGAATATACTGAAGAATTCCCTAAAATTGAATCATCGGCAATTTTAGAACCCATTCAAAAAATTGATATTTTTTCTAAAGTGAGCGGTCGTATCGAAAAGATATTCGTAAAAGATGGAGAGCAAGTTTTCAAAGGTCAAAAATTAGCAAAACTTGATACATTGTCTTTCGAATTGGATTTGTTAAAACAAAGGGCGGCTTTTGAATCTGCTTTATCACAATTTAATCTGACAAAGAGTAAATTAGAAAACGCTGAAAAACAAGTGGAAGTTAAACTTGCAGAAATTGAAAAAAGGAAAGCTCTTCTTGAAAGAACAAAGAATGAATATAGCCGAATGCTTGAAATCCAATCAAAGAAGAAAAACTTATATGATAATGGTGTAATTTCATTAGAAGAATTAGAAACAATCAATTTAGAAGTAAATTCTAAATTCACTAATGTACATAATGCATTAAAAGATTTAGAAATGATTGAATTTGGCTATCGAGACATTGACATAACCAATGGCGGTTTACAATTACCATTAAATCAGAAACAGCGATTGCAAATATTCAAAAATCTGAATACGAAAATTGAAAGATCGGAGGTTGAAGTCGCTGAGAAAAATATAGAAGTTGCGAAAGTAAATATAAAAGCGACAGAGATGTTAATCAAAGAAGGAGTTCTCGTGTCCCCATCCAATGGTTATGTGTCAAAAATTAATCATTCACCAGGTGAATTGGTAACTGCAGGGGGAAGCGGAACTTTGCCAATACTCACCATCGTAGATATTTCCAAATTGGTTGTTGTATTGTCGGTAAACGAAAAAGATTTGTCAAATTTTAAAGTTGGACAAGATACTTTGGTTTCTATCGAAAATAACACGGGAACACCTAAGAATGCAAAAGTCAAAAGAATCAACCCATTGATTGATTCCAAAACACATACTGCTGAAGTTAAAATTGAGCTGAATAATCGAAAACTAGAACTAAGGCCAGGAATGTTTGTCCGTTCAGAAACGATCGTCGGCTCGTTACGCAAGTTAATAAAAATAAATGCGGAAGCAATCCAGATAAATGAAAACCAAAATGCATCAGTCTATGTCATAAGGGAGAATAGAGCCTTTAGTACTTCGATAGAATTATCAGAGAAAGTTGGTGAAGATTATGTAATTAAAAGAGGCTTAAAAGAAGGTGACGAAGTGGCAATGACCAAAATTAATTTGTTATACGATGGTGTTAAAGTGAAAGCTAATAATTAAAATGTCAAAAATTCAATTTAGTTTCATTCTTAAGAATAGAATTTTTTTCATTATGATTTTTGGTATTTTGTTTATATTTGGATTGATTTTTAGTTCGAGTCTACCAATCGCTTTCCTTCCAAATATTGAACTTCCGAAGTTGACGGTCATAACGAACTACGAGAATGCTTCGGTAGTCGATGTAGAAAATTTGGTGACCAAACCTATATTACATATACTTAACACAACACACAACCTAGATAAGATAGAAACGGAAACGATGGATTCTGTCTCAATCATAAAAATGTCATTTCGCTTCGAAACGGATTTAGCCCATACGGTTCTAGAAATTAGAGAAAAGTTGGACATGATCCGTGATATTCTTCCAAAAGAAACAAACAAACCAGTAATTGCGAAACTGAATCCAGATTTAAAGCCTTTCTTTCAAATATTATTTACTTCGCATATTACTTCAGATGAAAAAAATCTTAAAAGTTATGTAAACTCCCAGGTTCTTCATTTATTTGATAGAATAGAAGGTGTAGCCTCTACAGAAATCTTAGGAGGTTACGATAGAGAAATTAAAATCACTCTCGATCCGAAGAAATTAGATTTTTATCATATTCCAATTGGTGAAATAAAACAGAAAATTATAAACCAAAATAAGAACATTCCCGCTGGCCAGCTGCCTTATGAAAACAAAGATCTTCTGATTCGTTCTAAATCAGAATTTGAAACTATCGATGACATTAAGAATATAATCTTGCATTCTGGAACGAAACTTGATCATTTTCGATTGCAGGATTTAGCAGAAATTAAAGAAGGTTATCAAAGAAAAAATAGTTATACTTCGTTCAATGGCAAAGAATCCGTAATTGTGAATATCATTAGGGAGCCTGGCAAAAATTCCGTTGCCCTTGCAGATGAAATTAAGAACACTATTTATAAACATACAGATATATTTCAAAATTTTGCAAATTGCCAAATTGTCTATGACGAATCAGAATTCATTATGCAAACTATCAAAAGTTTGGTGCTAAGTCTTTGCATTGGAGCAATATCTGCTTTTTTTTGTTTGTATTGGATTTTAAGAAATCCAATCAGTCCTATTCTACTTTTGACAACGATTCCAATCACAATTTTTATCAGTGTATTCTTTTTTAATCTATTTGGTATCACTTTCAACATGATGAGTATGGGTGGCCTCGCTATTGGAATTGGGATGTTGTATGATTCTGGAAATGTAGTTTTATCCGGTATCGAGCGAATATTAGCAGAATCGATTGAGTTGGAAAAGGCTATTTTGATTGGACTGAGTGAAGTGTTTCAATCAGTAACGGCTGCAACATTAACAACTGTCATAGTCTTTGTGCCAATTGTTTTTTTGGAAAATATAGTCGGTATTTTATTTTCAGAAATGGCACTTACGATTGTAATTACAATCATAGTTAGTTATTTCTGTTCAATATTTTTACTTCCGATTTTGGTTTTATATTTTTATCCTTATCGAAACAAAAATTCATACAATAATGAAAATCGAATAATTGAAAAACTAAGGGGCAAATTTCTAAGTTCATTGGACAAAGTGTTCGATCATAAAAGAAAGTTATTGTATTTTTTGTTTTTTATGATTCTCTTTGGAATTTCATTTTTATTACAATTAAAATTTGATTTTTTACCAAAGATTCCAAGTAATTCATATCGAGTTTCCATTCAATTTCCACATGGAACAAAGTTTAATAGAATGCTTTCTGTTTCGCAACAAATGGAAAATCAGTTGATTGCAGATAAAAATATTTCGAATATTCTGATGCATGTTGGTAGCGAAGAAAATCAAAATATATTTACATTAAATTCTAAAAAGGATCAATTCAAATCTACCATTGAATTTAGTTTAAATGAAAATTCAGATTTTGATCCAATAAAAATAAATTCGATTCTCTCGAAATTTCAAAATGATGAAGAAATTCAAGTATGGTATGAAGATAAAATAGGAATTTTCGATTCATTTGCCAGCCCAAATTCTAATCGGTTGGAATTTAAAATTTATGGTGAGAACTTATTAACACTGGCCGAAATCGGAGAAGTTTTAAAACAAAAAATTGCAAACAATACTTACATACGAACGTTACATTTGGGGATGGAAGCGCAAACGAAAGAATTAGTATTAAAATCTAAGAAAGAACGATTGCTTCTATTTGGAATTTCAGAAGAGGAACTTGCTTCTTTTTTGACACTTGGTTTTATTGGAGATTTTGTAACTGAAACATATAATAAAAATAAAATTCGAATGTACTTAAAAAATGATGATCTGCATGACATTGGATCACTTATAAACCTTAATTTAATTACTAAATTTGGTACGAACATTGCTTTACATAATTTGGTAGATATTGAAGAAGATAAACAATCGACCGTAATATTAAGGGAAGGATTGTTTTTATATAATTATTTGCAAATCCATTTGAAAGATGGTTTTGAGAATAAAAAAGAAGAAATATATGATTTGGCAAAAAATTTTGTTTTACCAAATGGTGTTAGATTGTTCGTATCTCAAGATTCAGATTTTATAAAGACTGCTTTGATTCCATTATTTTATTCATTTTTGTTGTCCATTCTTATGATTTACATGTTGTTAAGCGGATTGTATGAATCTTTTCGATTGTCATTTTTATTGGTCTTGATTGCTCCGATTGTTTTGATTCTAGTGTTTCCATTTTCATATATTTTTAATTCAAATTTCAATGTAAGTAGTTTCATCGGTTTAATTCTATTACTAGGCGTAGTTGTTGATAATTCGGCTTTGTTTTATGAATATTTTTCCATCGGTTTAAAATCAAATTTACTTAAAATACCTGCAGCGAAATTTGCTTCGAATGAAATATTTAAAACCATGATTATGAACAATTCGACATCTATACTAGGTATGTTGCCAATCGCAGTTGGCCTTGGTTTTGGAAATGAATTTCAATATCCCTTGAGCATCGTGATTGTATTTGGCCTTATCATTTCAACTTTTGTAAGTTTGTATTTATTACCAGTTGTTTTCTCAACCTTTTATAAGGAAAATATGTGAGTTCCTTTTGTGAGAATCGGCCAAAATTACAATTGGTTCTATTATTGCTTCTAAGTTTGTTTGGCTTACTCAATGTTCAGAAAGTTAGGTTTATCGATTTAAGGGAAATTATACACCCTGCCATACTCATTGCAGTTACAGGAAGTGGCGCTGATATTCCTCGCATGGAAGAGATCGTAACGAATCCGATTGAAAATGCAATCGCAACAATTGGAGGTATCGTTGAATTGCGTTCTACAATTGAGATCGGAAAATCAAATACTTATATTCGATTTAATGAAGGTTCAGATGTAAAAAAAAAATCTGTCGAATTGAGGGAAAGGATAGATCTAGTCTCACAAAAATTTCCAGGTGAAATTCATAAACCTCAATTGATTTATTATGATCCAACAAAAAAACCACAATTTATACTTTCATTCGAATCCAAAAAATTAAATACCGATGTTTTGCGAGAGAAAATGGAAACATTACTCAAGCACCAATTGGAAAAAATAAAAGGTATCGCTCTTGTTGAGTTTGTTGGAGGTAAAATTAGTGAAATCCAAATTGGCTGCGATCCTGCAAAGCTTGAAATTTATCAAATTAGTTTACTTGAAGTCATAAGAAAGATTCAAAACCAAAATGTAAATCACTCTATCGATATACGCGAGTCGTCACTTTCGAATCAAAAAATATATTTGAATGACCGAATCGGGTCATTGGCGGATTTAGAAAATTTACCGATCCTTATCTTTAAGAACGAACACTCTGTTCGCTTGAAAGATTTGGCAAATATTGGTATTGGAAAAAGAGAAGACGGAATCATTTCAAGAACGAACGGTAAGGAACGTGTTGCAATCTATATTTATACGCAAAATAATGCGGATATTTTCTTTATATCCGATTCAATTCATGAACTTATCTCTGGTTTAGAGATAGATTCTCTTGAGGTTGAAATCCAAAAAGATGCTGCGCAAACACTCCGAATTAAACTTAACCAAATATACACCATAATTGTGTTTATCTTAATATTTCAAACCTTAGTTCAGTATAAAAATTATCTGAAGAACTCGGTTTTATTTATTTTTTTCTCGTATGCGATCTCTTTTTTTATCATCATTTTTTTTTATTTTATTTTTAAGCAGAGTTTTTCGATATACGGATGTTATGCTTCTATTGTTGCAATGTCATTGAGTTTTTTCTATACAAATTTTAAAATTTGGATATCGAAGAAAAATCCCAATTTACATTTAAAAATTCAAGTTTTCCTCGTTTTCCACTTTTTTATTTTTGCGGTGTATTATTTGAACAGACCATTTTTCTACATCTTTACGGAATTTTTTTATGTGCTGTTTTTCTTTCTTATGCTCAGTGTACATTTGAGTAATTTATTAAATCAAATTTTTACATCAGAAATATTGAATATAAAATATTCAATATTTTCATTTTCAAAAAATATTTTTAAAATTATAAAATTTAATTCGTATTCACAAGCACTACGAAACAAGTATACCGAAAATTTTTATCTTTTTCCTATTTCTATTTTATTTCTTTTATTTTTGGGTCTTTATGAGTTTATGCTGAAAGATATTTCGGGAATCACCCATAATGAAACAAAAGAAATCTATGCTTATTTGGAATTTCCCCCAGGAACTTCGATCGCATATACAAATCAAATTTCGAAATTATTGGAAGAGAGGTTGAAAAATCATCCACCAATTGAGGATATCATTAGTAAAATTGAACCTGCTCATATTTTTTATTTAATCAAATTTAAGGAGATGGTTTCTCCCGATTTTGCCTTGTTTTCCTCATTGAAAAAGTTAGGTGGAAATTTAGGAGAAGGATATTTATATTTTTCTGGAGATAAAAATCAGAATTACCAAAATGAAATTATCTTTGATCTAACAGGTCCAGAGATTTCAGAAATGGAATCTATAATTAGTGAAATTTACAACCAAATTAAGGATGAGGATGGTGTTGGTGATTTGATTCTAAGGTTCAAACCAACCAGAGAGGAGTTAGATCTTAATTATAATGCGAATAAATTTAATCATAGTGGAATCAGCTTGCAAGAGTATGGTGATGAGCTTCGAATTGCTATCCAAGGGGGAGTGGCATCTAAGATAGTTCTAACAAATAGAGAATTGGATGTTCGAGTTCGATATGCAGAAATTCACCGCGGCAATTTGAAAGATTTGAGTCAATACAAGATTAGAAATAAAAATCAACAATTCGTACCTGCTGAGAATTTAGTTGACCTTCGCTTAACGAAAGTTCCGAGTAAAATTTATCATAAAGATAAGCAACGAACACTTTCTTTTTCCATTGTTCTCGAAGATAATTTTGAAAGTATAAAAAATATCGTCTCAAAAGGCTTTAAAAATTTATCTTTGGGTTTACGTTATCGCCTGGAAGTCCAAAACGAATTCAAGGAAAACATAAATACAAATTTTTATAAATGGGTTTTCTTTTTATTTTACTTTATTCTGAATCTAATTTTTTTGATTCAGAATAAAATTTCCCCAAAAGATTTGGAGTTTTACAGCCCGATTTTGATTTATTTTCCATTTGTTTATACAATGGAATATTTTTTCCAAACAAACTTTGATTTGAATTTTCAATTGGGCTTATTACTTGCGATTTTTTTACACTCTATTTTCCAGAATCAACTAATTTTCAAACCTATGCTTTCCAGGTTGTTTATATTGATTGTTTTTCTAAATTTTGCAATAGGCGGCGAACTATCTCCGATGATTATAATATTCAATTGTTTGTTATTTTATAGTTTGTTCTTGAGGATTTATATAAAAATTGGAAAACATTGGGTTTATATTTATAAATGTCCCTCAATCCTAGATTTTTTAAAATTTTTAAGAACCGATTTCCAAAAAAAATACCTCTCATACCGAGAGAAACGAAAACAAACTAAGTTCAGTTCTATCTAGCTTTAAATCATAGGATTTTTCCTCTTCGATTGGAGTAATAGCTGATTCAACATTCGTTTCTGAGTGTTATCATAGAAAAAGCTCACCTAAAAACACTCACCATTATTAAATAATTTGGGAGAAAGTTATGTTGTACTTACGTTTATTTTGTGCGAAGTTTGTAAAAAGAATTCTACATATTTTTTGGTTTCGTCCAAAAAAAACGAAAGCCAGTTCGTTTTTTATTATATTTATTCTTTTGTATCATTCGCTGATCCCGCATCGATTCTCGGTTTTAAAATCACAAGAGTTAATTCCTGATTTACAAATGGAAGAATATGATAAAAATCGAATGAACCAATTTTATGGCCAAATGTATTTCCAGACAAACATGGCAAATTGGTCAAACCAGATCAACCAGTATGTTGGAACTTTGCGAACTTCCTGGGAGAGTTCTGCAGATATGGCAATCGCAGAATATGTTGCATCCGTTACAGCAAACGATAATTATAATTCAGTAGGAGCATATAAAGATTATGTTTTTAAAGAATTAGAATCGCAAAAGTTGAGATCATTGGTTCTTTGGGAAAAAGCGGCTGAAGATCATATGTTGGAAAATCAAATTGATTTTTTAGCCAAACTCAATTCAAACCATATTGATGAGAGTTATTTGACCCGGATCGGACAAACAAATTTATACGATCAATACTTTCAAAACATTACAAACAATACCATAATTCAAAATCAAATTTCAATTGGAGCTTCACAATGGTTAGATACGTATAATCAAAATTATGCGCAAGGATTGAATGATTTTAATACTTCATTGATAAATATGAATGAACAATACCAAACGATGATGGATTCGATAGACCAAAATGAAGAAACTTTTCTGATTAATTTGCATTCAATTGATGTATATAAGAACAATGTCAAAACTGCTATTAGTTCCATGTTAGATGGATTTGAATTGAATTTGTCTGAGGGAACTAATTGTGATTTGGAAGGTGGATGTCTTTATCATAATAAGGGAGGTGAATTAAACTCAGCTGGAAAATTATTACGCGAATTCATCGATTCTATGAGACCGAAACTCGAAATTGCCACAATGGATCCTTCTTTATTTTTCAGCGAAATTTCAACTTCTTTTTCGGAATTTCTGGATTCACAAAGTACAATTGCGGAGGATCGATACACCCAGCATGAAAAAAATATTTATACATATCAAAATTCTCTCAATTTTAACTTTAATCTAAGCGATAACATGGATTTGGCTATTGCGATTGATAGAATTAATAATGGTAATTTTTTTACCGAATCATCTGCTACCTATGTTTGGCGCCATGAAGGAACATATCCTGGCCATGCTTCCTTCAAAAATATTGGTATGGATGGTTATGCTAGAGAAGAATTACTTTTTAATGCGATATATGGATTGCATATTGGTACGCCAGAATTTGCGGGTACGACTTTGGATACAATCAAAGATCAATTGCAGAGGTTTATGGGTGCAGACCGAATTGTTACTAATGTTTATGCAGCTAACTTGTATTCAGATAATTATAACGCTTCCAATACGGATGGTTTTGCTTGGATCGATGTTTTAAAAGCTTCTGGCAATTTGTATGAAGACAAAGGTGGATTTGCACATTGGGCTGTTACTCGTTTGGTTTGTGTAGTGGGTTGTCTCTATTATCCGCAATTTTTTCAGATGGGTGCATTAAAATTAGGAATATTGTATGAAGTGAAAGACAATCACCAGGAATCACTAGCTGGACATTGGAACGGAACAACAAACTCTTTAAGTTCTCAATTGAATTTGTTTCAAAATCAAATTTCACCTGCTATCCATCGTTGGGAATCCCAAGTGAAAGATTACAATTCTTTTTACGAAAATTGGAAATCAGAAGCTGATGGATTGCGTAATGAAATCACAACAGAATACGAAGCTGCTCTCACCAAACATGAGATAGCAAAAACAAATTGGATCCAGAAAATGGAGGAAGAAAGAAATTCTGGGCTCAATCAATGGATTTCGATGTACAATGATGTAAATAATTTACAAACAAACGATGAGTTTGCGGAGTTTCTCAGCCATTCGAATGGTGTGGTGAATGCAATGAATTCTGAATATATACCACCAAGTGAAACAAATACGATTGTCAGCGGATTAAAAGATGTTCTTGGTAATCTTGCGAACAGAACTTTCTTTTTTGACAATGATTCTTCCGAATCCTCACAAAATCTGCCAGCGCCTGAAATTAAAACATATTCTATTTTTGGAGCAGCTAACCAAAACAAAATAGAATTGACTGCAACGATCGAAGGAAAGGATGTATTTTCGCATTTTCAAGAGACAACGAATGGGGTTTATCAATATGCAAACTTACTTTCTACAAACGAGAATAATCAGATTTTGCAGAATATCGAACAGCAGAAGCTCATCAACCAGAATGTGTATGTGGTAGATTGGGATGCAAGGGCGGTTGTTCCAAATCCCACACAGGCCGCCTACTTAAAAGAGATGAATTCCTTTCAGTGCAAACAAAACAAAGGGTGTGGAGACTATCAAACAGAATTTAACAAAAAGTTTGCAAATGAATTAGAGGAGATTAGAAAAAGCGGACTTACATATGCAAATGGAATTTTGGCTACAAGTTTAACAGATCGGGATAAAATATTACTGGGTCATGTTGATTACAAAAGTTTATCGGACGATGATAAGCAGAATTTTGGAAAATGTTATAGTGACTTAAAGACTGAAAATTGTAGTAGTCTACTCAAACAAGAGTTTAACTATGAAGTGGATAGAGAGAGTAACATTTTAACTCTCACCAAACGAATCAGCGATGGTAATATTGCAGGTAAAGATGAAAAAGGATATTTTTCAGGAGAAAAACTGGAAACCAGATATGTACATTTGTCGCAGATTGAAGTTGTGAATGCCCCTGAGGGTAAAGGATTATTCGATATTTGGAATGATGAGGATTGGAATCTCCTCGCAACAAAAAATAACGAAAGTATAAACAATCTTTTTTCAAAACTTGAAAAAGATTCGAATCTTCTCCAAGACAATGTATCAAGTATTCGTAATACCGAAAATGCGAATGAACGAATATTCCAAAAGAGAAAAATTGATCAAGAGAAAGCGGACTCCCTTGTCCAAGAATTAGCCCTTGCCTACTTTACTGGTGGAATGGCGGGCATCCAAGCCACGATCAAAGGTAAAGTGGAAGACATGATCAATACGAGCATTGCGGAGGTTTGGATCCGAGCTGCTGGCGGGGATGAAGATGACATTGCCCTCGCCAGCATGGCAGTTGAGTTCATGCGGGGTCGGGTTGCTATGCAAAAGCTCAAAACAGATACCAATTCTTATTTTGGTCTCGATAGTTTGATGAATCCCTTGCAACTCTGGGAGAATTATCACAAAACGATTTGGAAACATGCAGAAGTTGCTTTCAATGAGGGACCAAGTGTATTGAACCGAATGACAGGTGGTGTCTATGGCGCAGCGGTGGATGGCTTCTTTGGACTCACTGTAATGCCTATTGCAAATAATTTAATTGGCAAAGACAATGTTGATCACCTTTTGCAACAAAAGAATGCCAAAGCAAATAAAATGGCTGAGCTAAAGGCAACCGAACTCTCGTTAGCTAAATCGGCAACAAGCCAAGCCATTGCAAGGGCAACTGGTTTGCCAATGGAACTCGTAAATGCTGGTATTAATGATTTTGTAGCAAGTAAACAGGCAATGAAAGCGCGAAAAGCGATCACGAACAATCCCATAACTGATGGGCTTACCAAAGTGGTTGGTGTTGTGGGTGGTATGGCTAAAACTGCTCTTGTCGCAGCAGGAGTAAAAGAATCGGAGATCCAATACGCATACAAACAGGCGAATCAATACAATTTTGGCAGTTCATTTGATCCTTCATCTGCCAACCTAGCAGGGCTTGGACTTTTGGAACAAGCTTCTGGAATGAGTGCCACTGGCACTAGTTTTTCTGGCGAACTTTTGAATGCCAAAGACAAAGATAAGCTTATGGAAGAACTCACAAAACGAGCGCTTGCTGAACAAATGGCAAAAGCATCTGGTGTGGATTTTTCCATTGCCAAAGGTTTTATTGATAAGGGTTATGCTGACCACAAAACCAGAGAGAGCAACAAAAAAGCCCAAGCAAATGCCATTGAACAAGTAGCTGTGACGGTTGCCACAACCGCCATCACGATGGGAGCTGGAGCGGCTCTTTCGGCAATGGTAAGCTCTGGAAGCACAACACTCAATTCGATCGCAAATGCTGTGATACAGTTTGGAGATGATGTGGGATCCTTTTTAGGAAGCACCTCAAAAGTTGTTGCAGAAGTTGTAACCTCGACTGGAGAGGTAGTAAAAATTTCGAACCATGCTATGGCCGCTTTCCAAGCAGGTGCGAACACCATCGTCCAAGGAGCATACGGCTCCCGCAATGGACTCGATGGTGCATTGGCCGGTATCGCCAACGGGATCATCGGTGGAGTCACCCAGATTATGGGTCCGATAAAAACTGGGTTACTCGAAGGCATCACACCAGGCTTTGGTGTGACCTATACAGTTGAGACAGATGAGTTTGGAAATAAAAAAGGAAATTGGGGAGGAATGCTTGGTCTTGGAAACGCAACCGAAAATGCGAGTGTTTCTTTCTCCCAAAGGGGCAATACGACAGTGCAAGGATCCTATGCACTAAAGGATACTGGAGCACAGCTAACGGCAGATTATACAACAAACAATGGTATGAATGTTGGAATTGATATCAATGAAGACAATGGGCCTCGCAAAGATTGGAACTTATCATTTAACTATGATTTGGCTGGTGGCGGTCTTTCCGCAAGCCTCGGTTACACAGATCCCGATTCCACACTTGGTCTGACATCCACCATTGACCGCAATGGCCTCTCCACTTCCGCTGAACTGACGGGAGTTAGCATTGCAACAAATGGCCCCAATGGGTTCCAAATGGACGAAATCAACTTCGCCGAACAAAACATCAACGCCGCCCAGGATAAGACACAGAAGGACCAGGATGATGCGAAGAAACTTGCAGATAGCAAAAACATCCTAGCTGGTGAACTAGGAAAGCAAGGTTTAACTCCCGACCAAATCAATGTAGTATTGAATTCTTTGACAAACGATCAACTGAATGGTAGTGCTGATGTAATTCGAAACGAACGGCAAGCGGTCGATGACAGACAATTTCTCCGAGACCAAAATGTGTCCGACGACGATATAAATGGAATGAGCGCAGAAGCACTCGCCGAAAGAGCCGCAGAAATCCGCGATAGCCAGGTGAATTTGTTTGATACATTCACAGGAGTGGGGACAGCCCTTGGAGGTTTGGTATTCGGAGGACTGGCCATTGTAGGTGGTCTGTTTGGTAGCGGTAACGGAGCAGTTCCATCACCAAACACGGGTGTAGTGGTTGCGGATGAGACAGTGAGAAGGAAAGAGGATGAAGAAGGAGAGACATCCGAAAATGTAAATGATTCGGATGATAGGGATTTGGCGGCTGAGACAAGTGTTGCTGCTTTCGTAGAAAGCATACCACCACAAGGAGTTGGAGTGAATCCACCTCCAGGAGAGGTCTCTTTTGAAGTTAATGGGCGTGGCTCAAATTCCATTTTAGCCCAATTGAACGCATTGGGTGGAGATTCGGACAAAGTAAAGCAGTATTTAAATACACTTTCTGATTCTGAATTGGCAAATTTATCAAAAAAGGTAGATACCAAGAGCCTAACAGGATCGCCCATCGCAACAATAACGAAGGATGGTGTTGTTACGCAGATAGTGAATACACTCTCGCAAGATACAGCCGCCCAAGAAAATATAAAAATGATTCAATCGAAGATTGAAGGTACGTTATCAGTAGATTATCTGTATAAAACATTAGAATATTTCAATACTAATAAACAAGGGACAAATGATTTTATGGATCGAACTTCGTGGTTAGCAGGCATGAAAATACCAGCTGGTGACGATTTCTATAAAAGTTATTCTGGTCAAACAATAAAAGATTGGTTAGGAGTTTGTAGCGTTACAAGTGAACAGTTGAATCAATTAGAAAAGCAACTGAAAGTCCAAGCTGGTGCAAAACTAAATGCGCTTGATGATCAGACCCTGAACACACTCGCACGTGTTTTAGTGTTGGACAAGGATTTCGCCTCTGCTGCGCAGCCAAAATATTTAAAAGACTCATTTATGGCAATGTACCAAGCGGGAGTTGACAAACAGAAGCTAACCGATGAGTTTCTTTCAAAACCCAGGACAATGCAGGAGCAGATTGATTTTGCAGAAAACTTAAAGAAAATTGACCAAACTATCGTTACTACAAAAGAAGCACATAAAAAAAACTGGGATAAATATGTAAATGATGTTAAAGATCTACTTAAATCTTCCACTACTAGTAATTTGGATATAAATAGTTTAAAGAAGATAAGCGAGGGATTGGTTGTTAAAACAGAGCATTACCAACAAGTTAAAGTTAAATATAATGTGTACCAAACAAATAATGGTGAAACTTTTGTTGTGGGTAACGGTGATGCTGCTCGCTTTGAAAAATCAGAACAATACAATCGATTTAAAGACGACCTAAACCAAATGATGCAGAATCCAAATCTACCACCTACAAAAGTGAAAATTGACCCCAAAACAGGAACCATCCTAACAGGGGTAGACGGTAGACCACTGAGCATGGAACCAGCAGACAAAGAGGCTCGGAAGGCTGCTTTGGATGAAATCAAAAATCGATTGGGCGAAAGGTTTGATCCGACCAATAACCAAAATTATGCAAAACTGGAAGCAATCGGTAATTTTGAGTTGAACCAGAATGGAAAATATGAAACATCTGTGAACGGCGTGAAGTTTGAATTCAAATTAGAAAACGATGTTTCTCCCAAACGCTCCGTGGTAGAAGCCGATGGCGCAAACTGGATGAAACTTTCGCAAGTAGCAAATGAACTTAGTATTTCAAGTATTGGACTCAATTCGGTTGTAAGGGACAAATCTTACTCACATGAAGGTGGGTATTCAATGGATGTTGGGTCTATAAATAAGGGAGATAAAGAGATTTTAATTTCACACGGAAACAAAGATTTTGTGGCTGGTGAAGTTCCTCCTAACCCACGGTCTCCGCTAGACAAATTCCTTGAAAAAATTACAAATGAATCCTCAAATAAATTTTCCTATAATCCATATTATATGGTCGATGGAAATGGAAATAAAACTCCTAACTTTTTTACGGCGGTGAAGCCAGATACAAATTGGTCGAAAGGTAATTGGGAAAAGCTCGAACCTTCTGAAAGAATCGAATATGCAAAGGCGATGCGTGAAATGGCGATTCAATATGGAAAGGATAATAATCTTTCTGAAATTAAATTGTCTGATGATGATGTGAAACAAATGTGGAATCATCGACATCACCTCCATATAACGGAAGTAAGTAAATGAAAGGATTGACTGTATTTCTTTTGTGCTTGATTTCGCTTTCATGCACATTCAATTCTTTCAAACCAGAGCAGATAGTTGATTCTGGTGATGTCGTTTTGATAGAAGAAATCAGATTTTTAAAAGATTTTGGATTTCCACTTTCTCCAGAATTTGAGATATCAAGCTTCCCGACAAAAAGTAGAACGTATGAAGAGGAAAGAAAAAAATATAATATACTAGCAAAGGCTTCATCAAAAATTAGGATGGTTTCCGTATATATCGAAGATAATTATCCATATTTAAGTTCTCCACGAATTGGAAAGAGTAAAGACTTCAGTTTTGATAAAGGCAAAATATTAAGCATCCATAACCGAGAACCGATTCCTCCAATTGTAGAAGATGGAAGATCCTTTGATAATGCATTAACTGGAATTAGTTTTCGATACAATGACGGCAAACTTTCTGAGGTCGCTTGTTATTATCATTTTGATCCATGTGATGAGAAAATTCTGCTCTCTCCTTCTGGTAAGATTGAAAAAGTAATCAAAGAGAAAAAAGTATGCAGGAAAGGTTGTGGAAATTTAATTTTTTTTCGCGCACCTGGCTCCTATAAAATCGCAGACCACAAAGTTCGTGTCCGCAAAGAACCTTCCACCAAGTCAGAAATCATTACTGAATTAGAAAAGGATACTCCCATCGAAGTCACCGCCGATGCGGAAGTTTACGAAGAAGTGTTTCCGCATTACGGAACTTGGGGCAAAGTCAAGTTAGACGATGGCAGAGAAGGGTATGTGTATGGTGCTTTCCTCCGAGCACCCGCAGAACCTGACGTAGTTGCCATTCGAGAAAGTGCGGCGGAGTGGAAGAGGAAGAATGGTTGGAAGGGCAAGTGAGGGGGGGGCTTCGAATAAATTAGTTTGTTCGCCGAAACAAACTTTAAAACGAAAATGTCACATCAAAATTTTCGAATTATATTATAGAAAACCAATTGATCTTCCTCTTCTACTTCTTATCCAAGCGCCAGTATTTCCCACGAAAAGCTAGGCCATGGATTTTCTTGCGCTCGGCAGTCGGAGCAGTTCCATCACCAAACACGGGTGTAGTGGTTGCGGATGAGCCAGTGAGAAGGAAAGAGGATGAAGAAGGTGGGGAAGACGCCGAAAATGTAAATGGTTCGGATGATAGGGATTTGGCGGCTGCATACGATCCAGAAGATTTTGAAACTGGAGTGAATGAGGAGGAGGAAGAAGAGGAAAGTAACGAGAAAGATAAAAAATCGAAACCAAGCGAAGTCTTGCGGAGCTACCAAGATTTAAGATCAGAAACGTTAAATAAGGTACCAAAGGAAACTGTAGATAGAGTAACCGAAGCACATAATAAAACAATTTCTACAGAAAGGAAAAATACAGAGGAAACCGCTAAAAAGACAGCGAATGAAAAAATTAAAAAGGAAAAGGAACAAGTCACTAAAGATAGGGCAACTCTTAATGGATGGATCAAACCAGATACAGAATCTAGTGTGAAAGAACTGACAAAGTTGGGAATTGAGACGCGTTTGAAAGAGGAGGTTTCAGGAAAAGAAACCCTGAAGAAAGATATAGAAGCTAAAGTAATTCAAATGCAAGACAATGTTAAGAGTAGCCTTGCGGAAGCACGAAGTTCCTTGGGTCAATCTTTGGAGAGGATGGATGGTGAAAACCAGTCTATTGGAGATATACTTAACAAATCAAATTCAGGGTATCCTCTTTTGGATACAGATCCTTACCTCTTTCAAGGTCGTGATTCAAGAACAGTCACAGAGTTGTATACCCAAGCATATAAGGACATAGCACAGAATATAGATATAGGATTAGAAACTTCATTAAAATATGATAGTTTAACCAAAAAAGAAATAGAGACTTACGAAAAACAATTAAAGGCTCAGGGATTAAATCCACCAGAAGCCAACTATGGACTTTCGAAAGACCCTATTCTTGCTGGAGAGTTGCGTAAATCCTATGAGAAGTTAATAGTGAATATGGCATTTCAAGAGCGGGTAACTTCCGAACTCACCAAACAATCGACAAATTTAGGAATCGAAATTAAAGACAAAACGACTCAAATCATAAATGAAGTCACAATACTTGTGAACTCAATAGATAAACGAGAGAAGGACGCATATTATGCTAATATAAGTTATACGGATGAATCAGGTAAAATTGTCACAAAAATGGTGGATGTTCGGGATTCAAATTTGACTGCGAAGGAAAAAAAATTAGCCGAAAAAGTAATCAAAGTCAAAGAAGAAACAAAAGTCAATCAGGACTTGGCGAAAACGTTAAAGGAATTTGACGCAACCCAGGATAAGCTTTTGCAGAACAAGATTTTTGATGAAGCTGTTAAGTTGGAATTGAAACAATTGCAAAAATTGTCTGGCTACGAACTCCGTGCGATAGGATTGGATAATGTTGGAGCAAGTGAAGCCGAACTGAATAAGATTAAAGACAAAAAGCTAAAAGAAAAAAAGGCGCTGAATGCAGATCGTATCAAGGAGCTGAACAGTTTGCAATTGGAGAATCGGGCTAAACAAATTTCCAACATGCTCCAAATGAACCAAAATGGGAAAATTGATAGCGGAGTCGCCAAACAACTCCTCGGAACGTATGAGCTTTTTCAGAAGATGGACATAGAAAAGGTGTTAGAAGGAGTTCCCGAATCAAAAAAAGGAACAGTTCGCGAATCACTCGAATTAATCAAGAGTATGGGATCTAATAGTGATTTTGCCTTGCAAACAGCATCTGCTTTATGTAATGTTATTTCTGGTTGGGAGGCTGCGATGCTTGCTGGTAGAAATGTAGAACCAGATTTTACCAAGTTTTACGTAAAGCAGGTACTGAATGGTGAAATTACAGTTGGTGATCATGGTAAAAACAAAGCTGTTTTCTATGGTTCTGGAAAAGACTACTTAGGCAAATCGCATGTAATCGAAAAGGTGATCGATATGGACAAAAACGATGTACTTGCGGAGTTGAACAAAGGTCCAAACAAAGTCGCCATTGTGCAAATCGATACAGATAAAATCCCCGACGGCAAGGGAAACCACTTTATAATAGCATACCAGAATACTAATGGAGAATGGATCATGCAAGATCATACGAGTAACGATAGCTGGAGAAATGGTGGGAAGTTAGTAGATGCTTTAAAAGAAAATAAAATTACAAGTATAAGGATTTTAGATTAATGAAAAAAATAATTAGTATTTTAGTATTTTGTATTTTCTTTAGTTGCTCAAAAAAGGTAGCTCAAGAGTTCAGCCGATTTAACGGATATTATTATATGCATAGTACGTTATTGAAGTTTGAAGATTTCGGTTTGACTAAAGGTCTTGATTACGAATATATAATCTTCGATCAGGCCAATTCCAAAATATCTGCTATTAACTACAAAACCAACAGTATTGAAGATTTTCTGGTCTCAGACAATGGTGAAGGAGAATTGGTAATGAAGATGAATCACGATATATATTTTAATTTTGAGGCTGAAGATAGAGGAGATAGAATTGCTAGAAAAATCACTTTCTATAAAAACTCAAAAGATCTTGATAATTCATTTCTTACTTACGGTTATATGGAAGAAGATATTAAATCACTTTCAGATATGCAGAATCGCATTGCTGAAAGACAAAAAGAAAACGAAATCTTCGAAGAAAACCTTCCACCAGGTCAAGAATAGCTGGAGTTGCACTGAAACCAGCACCCGGACAGGGCAATTTGTCCATTTATCAAAATGCCCTTGGTATGGGAGATGAAAATTCTACTGGTTAATAACAATTACATCTTCTCAAATATAAAATAGGTATGGAGTTCGGGGTACTGGTCGTATTCCAAATGCCTGCAAATACAACCTAACTCGATCATCAACTCTAAAAAACCATTGATTCCCAAAGTTGAATAGTATACTTCCTCACCCATGCTAGCATCATAGTGTTCCGATGCTTTTTCTGTTCCACCGCAGGAAAAAATAAGGATTCCATTTTGGTTTAATGCACCAACTAACTTTGACATGACCTTAATTTGTTCATTTAGAGGAATATGCCAAATACTATCCCAGGCAGTGATAAAGTCATATTTTTTGGGTATAGTCCATTCGCATATATCGGCATGATAAAAAGTTTGGTTTTTAAATTTTTCTCGCACCAAAGTTATCATCTTTTCTGAAATATCAACACCTTCGACGTAAAAACCTTCACTTAGTAATAATTCAATCAAACGTCCGTTACATCCGCATCCTACATCCAAAACATTTGCATTAGTCTTTTTTTTGGAAAAAGCAATTGCTCTTTTATGTTGGTTTATACCATTATTTTGATTGAAGTTTTCACTTATTGATAAGTGAAATAATTGATCATAGGCATTTGCAATCTTTGAAGGTTTCATTCGGCTAGATCCTTTAAATCAGAAAAAAAGGTATTTGCAACACTGATCCAGAGAAATGGTAAATATATTTTGGAAACCATTCTTATTGCCGATGTAAGCCCCTAAACGAACCAAAATTGAACTTTTTTGCGACATGGTTATTTATTAAATATACCAAGTATTTGTTTAGGTTCTCCCTCGTAAAAATAGCGAATACATTGATCGATAAATGTGAAATGTGTTAAGACTTTCCAATAATAAAAATTACTTTCTAAAATTGATAAATCAAAATTGCAATTTATCGATGAACAATTGTTTTGTAATGAAATTGTTTTGAAATCAGAATCTTGGGAAATTTGGATAATATAATAATCAAAATGCATCAAAGGCTGGGAATTAGAAAAATTTTCACTAAGTGGATAGTCGCGTGGCTCAGGAATTTCGTTCACATTACTGCATGTTTCCGGTATAGTTAAAGATTCAATTGAAGGTGGCTCTGACTCATTATTCTTGCCTATAAAACGAAATTTGAAATTTTCCAAATCGGAAACTTTCGTGTGATCAATGGGAGTTTCCAAGTATATAACATCTGTCGTGGAATATAACAAAAATAACACACTTAAAACATCGCTTCTTCCAGTAGGTTCCGCTGGTGAGTTTATAAATACGACAAAGGACAATAACAGTATAAATTTATTTTCCTGTTTATTATCATTTAGAGTTCTATGATACCTAAACTTTATATAGGAAGGTATTAGCATAAATAGGCAAATTAAATCTGTTAAATCAGCGGTACCTTTATTTTTAAATCCTATTTCTAAAAATTCATAAATTCTATTATTGATTTCTTGAGAGATATTTATAAGCAAAAAAATAATAAAAATTAAACTAGAGCAGAAATAAAAAACAGTTTCTTCGTTAAATTTATAAAATACAGTAACAATGATAGAAGTAAGGATGAATGGACTAAGGTAGATTCCAATAATATCCGAAATTTTTCCAACGAAAAAATTTGGAAAATAGAGTTTAAAAGCAATATCATTGATAAACCATAAACTAAGAATCAATAAATGAGAATTTGAATTAAGTATTTTAAATGATTTCATTATTACCAAAATGCTCCATTTAACGGTTTTTGAAATTTATGAAATCTAATTACTTGGAAGTTACAATTTGCGTTTCTGTTCGTAAAGATATTCGCAATCATAAGTTCCATTGCCTGCCTAGTATTAGGTGGGAAGTGAGGACATGGAATAACTAAAATACTTTTTAAGCAGTGGTTTACGGCACGTTTTTCAAATAGGATACTTTTATTTCCTCTATCAGGTGAAGGGTCTTCATCATTGCCTAATTCACTAAGAAATAATGCTTGGAATATCTCAAAATTGCAAGAAAGCGCCTTAATATGAGTTACATTTTTGATCCTTTCTTCTGTATCTCTTTTGTTTATGGTAAATTCTGTGTTTGGATTGTTCGGCGGCAAAAAACAATTTATTAAAAAAGTAAAAAGTGATACAGTTACTAAATTTTTCATATTTAAATTCAGTTTATTACAATTCCACCTAACAATTTCATCAAAGACTATTTTTTACCAATCCACGACCATTTTCGCCTATCCAAATCAATCTTGTAATTTTACGAACTACTGGACGTTTATTTACCAAACACCACTGCTTCGTTGGGAAAGAGGCGCAAATATCCATCGTCCCCATCTTGTTTAAGATAAGCGGGTCTAGGTGCTGTTGTGAATAAAATTTCATCCAAATCCCATTTGCGTGGGTAGGAAACGTTTACGGGTTCGTCAGAAAAATTGAGAAAAACATAAGTCTCATCCTTACCTTCTCTTCGACGATAGTATAGCACTTGTTTATCTTTACTCAGTAAAATTTTTAAACTGCCTTTCCGGAGTGATTTACGTTCTTTGCGTAGTTGTAACAGTTTTTTATAAACATGCCAAAGGGATGATTTGTCTTCCATCTGGGCTTGTACATTTACAAAACTTGCTTCTGAATAGAATGGTAACCAAGGTTTTCCCGTCGTAAAACCAGTGTTATCAGACCCGTCCCAAGGCATTGGAATGCGTTCTGGGTCACGGCCTGGGTGAAACGGCCAATATTTTTTACCAACAGGATCTTGGATTTGTCTGTATGGCACTTTTTGTCGTTTCATTCCAATTTCCTCACCATAATACAAAAACGGTGTTCCACGTAAGGTTAACATCATGCAGGCGGCGAGTTTGGCTCGAAGCAATGTGTTTTTGCCTTTTTCATACCTTGTAATGTGACGTGGAAAGTCGTGGTTTGATAAAGTGTAATTTGGCCAATTTGAATCCCCCAAAGCAGATTCAAAATCTTTGATTATCTGATAAAATTTTTCTGCCTTCCAAGGGGAAAACAAAAACATAAAATTAAAAGCAAGATGAAGCTCATCATTATTACCACAATATGTGGCTGGAAGCAAAACATTACCTGGAAAATCTTGCATAATCTCGCCAACAAACATGCGTTTGTCTGGATAAGAATCCAAAAGTTTTCGCATCCGTTTTAAAATTCCATGCATTTCTGGACGATCTCTGTCATATGCATGGACTTGTTTGTCATAGGGGCGCGGGCCTTTCATAAAGTAAGAAACGTTGTTTCTTAAAAATTCATCTTTTACATATAGATTTACTACATCCAATCGAAATCCATCAACACCCATATCCAACCAATAACGAATCATTTTAAATATAGCATCCTCCACTTCAGGGTTACGCCAATTTAAATCAGGTTGTTCTTTTAAAAAACTATGGAAGTAGTATTCACCAGTCCTTTTGTCATACTCCCAACCCGAACCACCAAATGCACCTAACCAATTATTAGGTGGATTTCCGTGATTCGGTTTTTCCCAAATGTACCAGTCTCGTTTCGGACTATTTTTTGATGACCTAGATTCGATAAACCAAGGATGAAGGTGTGAAGTATGATTCACAACTAAATCCATAATGATCTTAATATCTCTTTTATGAGCTTCCTTTAACAACCGTTTGAAAGTTGGAATATCTCCAAATACAGGATCAATTTCTTCGTAATCAGAAATATCATATCCAAAATCATACATAGGTGAAGGATTCACAGGTGACAACCAAATGGCATCTATCCCCAAAGAATCTTTATTTCCAGCCAAATAGTCTAATTTTTGAATGACTCCTTCTAAATCACCCACACCATCCCCATTAGAGTCTTTAAAACTCCTAGGATAAATTTGATAAATTACAGCTTCTTTCCACCAAACCATAGTTAAAAACTAATTTCGAATAGGCTTTGATTTTCTTTCATCTGCGCCACTTCTAAAATTTTTTCCTTAAGTGATAATATAAGTCCAACATCTTCTATTTTTTTTCCGTCTTTTGTTTTAACATAAAAAGAATCATAAGCAAAATCGGCGCTGGTTGAAATTCTAACAAAAATTACTTCCAATTTAAAATCTAAGAGCGACTTTAAAATCCGATACACAAGGCCAATCGAATCTGGCACTCTGACTTCTAAAACAGAATATTCAAGGGACAAATCATTGGAAAATTTCACAAGTTCCTCAACCATTCCATCGGGAATTTTTGGTACATTTTTCCAAACGTTGGATGTTGATGCCAAATCGTCTACGTTGATTTGTCCTGAGATACAATCGGCAAGTGTAGATTCTATTTTCAAAATTTGTTCTTGGCTTATGTTACCACTTCCATACTCATCGGTAATTTGTGCTTGTACTATCAATTGTTTTGAAGCAGCTTCAAATAGGCGTAAACCAACTAAACTTAATCCAAGACTTGATATAGTACCTGTTAGGTAGAGTAAAATTTCTCGATTAAAACCGGTGAATATTGTAACAGTTAAAAAGGCAGGTTCTTGTTCAAAAGTCATTTGAAATGAACTTTTGGATTGTTTCCACTCTTCGATTTGAATGAAGTGTTGGAAAACACGCCTTGCTGTATTGTAATTTAAGTAAGACGAAGGTGTAATTTTTTTTGCAAACGTTAATATGATTTCTGACTCATCCAAACTTAATCCTTCTTTTTCAATCAGATAATTTTTAATGCCAGACTCAATTCTTTCCTTTGCGTCATTACTCGTTTCTTTTTTTTGTAAGGATTGTAATGTGGAATTGTATAGAAAATGTAATATTTCTTTTTTCCAATTTGTGAGTACACCGTGTCCAACTGATTTGGTATCTATTATGGTTAAAATGTATAATAGTTTTAAACTATTTTCATTTTGGAATATTTTTGCAAAATTGGAAATCAAATTGGGATCATATATGTCACGTTTTGATGAGAGTTCAGACATCATGATATGTTCGGCAACTAAAAATCGTAATAACTCTGTATCTTCTTCGCTCAACCGAAAACGTTCCGCTACAATCAAAGAAAGTTCAGCACCGTATTGACAATGATCACCTTCCTTTACTTTGCCTGCATCATGGATTAAAATAGCCAGCGCCAAAATTTCAATTTTTTCACAGCCATTGAACACTTCTTGTACTAAATCGTCTTCCCACATGTCTGCAATTAGAACGTCTAACTCGCGTAGTATGAGAAGAGTGTGTTCATCAACAGTGTATTGGTGATGGTAACTAAAAAGTGGAAAGTTAGTGCAAGCCCCAAATTCAGGAATGAGTTTTCCTAAAACATTACATTCATGCATCAAAGTTAATGTATGCCCGATTCGTTTTTTGTGACGTAACATTTCCAAAAATCGATCCAATACCGATTTTGTATTTTTAAAGTCGTCATCGATAAAATGCGAAGCAAATCTTATTTGGTTGAGTGTTATCCGAGACGGTTCTTCACCCCTTAGTTGGTTATCGTAAAAAAAGTTAATGATATCATCGTACATTGTGTCCGGATTTGATAAATCACCAGGGAGTGATTTTTGGGGAATTTTTGATTTTTCATCCAAATAGGTTCCCAAATAAAAATACACATCCTTCTGCATTTTATAAAATTGGCTCATAAAACTTTCGAGTGTTTTGATTTCTGTTTTGGGACCAAAACCTAAAAACTCAGCAACTTGCCCTTGTAATTCTAAATCAAGCCTATCATTCTTTCGACCGCTCACAATATGCAAAGCAGACCGAGTCAAAATCAAAAAATCGTAAGCAGAAAGTAGCGGCAGACTGTCACCTATCAAATAGTAGTCGAAAATTCCTCCTTCGGTCGAATCGTGAAGCGGGTCTGTTTTTTCGATCCAGTACATATGTTGGATGTCTCGGAGTCCCAAAGGATCTGTTTTAATATTGGGTTCAGAAAGTAAAATTGGATTATAAGAATTGATGATTCTTTCTCTCAAATGACGAAGTTTCCAATCGTTGAATTGTTGTATTTTTTGTTTGGAGATTTTTTCTATAAATTCGGCTTTGTATCGATTGTATAAAGTTTTTGAACCAGCCAAAAATCTTGCGTCAAGTACAGCATGGAACGATTCGATTTGATCAAGATAATTAAAAGACTCTTTGATTGTACGGCAAGAGTGACCAACTTCCTTTCCATTATTATATAAATATGTGTTTATGTATGAAATAATATCAGTTAGTTTGTGTTCTGGTATTTTTCCATCGTGTAAATACAAAATATCGATGTCGGAATAGGGAGCGAGCTCCCTTCTACCATAACCTCCAACGGGGATAAGAGCCAAATGTTCAGAGATGGAATATTTTTTTTCCATTTCTGAAAACACCTGTATGAGGCCGACGTCCACCAAATTGCTAAGTTGCCTTGTGAACAATCGCCCCGATTGCACTGTGCCCGCTTTTGGAAAAGTGCGTTGTAGTTTTGCCTTGAGTTCTGATTTCAACAATCTAGGATGATCCTTACTTCACCAATAGGACTAGTTTAACATGCTTCCCAAAATGAAAATCTCAATTCAGTTTATTTTAAGCCATCTTTTTGCATATATCTTCGTTTCCATTCCCTATTATCAGTGGGTGTTAAAAGTCCATTATGTGGGTGAAGCACCAGTTTTTGCTCGATTTTTGTTGACCGAGGCGGCTGGTGCTCTTTGGTCCAAGGCAATTGGCTTTTTATTTCCGAGTCTCTTTTTGCAGTCGCTACTGATTCTGGTGTTTCTGTTTATGATTTGGGATTTTTTTGTGATCCAATCCTTTTGGAAACAATTCAGCATTTTGATTTGGATCCGAGTGGTACTTTGTGGTGTGGTTTCCATTTCGCCCGCGGTGGGTAATTTGGAAGGTTTGGTTTTTATGATACCCGAAGTCAGTGTACAAATTCATAGTTTGGTGTTTCTGGAAATTTTACTCCAAGGATTGGTTCATACATTTAGTTTTTTAATATTTTACAGGTGGTCAAATAAGTAATGATTGTTATGCGAATATTTTTATTCATCATACTATTCATAAATTTGGGAACCAAACTTTTTCCGCAAGGTTTTGAAAATGAGATTTGGAAAGAAAAAACGTACAACTCTCGGCGGATCACAAGTACGGACAAATCTGGAGGTAATAACGATTTTATTATTATACCCAAAGGCAAAACAATCACCATTGCTGATATCAACGGCAACGGAATCATCAAACATATTTGGATGACCTTGGCAAGTAAAGATCCGATGGCGAGAAAAAACGCAGTCATTCGTATGACGTGGGATAAGCACGCTTATCCATCTGTTGAGGTACCCCTTGGTGAATTTTTTGGTCAAGGATGGGGAGAGGAATACATTCTCAATTCGGCCCCTCTTGTGGCCGCACCCAAAAAAGGAAAATCGATGAATTCTTATTTTCCCATGCCTTTTTCCAAAGGTGCTAAGATTGAAATTGAAAACCAATCTTCAGAAGACATCTCTAGTTTTTATTTTTATATCGACTACGAAGAATGGACAAAACCCATTCCGTCTGATCTTCGGTTTTTTGCATTTTGGAATCGTTCCATCACCAAACCAAATACAAAATCTGGTAGAGAAAACGAATGGTCATTGTTAGGTGAAACGGAAACCACCATTCCAAAAAAAGAAAATCATTACACTGTTTTGGAAACGGAAGGAAAAGGGCATTTTTTGGGTTTGAATTTGTATGTGGATTCACCATCTCCCATATGGTATGGCGAAGGAGATGATCTGATCTGGATTGATGGAAAGGAATGGCCACCGCAAATGAAAGGAACAGGCACTGAAGATGTTTTTAACACAGCTTGGTCGCCAAAAGAAGTGTTTATGCACCCTTATTTCGGATATCCACGAGTTTCTGATTCAGTGGGATGGCTCGGTCGCACACATTTGTATCGGTTTTGGATGGAATCACCCATTCGTTTTGAAAAAAATTTCCTATTTCTATTGGAACATGGTCATGCAAATTCCTTGACCTTAGACCTTGTGTCTGTTGCTTATTGGTATCAGAGTCTGAATCATAAGCCACTTAGGAAATTGCCTAATAAGGAATTTCGTGTGAACCAACCCGAAATAAATTTTCGTCACATTCATAAGTGGAAGGATTCATTTAGAAGTGAAAAAGGTAATGGTGAAATCTGGGGTCATGAGTGAAATACGGTCCGACCAGTTTGCGAAAGAAATCGTATCTAGGTCGTTAGATGCCATTGTTGTTTTGGATGTGGAGAACCGCATTCGATTCAGCAATGCAGCCTTACAGGAATTGAGTGGTTACTCAGAAGATGATTTGTATGGAAAATCTTTCTCAACTCTCTTTCCTGATTTGGAATCGGGAGAACAAGTTTCCATCGAAACATTCTTTTCCAAAGAAGACAAACCTTATGTAGCAGGTTTTCTAAGAGAACTGGAACTTGTCACAAAACCCAAAGGCAATATTCCTGTTGAAATGCGGACGTTTGAGATCCATTCAGAAGATCAAAAACTCTATGCGGCCATCCTCCGTGACATCCGTGAACGCCGCCGTTTGGAAGAACAGAAGAACATCCTAATCAACAGCTTGAAACGTTTGGCCTATATGGACGAACTCACCCTCCTTCCCAACAGGCGTTCATTTTCTGATACCCTCCAAAAAACAGTCGCCACCGTCAAACGCCGCAACCGCGAATCCGTCCTAGCTGTCATGGATATCGATCATTTCAAAGCCATCAACGATACCTATGGCCACGACATCGGTGACCTTGTTCTGAAAAAAATGTCCAATATCTTTGTGGATTGCCTAAGGGAAGAGGACACCATCGGCCGAATTGGGGGTGAGGAATTTGGCTGTATTTTGCCTGACACCACGGTGGAAGGTGCCTGTGTTGTCCTCGACCGATTGCGTGAATCAGTGGCGAACCACCGGTTTTTCATTTTCGATAATTTTTATTTGAATGTGACTTTAAGCATTGGGTACACAAAAGTTCACCCCATCCAAAAGCCAGAAGAAATCCTTAAATTGGCGGACATCGCTCTCTACCAAGCGAAGAACAACGGTCGCAATCGCATCCAGGTGTATCCCGTGTGACCAGGCAGAACACATTCCCTTTGCCTGTCTTTTCAATGCAACAAGGAGTGCCATTTTCCAAAAAATGGCACTGACCACTCCAGACTGCTAAAAAATTTTTGTACCTGCTTGACGAAAAAACTCCTATTTTTTAAACTTTTACCTAGAATTAGCACTCTAATCATCAGAGTGCTAAGGTAAGTGCCAAACAGAAATGGATCTTTCACCCAGACATAGAGCAATTCTGAAAGCGTTGGTAGAAGAGTTTGTTTCAGACAACAAACCAGTGGGCTCCAAAACCATTTCGGAAAAATACGAAATCGGGCTCTCACCTGCCACCATCCGCTCTTGTTTGGCGGAACTCGAGGAAAACGGATTTGTCGTAGCACGGCATACTTCTGGGGGACGGGTTCCCACAGAACGCGGTTATCGCTTTTATGTGGATAGCCTCGTCACTTTGTTTGAACTCACCCTGAGGGAAAAACAAAGGATCCAGGAAGAATACTTGCGTATGCAATTCCGCTTGGATCAGGTTCTCATCGCCACATCCAAGGTTTTGGCAAGTTTGTCGCAATCGGCAAGTGTGGTTTTGGGTCCGGAAGGGTCTCTCGATACGCTCAAACATATTGAACTCATCCATGTCAACGGAGGAGAAGTTCTTATGATCCTTGTGATGCGATCGGGAACTGTGCTCAATCGAAATATATTTTTCGATTTTCACATCTCACAAGAAACGTTGTACCAAATTTCAAGGTACTTAAACGACAATGTGAAAGGGTTTGATGTGCATGAGATACAAAACAATCTCATTCCACAAATGATGTTGAAAAAAGAAGGACCTGAAGGTTTTGCGTTATTTGCTCCTTCGATTGCACGAGCAATGGGTGCTAACAACCAATCTGTTGATAATTTGTATATCGATGGGTTAAAAAACTTGTATGAAAACTTCAAAGACGAAGAAGACAAGTTAGAGAGCATTTTACATCTGTTTGATGAAAAACAGTTCTTAAAGGACTTTTTTAGCGATTATGTTCCGATGGATGGAGTTTATACTATCATCGGAAAGGACGGCGATGCAAAGTTAGGTGGTGTTACCATCATAACTACGAATTATCGTATGGGCGAAAAAAGGATTGGTTCGATGGGTATCATTGGACCACAGAGGATGAACTACAACAAAGCACTACCTTTGATTGAGTTCACTTCAAAATTAGTTTCTGAAATGATTACGAAATTGAGTCGGTAGGAGGACAAATGGCAGAAGATACTAACCAAACAGTCGAGGAAAATCAAAGTCCAGCGGAAGAAGTTTCGCAAACGATTTCTGAAGAAGCCATTGAAAATGTAACATCGGGAGCAGAAAAAGAACTCCAGGATGCAAAAAAGGAAATTGAAACCTTAAAAGATTCGTGGCTTAGAGAACGTGCTGAGTTTCAAAATTATAAACGACGTACCGCAAATGATTTGTTAAATGCTCGTAAAGAGTCGATCAAAAAATTTGCAGAAGGGCTCCTCGGTGCTTTGGACAATTTAGAAAGGGTTTCTAATACTCCAAACCCAACACCAGAAGTAAAAGCATTTGTTGATGGTGTAAATATGGTACAAAAAGAATTTTATTCCGTATTGGAAAGGGAAGGGATCAAACGATTGGATCCAACAGGACAACCATTTGACCCAATGATAATGGAAGCAATTGCTTCTGAGGAAAGTGCAGACTACACGGAAGAAACTGTGGTGGAAACCTATCAACCTGGTTACTTCCATGAAGAAGGTGAGAATAAACAATCAATCCGTCCTGCACGTGTGAAAGTGGCAAAACCACTCAGTTAATTTTACGATAAAAGAAGGAGAATCGGTCATGGCTAAAGAAAAAATCATAGGTATCGACTTAGGAACCACAAACTCTTGTGTGGCGGTAATGGAAGGTGGAGACCCAGTTGTAATCCAAAACTCGGAAGGTGCAAGAACAACTCCTTCGATTGTGGCATATACAACAAAAGGTGAAACCATTGTTGGACAATTTGCAAAAAACCAAGCAATCACGAATGCTGTAAACACCATTCGTTCTGCTAAACGATTCATTGGTCGTCGTTTCAACGAAGCCGGTGACGAATCAAAAATGGTTTCTTACAAAGTGATCCGTGCTGGAAACGACGGTGTTAAATTTGAAACCGTTGCTGGTGAATTCACACCGCAAGAAATTGCAGCGCGAGTTCTCATGAAAATGAAAAAAACTGCAGAGGATTTTTTAGGTCATGAAGTAACTAAGGCTGTTGTAACAGTTCCAGCATACTTTAACGACGAACAACGACAAGCAACCAAAGACGCAGGTCGCATTGCAGGTTTGGAAGTAGAACGAATCATCAACGAACCGACAGCTGCTGCTCTTGCATACGGTTTTGATAAGAAAAAAACCAGCGCAAAGATTGCCGTTTATGACTTAGGTGGTGGAACTTTTGACGTTTCCATTTTGGAACTTGGTGACGGAGTGTTTGAAGTAAAATCTACAAATGGTGATACACATCTTGGTGGTGACGACTTTGATAACGTTGTTATGCAATGGATGATCGATGAGTTCAAAAAACAAACTGGTATCGACATCTCGGCCGATAAAAACACAGTACAACGTTTGAAAGAAGCGGCGGAAAAAGCAAAAATTGAACTTTCTGGAACTTCCTCCACTCAGATCAATTTGCCGTTTATCACAGCAGATGCATCTGGACCAAAACACTTAGACATGACACTAACGCGTGCTAAGTTTGATGATATTACAAAAGCTCTTGTCGAAAAAACAAGAATCCCTTGTGTGAACGCACTCAAAGACGCAGGTCTTTCTCCATCAGAAATTGATGAAGTGATTCTTGTGGGTGGATCCACTCGTATCCCTGCTGTTCAAAATCTTGTAAAAGAGATTTTTGGAAAAGAGCCAAACAAATCAGTGAACCCTGACGAAGTGGTTGCTGTGGGTGCGGCCATCCAAGGTGGTGTTCTTGCTGGGGATGTTACCGATGTATTATTACTCGATGTAACCCCACTTTCACTTGGTATCGAAACTTTGGGTGGTGTGATGACAAAACTCATCGAAAGAAACACTACCATCCCAACTCGAAAGTCCCAAGTGTTCTCAACTGCTGCAGACAGCCAAACAACTGTTTCTGTTCACGTATTACAAGGTGAAAGAGAAATTGCCAATGCAAACAGAACCCTTGGTCGATTTGACTTAGTGGGGATTCCACCTGCTCCAAGAGGAGTTCCACAAATCGAAGTGACTTTTGATATTGATGCGAACGGCATTGTTCACGTATCTGCAAAAGATTTAGGAACTGGCAAAGAACAAAAAATTCGAATTGAATCTTCTTCTGGATTGTCTGAAGAGGAAATCAAAAAGATGGTTAAGGATGCAGAAGCACACGCAGAAGAAGATAAAAAAGCGCGTGAAGCTGCTGATACCAAGAACGAATTGGAAGCCATCGTTTACCAGTTGGAAAAAACCATCACTGAATCTGCGGATAAATTGGATGATTCCGAAAAACAACGAGCACAAGATGAAATTAAACGTGGCCGTGAAGCAATGGAATCTGCCGATGTGGAACGTATGAAATCTGCTCGTGATTCGATCCAACAAGTGGCTATGCAAATTGGTCAAAAGATCTATTCACAAGCTGGCCCTGAAGCAGGTGCTCCTGGTGCTGAATCTGCAAACGCAGGAGCAGGTGCTGGACAAAGTGCGGATGCTAACGGCGAAAAGGTTGTGGATGCAGACTACACTGTAGTGGACGAAGACAAAAAATAAAAATTACTGAAAGGTAATTTGCAAGATTAAAGAAAAAGAAGTAAAACAATGAGCGACCGTGGTTACTACGAAGTATTAGGCGTTTCGAAAGGTGCCTCTGATGATGAGATCAAGAGCGCCTATCGTAAGTTAGCCATAAAATACCACCCCGATAAAAATAAGGGTGATAAAGAAGCTGAAGAAAAATTCAAAGAGGCAACTGAAGCCTACGAAGTGTTACGCGACCCACAAAAAAGGTCTGCGTATGATCAATTTGGTAAAGCAGGTGTCGGTGCCGGTGGGCCAGGTTTTGGCCAAGGTGCTTACACCGATTTTTCCGATATTTTTGGAGATTTCGGTGACATCTTCAGTGAATTTTTCGGAGGCGGTGGCGGTGGTAGCCGCGGTGGCGGAAGAAGGTCAGGTCCCCAACGGGGATCGGATCTCCGTTATAATTTAGAAGTCAGTTTAGAAGACGCAGCCCTCGGCAAAGAATACAAAATTGAAATCCCAAGGCTCGAAACCTGTGTGGATTGTTCGGGTTCTGGTGCCGCCAAAGGTTCCTCACCAACCGTTTGCCCCGATTGCAGTGGCACGGGTCAGGTGCGCCGGACACAAGGGTTTTTTAGTGTCACAACCACTTGCCCTCGTTGTAAGGGTAAGGGTAAAGTTATCTCCAATCCATGCAAAACATGTAAGGGAGAGGGTTTAACAGAGAAAAGGCGAACCATTCATATCAAAATTCCAGCAGGTGTTGAGTCAGGTAGCCGTCTGAAAGTGAGTGGAGAAGGAGAGTCGGGTCCAAACGGTGGACCAAGTGGAGATCTTTACGTAGTGACCCATATCAAACGCCATCCTGTTTTTGAAAGGCAAGGCAACGACCTCATCGTCCAAAAGTCAATTTCTTTATCCATGGCTTGTCTTGGTGGGGAAATTGAAGTTCCTTCGATCGAAGGCAAAACCATCCAACTCAAAATTCCAGAAGGGACTGAATCTGGACAGATTTTTAGGCTCAAAGGGCATGGTATCCCGTACCTCGGATCTTACGGCAAAGGTGACCAACATGTCATCATCAAGGTTGAGATTCCTAAAAAACTCTCCAAAAAACAGAAAGAACTTTTGGAAGAATTTGCCCGAGAGTCGGGTGAAAAGGTCGGCAGTGGTGGAAAATCTAAGTTGTTTTTCCGCTAATCATTTGGAGAATTGAAGTCATCTATGGATAAAAAAGTCCGACTCGGAGTCATCGGTACTGGCCATATGGGTCAGTACCATGTAAATGTTGCAAAGATGCTTTCCAATGCAGAACTCATTGGAATTTACGATGCAAGTATAGAACGTGCGACCCAGATCGCTGAAAAACACAAAACCAAAGCTTTTGGAACTGTTGAGGAATTGCTGAAAGAAGTGGATGCTGTGGTCATCGCTGCCCCTACTTTTTTGCACCATACAATCGCAAAACAGGCGCTCAGTGAAAAGAAACATGTTTTGGTAGAAAAACCAATTTCACAAACAGTTGAAGAGGCAAAAGAACTCGTCGAACTGGCAAATAAGAATAAACTCATTTTGCAAGTGGGTCATGTGGAAAGGTTCAATGGAGCAGTTTTAGAATTAGGAAAAATTGCAGAACACCCTCTTATGGTGGAATCGAGAAGGATTGCTCCTTATAACAGTCGCATTACAGATGTTGGCGTTGTCCTTGATATGATGATCCATGATATCGATATTGTACTCAATCTTGTTAAATCTGAAGTTGTGGATGTGAAGGCAGTTGGCGCCTCAATCGTTTCCAAACATGAAGATGTTGCGAGTGTAGTTTTAAAATTTGCTAACGGTTGTGTGGCGAGTTTAAATGCTTCGCGAAGTAGTCAGGCAAAAATCAGAACTTTGAATATTTCCCAAAAAGATTCTTATGTATTTTTAGATTTTTCGAACCAAGAAATTGAATTACACAGGCAAGCAAGTTCCACCACACAACTCGGCTCAGGTGAGATTAAATACAAACAAGAATCGATCGTTGAAAAAATCTTTGTTCATAAAGACAATCCTCTCAAACAAGAACACGAACATTTTATCAGTTGTATCCTTGGTCAATCAGAACCAATGGTAAAAGGTGAATCCGACATCCGAACTCTCGAAGTAGCATATCGAATTTTGGAACAAATCGGCGGTAAATAAATATGACAGAAAATCCTGATACAACGAGGGGTAAACTTCTCATTTCCAACTCTAGTGTGATTCAGGATTTTTTCCATAAATCCATCATCTTAATGGTAGATCATGATGACGATGGAGCGTTCGGTCTTGTTTTAAATAAACCAACCGAACAAACTATGTTTTCTCTTATCAAAAACCTTCCGGATACCGAATACGCAAACAAAAAAGTTTATTCGGGCGGACCAGTTGATAATATGTTTGTCACTATTTTGCATAACAGTCGCAATACGGAAGATCCTGGAGTGGAAATTTTGCCTGGTGTGTATATGGCTCGTAGTTTTGACACAATGGTCGAAATTTTAAAATCCAAAGATATTCTTTTTAGGGTTTTGCAAGGTTACGCAGGTTGGTCCTCGGGTCAGTTAGAAACGGAATTTGAACGTTTGTCATGGGTAGTTTCCGAAAATATAACTGAAAATTTAATTTTTGGTGAAGACGATCCAGATTTATTATGGAAGGAAGCCCTTCGCAGTAAGGGTGGAATTTATAAATATTTTGTAGACCACACCAAGGACCCAATGTTAAACTGATCTCTGCCTATTCGTAGTTTAGAATGTATGAAACTCAGTTCTAAAAAAATTGTTTTTGCTTCTGTATCTCCCCAGTTTGGAAAAACTCTTTTGGAAACCATTCTGAAAGAAGGAGCTCTTGTGGTGGTTGGTTCTTTGAGTCCTGAATCCATCCCTGACCACCCCAATTTGTACAAATATAAAATTGATCCAAGTAAACCTGACCAGATCGATAGGTTGATCGAAACTTCCATCGAAATTTTGGACAAAATTGATGTTTACATCACAAATTTTGGAGTGGTGAATTATGGAGAAGATGGGGATGGAAACTGGACAGCGTTGAAATCAATTTTTGTGAATAACGCCATTTCTCCGATTTACACAGTTCAAAAATTACACCAATTATTGCCAGTGGGAGTTCATATCCTTTTGGTTTCTACTTTGCTCAACCAACTAACGGGCGTCGGCTATGCAGTTTTCACAGCCACAAAAATGGCTTTGGATGGTTTTGCCAAAACCTTCCGTAGACAAATGGGGAATGGTTTTCATCTGACGGTTTTGTACCCAACCTTGATTGAGTCTGATTCTGAAAGTTCTGCTGCCTTTCCTCAGGTTTGGTGGCAAGAGAAACGCCAAAACTTTGCGAATAAAATTGTCCGCGTGGTGCGCAGACCCGAACGAGAGGTTTATTCATCCTTTGCTTTTCGAATTTTTGTAAATTTATTAAAAATACTTCCCTTTTCTGATTTTTTCTGGCAAAATTGGCAACTGAAACGCTTAAAACAATGGAAATCCAATCAGATTTCCCAATCGCCCAGTTCCAATTAAGAATCATTTCAGGCATTTTGATTAGTAACTGAACAGCAGGATCTGGCGCTCTCGATTCGTGCTTAATTTTCGTACAGTTCTCGGGCTCTCGCTTTGAAAGTTTATGTCTAATTGTGCTCCGTTGGGAGTTATGAGACAAAACAATCATTTGGTACGAATATTGCTTTGTAAGTAAGCAGAAGGTGGCATTATGTTTATCGCTGACTACGGATCCAAAAATATTTACGATGAGATGTTCTCCCAAGAGGGTGCGGCACGTAAAAGTTATCATTTTTTAAAAAGTAAAATGGAGAGCCTAGGTGGCATAGAACTCATCAAACGGAGTAGTTCTGCTGAAAAGGCTCTACTTTCGCTTGGCATCACCTTTACTTTGTATGGTGATGGTGAACAACAAGAAAGGATCATGCCTTTTGATGTGATTCCACGCATTGTCCCCAGTGATGAATGGTTAAATTTAGAAAAGGGACTGAAACAGAGGATCCAAGCCCTCAATTTATTTTTGCAAGATATTTATAGCGAAGGCAAGATCTTAAAAGATAAAATCATTCCTCGCGAAATCCTAGAGTCGAGTTCTGGTTATTTGAAAGAGTGTATCGGTCTCAAACCACCAAAAGGTATTTGGATCCATATTACTGGCACAGATCTAGTGCGGGATGGTGCAGGTAAGTTCCATGTTTTGGAAGATAATTTGCGTTGCCCATCGGGCGTGTCTTATGTTCTCGAAAATAGGGAAGTGATGAAACGAACTTTCCCTGAACTTTTTGATAAACTCAATATCAGACAAGTTTATGATTATCCTTATCATCTTAGATCCATGTTAGAAAATCTAACAGATGTAAGTGATCCAGTCATTGCTGTTTGGACTCCAGGTGTTTTTAATTCGGCATATTATGAACATAGTTTTTTGGCACAAAAGATGGGAGTTTATCTGGTCGAAGGTTCTGATTTGATTGTGGAAGATCATAAAGTGTATATGAAAACGACAAAAGGTCTTCGCAAAATTGATGTTATTTATCGAAGGATTGACGATACCTTTATGGATCCAGAATCTTTCAGACCCGACTCACTCCTCGGGGTAAAAGGGATCTTTGAAGCTTATAAACGCGGCAATGTAGCTCTGGCCAATACACCAGGAACTGGTGTGGCAGATGACAAAGTGATTTATAGTTTTGTCCCTAAGATGATCAAATACTATTTAGGTGAAGATGCAATCATTCCCAATGTTCCAACCTATCTTTGTTCGGAAGGACCCGATTTACAATATGTTTTGGATAATATTCACAATTTGGTTGTGAAAGCGGCCAACGGTGCAGGTGGTTATGGAATGATCATTGGTCCCAAGGCCACCAAACAAGAACAGGAAGATTTTAAGGAACTTGTTAAACAGGATCCACGAAATTACATTGCGCAGCCAGTCCTTAATTTGTCTACGGTTCCAACTCTCATTGCCGATAAAATTGAAGCAAGGCATGTTGATTTAAGACCGTTCATTTTGTACGGTAAAGAAATATATGTTATGCCAGGTGGATTAACGAGAGTTGCCCTGAGAAAGGGTTCACTTGTAGTCAACTCATCCCAGGGAGGTGGTTCAAAAGATACCTGGGTTTTAGGATAGGAGCTTTTATGTTAAGCCGTGTTGCTGAATCCGTATTTTGGTTGAATCGTTATATTGAAAGGGCAGAAAATTATTCAAGATTCATTGATGTAAACCACCAATTGTCTTTGGATTTGAACGAACAATTTCCAAACCAATGGTTGCCGCTGGTTCACACCACTGGAGACGTGGAACTTTTTGAAAAAAAATACCCTGATACAACATCTGCAAATGTCATCCAGTTTATGACCTTTGACGATGAAAATCCCAATTCCATCTTCAATTGTTTGGCGAGGGCTCGTGAAAATGCGCGCACCATTCGCGAAAACATCTCCACATCCATGTGGGAGGTGCTAAACGAGTTTTACCTATTTGTAAAAGACTATCGTAAGTCGTATTTACAGAAGCCTGAAAAACAAGGTGAAGGTTTGTCGGTTGATCTTTCTGAGTTTCTGAGTTATGTTCGGAAAAATTGCCAAAGTTTTTATGGTTGTTCCGACGCCACAATTTCACACGACGAAGTCTGGAGTTTTTCACTCCTTGGTCGGTTTTTAGAGAGAGCGGATAAAACCACTCGTATTTTGGATATGAAGTATTTTATTTTGTTACCTTCTGTCAATGATATAGGTTCCACCTTAGACTTGTTACAGTGGTTGTCCTTATTAAAGTCAGCATCGGCGCATGAAATGTTCAACCGCAAATACAAGGGAGTGGATCCAAACGACATTGCTGAGTTTTTGATACTCGATGAAACCTTTCCAAGATCAATCGTTTTCTGTTTACAAGAAATGGAAGAAGCCTTGGAAAAAGTTTCCGGTATGAAAGAGGGTTTACCACGAAACTTAGCACAAGATGCAACCACTTTGTATTTGAACCGTTTACGATCCGAAAGTATCAAAACCATTTTTGATAAGGGTTTACATGAATATTTGGATGATATCCAGATAGAACTCAATCGAATTGGATCCAAAATTGTAGAACGATTTTTTACGAATTAATTATGAGTATAAGAGTAGCATTATCACATATAACAACTTATAAGTACGATAAGTTTATCAAACTATCTCCTCATGTGATTCGTTTGAGGCCAGCCCCGCACACTAAAAACCATATCGTTTCATATTCATTGAATGTTTTGCCAGAAGAAAAATTTACCAATTGGCAACAGGATCCTTTTGGCAATTACTTGGCAAGGTTGGTTTTCAACGAAAAAACCAATATTTTCCAGGTTGCTGTCAACTTGGTTGTGGACATGAAGGTTATCAATCCTTTCGATTTTTTTGTGGAAGAATACTCCGAAAAATATCCATTTAAATACGATAAGGTGCTGGCAAAGGAACTAGCACCGTATTTAAAACCAAAAAAACCTGGTAAACTTTTAGGTTCGTATTTAAAAACATTAGATATAACTCCAAAACGAACCATAGATTTTTTGGTTGGGTTAAACTCAAAAATTTATTCTGATATTGGTTACATCATTCGTATGGAGCCTGGTGTCCAAGGAACAGAAGTTACATTATCAAAACGATCTGGATCTTGTCGGGATAGTGCTTATTTACTTGTTCAAATTTTGAGGCATATGGGACTTGCCTCTCGATTTGTTTCGGGTTACCTTATCCAACTCAAACCAGATCAGGTTTCGCTTGATGGTCCTTCTGGGGCTTCGCATGATTTTACTGATTTGCATGCCTGGGCAGAAGTGTACCTTCCTGGTGCAGGTTGGGTAGGGCTTGATCCTACTTCTGGGCTTTTTACGGGCGAAGGACATATCCCACTAGCGGCCACACCTGAACCTGAATCAGCAGGTCCCATCCAAGGGTTTGCAGAAAAGGCCAAAACTGAATTTGATTTTCATATGGGCATAGATCGCATAGAAGAAACTCCTCGAGTCACTATGCCATACAAAGAGGAAGATTGGCACCGAATTTTAAAGTTAGGTGAATCAATAGAAAATAGAATTTCGAAAAACGACATTCGCCTAACGATAGGTGGTGAGCCAACATTTGTATCTACAGAAAATAAAGATGCACCTGAATGGAATTTTGATGCATTGGGTTTTGAGAAATATTCAAAATCAGAACAACTCATCAAACGCCTGAAAGAACATTTTGCCAAAGGTGGAGTTTTACAATACGGGCAGGGAAAATGGTACCCAGGCGAACCAATCCCCAGGTGGGCAATGATCAGTTACTGGAGAGCTGATGGCGAAAAAATTTGGGATTCGCCATATCTACTTGCTGACGATCGTTATACGGGATCAGCAACCACAGAAGATGCAAGGAAATTCATTAGTGTTCTGACTGCAAAATTACAATTAACTAAAGAGAATATAGTTCCTGGTTTTGAGGACAATTTGTACTATCTTTGGCAAGAAGGAAATTTACCGATCGAAACTGAATCGATGTTAAAAGGTATCGATACATTTAACAAAATGGAAAGGGAAAGAATACTCCGTGTACTTGACCAAGGGATCAATCGTGAGGTTGGTTATTGTTTGCCAATCGAATTTAATCCATTTTCAAATCAGTGGGTGAGTGACCAGTGGAAATTTCGTCGTGGTCGAATGTATCTCATCCCTGGGGATTCACCGATGGGGTTTCGAATGCCACTTAATTCTCTCGGTGCTGTGCAAGGTTATGCATACCAAGAGGATCCAACAGGAATCAGACCACCCAAACTACCGAACAGAAAAGAATTAGAACAAATCAGTGGCGTGCCGTATACAGTTAGTTATCCTGTATTACCTGTATTTAGCAGAACCGCTTTGTGTGTGGAGCCTAGGAACGGAAATCTTCGCGTATTTTTACCACCTATCACAAGTTTGGAAGGGTGGTTGAGTTTGATTTACCATATTGAACAAACAGCAATCGAAACAGATTTACCAATCGTCCTTGAAGGTTATGAAGCACCCCAAGACCCAAGGATAAAACGATTCAAAATTACCCCCGACCCAGGTGTTGTGGAAGTGAATTTACATCCTTCTTCCAGTTTTGGTGAAATCGTAGAAAAAACCAAAATATTGTATGATGAAGCCGCACTTGTGCGACTAACGGCTGAAAAATTTATGATCGATGGTAGGCATTCAGGCACAGGTGGAGGAAACCATATCACCGTAGGTGGAGCCACTGTAACAGATAGTCCGTTTTTAAGAAAACCATCTCTCCTCCGCAGTATGGTTGCTTACTGGCAAAACCACCCAGGGCTTTCGTATTTGTTTTCGGGTTTATTCATTGGACCTACTTCGCAGTCTCCAAGGATCGATGAAGCAAGAGCAGACTCATTGCATGAATTAAAAATTGCCTTCCAACAAATTGATTCGAGTAGATTCACACCACCTTGGTTGTTGGATCGTTTATTAAGAAACATTCTCCTAGATTTAACGGGCAATACACATCGTACGGAAATTTCGATCGATAAACTCTATGACCCAGGTTCTTATACGGGGCGCCTCGGACTTGTGGAAATGCGTGCGTTTGAGATGCCACCTCATTACCAAATGAGTGTAATACAACAAGCATTCATTATGGCAATGATATGTAAATTTTGGGAATCACCTTATTATGGTCAGCCGATCAATTGGGGAACAGATTTGCATGACAGGTATATGTTGCCATATTTCGTTTACAAAGACTTCAAAGAAGTGATAACAGAATTACAAAATTTTGGATTTAATTTTTTAACTAAAGATTTTGATCCATTTTTTGAGTTTCGATTTCCAAGTTACGGCATCACCCATTTGGACGGAATGACACTCGAACTTCGGATGGCTTTGGAACCCTGGAATGTGTTAGGTGAAGAAAATACGGCACAAGGAACTTCCCGTGGTGTGGATTCAGCAGTAGAACGATTGCAAGTAAAGATTACAGGTTTCCACCCTGAACGTTACGTTTTGAGTTGTAATGGGTACGAAGTTCCACTACAATCCACTGTGGTTTTGGGTGAGTATGTGGCAGGAGTTCGTTTTAAAGCTTGGGATCCCGTGTTCACATTGCATCCACATTTGCCAACAATGCAAGCTCTCGTATTCAGCGTCTATGATCGTTGGAACGATCGAGCATTGGGAGGTTGTACCTACCATGTTTCTCACCCTGGCGGTCTGTCTTATTCTAGTTTTCCAGTGAATGGGTATGAAGCGGAGTCAAGACGAATTTCTAGATTTTGGTCTCATGGACATAAGGTTGGAAAAACTCTACCTCCGATCCGATTGGAAAATAAAGCCTTTCCTTCTACCTTGGATTTGAGAATGGTATAAATTGTACCAAAAAATGATGACCCAGGATCCGTACCAACTCACGACAAATTATAAACCATTGCCGGGTGTTTATGACGAACTCTTTGATGAAGAGGGGCAGATACGGAATAAATACAAATTTTTAGTAAAGTCTTTCCAAGAGTTAGGGCCTGCGGAACTCATCAACAGAAGGCGGGATGCCGATCGTATCCTTCGTGAAAACGGTGTTACATACAATTTGTACCAGTCCGATTCTCCTGAAGCAAAAGAACGACCTTGGGATTTGGATTTGTTTCCACTCATCATGGAAAGCGAAGAATGGAGGCTTTTGGAACGTGGTTTAAACCAAAGGGCAGATCTTTTGGATTCTCTGCTGAGAGATGTTTATACCAGAAGACGGCTGTTAACCGAAAAGAAAATTCCACCAGAAATTTTGTTCAACGAAACATCTTTTTTAAGGGCTTGTGATGGAATGTTTGATTCCAATCATTTTTTGGCTAAAAACCCAGCCTTGTTATTTTTTGTTTGCGATTTAATACGCGCATCTGATGGAAAATTTTATGTGCTCAACGATAGAGTCCAAGCACCATCTGGTTCTGGTTATTCATTAGAAAATCGAATTGTACTTTCGCGTATTTTTCCAAGTATGTATAGAGATGCGATGGTGCATCGTGTGGCAGTTTATTTTCGATCGTTACGAAAATCGCTCAATCAATTATCGGGTGTTATAGGGAGAGAACCTGTTGTGGTTTTACTAACGCCAGGTCCTTCCAACGAAACTTATTTTGAACATGCTTATCTTTCTGGTTATTTAGGGTACACTTTGGTACAAGGCGAAGACCTGACAGTTCGTAAAAATAAAGTATTTATGAAAACTGTGGAGGGTTTGCAACAAGTCGACCTCATTTTACGCCGAGTAGACGATGTATTTATGGATCCGTTGGAATTAAAAGGTGATTCACTCCTCGGTGTTCCTGGCCTACTCGAGGCAGTGAGGTCTGGCAATGTAAAAATAGCAAACCCGATAGGTTCCAGTTTTTTAGAAAATAGAGCCTTACTTCCGTTTTATTCCGAACTTTGTCGTTTTTATTTGGGTGAAGATTTAATTTTGCCGATGGCTCCTTCGTATTGGTTGGGAAATGCGGAACACAACCACATCGTTATGAACGAACCTGAAAAGTTTGTGTTTAAAACCGTTTCGAGAACCGATGAAGAAGAACCTGTCACTTTTCTTGAGTTAAGTGGCGAACGAAAAGACGTTTTTTTGGAGAAATTAAGACATTTTCCGAAACGATTCATTGCCCAGGAAATGATTCCTTCTGCCACTGTGCCGGTGTTAAGCGAAAATGGATTTCGACCAGGCAGAGCCATTATGCGAACGTTTGTTACCTCTTCGGGTTCTGGTTACCAAACAATGGCAGGTGGGCTTGTGCGAGTTTCTCCTTCTTTGGATGAATTTTTCATTACAAGCCAAAGAGGAGCATGGAGTAAGGATTTGTGGGTGCTTGCCACAGAAACCCAGAAAGAAGAAACTTTACTTGTTCCAAAATCTGACCAAATTTCTATTTCTCGTAAAAGTTCAGGTGTACCTAGTAGGATTGCGGACAATTTATTTTGGTTGGCAAGATATATGGAACGTTCCGAAAACCAAACAAGAGTTTTTCGAGAAGCTACATACAAAGTTTTACAATTAGAAGATGGATACGAAAAAGATTCAGTCCAAAATACTCTAAAACTTGTGACACATATTACCAACTCTTACCCAGGTTTTCTGGGTGATGATGCAACTGAGTTATTTCAGTTTCCATTCCAAGAACTTCAAAATTTGGCAACAAACAGAAACTTGGTGGGAAGTTTAGCTTTCAATATAAAAGGTTTGGTTCACGCTTCCAAGTCTGTTCGTGACAGATTGTCTGAAGACATGAAAAAAATCATGTTGAATTTGGAGGATAATTCTCACCTACAAATCCACTCTTATGATCAACTAATCGATTTTTTACATAAAATCATTTTGAATTTATCTTCTTTATCTGGCTTATCCTATGAAAACATGAGTCGAGAGGCTGGATGGTATTTTCTAGATTTAGGACGAAGGATCGAACGAGCCATCAATTTAATACTGATGTTACAGGGTATGATTCGCTGGGGAAGTTTCCAAGACAAACCATCTTTCGAAACCATACTGAGCATCAATGATATTCGCATTACTTATAATAGACGATACAGAGGTCGAGTGGACCAAGAATCTGTTTTGGATATTTTATTGTTTGATACTTCAAACCCACGTTCCTTTGCGTATCAATTAGACCAGATCAATCAGAATATAAAGTTTTTGCCTGGTAAAGAAGAGAAAGTTACCTATGCTGAGGATCGTGCGAGTTTGCAATTGTACACACATTTTAAGATGAAAGACATTTCAATTTTATTTGCAAAAGAAGATCCAATGGATTATGTATTTACTTGGTTGGAAGAATTACACGGTCATCTGCGAAACTTATCTGATGCACTATCGGTTCGTTATTTTAATTACACTGAAGAACAAACTAGAATTGGTGATAACTAGTGGCTGATTTTCGAGTGATCCATAAAACAAAATACCAATACGAAGATTTGGTTTCGTATTGTCATAATATGGCACATATGTATCCTCTTACGTCGTTTCATCAGGATTGTTTTCGAACCCATGTAACTGTGTATCCTAAACCTGTTGTTTCTTCCTTTCGAAGAGATTACTTTGGAAACCAGGTTTTTTATTTTTCGGTAGAAGATCCTCATAAATCACTTGAGGTAGTTGTTGAATCAACCATTCGTACACATTCTGGCCTTGGTTATGACCTAAGCAAATCTATGATTTGGGATACGATTTACTCATATATCACCGAATCTACGTTAGAGCAAGATTTGAATGCAATTGAATATGTACAACCATCGGCATACATCAAAACCAAAAATGTTTATGCAGATTTCGCAAAACAATTTTTTGCTCCTGGAAAGCCAGTTTTTTTGGCGACTTTGGAGATGACTGAATCGATTTACAAAACTTTTAAATATGATCAAAAAGCCACCACAATCAATACTCCCATCGAACAAGTGTTAAATGAAAGAAAAGGTGTATGTCAAGATTTTTCACACCTTATGATTTCTGCACTTCGATCCATCCAGGTACCTTGTCGGTATGTTAGTGGTTATTTGGAAACAGTTCCTCCGCCAGGTGTTGAAAAATTACAAGGGAGCGATGCAACACATGCCTGGGTTTCCGTGTACTGCCCCAATTTGGGTTGGATGGACTTTGACCCAACAAATGGAAAACTGATAACAGAAGAGTACATCATCACAGCCCTGGGTAGA
>JARJFC010000270.1 GCA_029310945.1 Leptospira sp. 96542
CCCTATGTCCTGTCCATCCTCGCGCTGGTGCTGGTGGCGCGCAAGGCGGCCTATCCCCAGGCCTTGATGAAGCCTTACCGCAAGGGAGAGCGCTGAAACCACCGGTGCCGGGCCGCTGCGATGCCCCTGCCCGGCGCGTGGCGCGCACAGCTTCGCCACAATCACGTCCCTCACCGCATCAACTCAGGAGTTTTCATCATGCCCGTCGCACTCTGGGCGCTGGCCGCCGGCGCCTTCGGCATCGGCACCACCGAATTCGTCATCATGGGCCTGCTGCCGCAGGTCGGCGCCGATCTGGGCGTTTCGCTGTCTTCCGCCGGGCTGCTGGTCACGGGTTATGCGCTGGGCGTCACGCTGGGTGCGCCGCCCGTCGCCATCCTCACCGCCAACCTGCCGCGCAAGACACTGCTGCTAAGCCTCATGGTGATCTTCACGCTTGGCAACCTGGCCTGCGCGCTGGCACCGGGCTACGGCACGCTGATGGCCGCCCGCGTGCTGACTTCGCTCGCGCACGGTGCCTTCTTCGGCGTGGGCTCGGTCGTTGCCACCAGCCTGGTAGCGGCCGACAAGCGCGCCTCGGCCATCGCGCTCATGTTCACCGGGTTGACGCTGGCCAACGTGCTGGGCGTGCCCTTCGGAACCTGGCTGGGGCAGACCTGGGGGTGGCGCGCCACCTTCTGGGCCGTGACCGGGGTCGGTGTGCTGGCCCTGGCCGCCATCGCCCTGCTGGTGCCCCCGAGCCGGGAGCAGCACCAGGGCGATCTGCGGGGTGAACTGCGTGCCCTCGGCCGCCCGCAGGTGCTGCTGGGTTTCGCCATGACGGTACTGGGTTTCGGCGGCGTGTTCGCGACCTTCACCTACATCAGCCCGCTGTTGACCGAACTCGCCGGTTTCCCCGTCGGCGCGGTGTCGCCCATCCTGCTGTTGTTCGGCGTCGGCTTGGTGGTGGGCAACACCTGGGGCGGCAAGCTGGCTGACCGCGCGCTCATGCCTGCCCTGGTCGGCAGCCTGGCCCTGCTGACGACCGTGCTGCTGCTGTTCACCTTCACGGTGCACGGCCAGGTGGCTGCCGTGCTGACGGTGGGCCTGCTGGGTTTCGCGGCCTTCGCCACCGTGCCGCCGTTGCAGATGCGCGTGCTGGAACAGGCCGGCGGCGCGCCCACACTGGCTTCGGCCTTCAACATCGCCGCGTTCAACCTGGGCAACGCGGCCGGCGCCTGGCTGGGCGGACTGACCATCGACCATGGCCCAGGCCTGAATGCCACCCCGCTGACCGCGGCCGCCTTGACCGGCGCAGGCCTGCTGGTGGCCTTGTTCAGTTGGCGACTTGGTCGTGGCGCCAAGGCTGAGCTGGCCAGCCATGGGCGTGGCGTGTCGGTACACCAAGGAATATTTATTTCGATCGTGATCGGTTTTTTATTTGTTTTCTTTAGTAAAGAGTTTGCACCACTGCTTTTAGATTTTTTTGGACATGAGCTTAGTTTATCAACAAAGGAATTAGAAT
>JARJFC010000271.1 GCA_029310945.1 Leptospira sp. 96542
CGTCAAAGAATTGCTGTCGCTGGAGCAGTCGCGCGCCATCGTGCACATGATCTCCGAGCTGGCCACCACCCTGGGCATGCGCACCGTGGCCGAGGGCGTCGAAACCGTGGAGCAGATGCAGGCCGTGCGCGCCGCGGGCTGCGATTCGATCCAGGGTTACCTGGTGTCACGCCCGCGCCCCCTGACGGAGTTCCAGCGCAACTTCGAGGCCGACCCGAGGACGCGGGTAGCGGGTTGACCCGAGCCAGGCGCGTCGGCGCGGGCATGGGCGTCGTGCCCCGTGCGGCGCCCCAACCCTATACTGAGCAGGTTTCCAGGGAAACCCGATGGCCAGAACAAGCACCCCTTCCAATGCCAAACCGGTGGCCGCCAGCCCGCTCGAATCCCACCTCGGCTTCTGGCTGCGCTTCGTCTCCAACCATGTGTCCGCGCGCTTCGCGGAACTGCTGGCCGCGCACGACGTCACGGTCAGCGAATGGACGGCGCTGCGCACCCTGGACGAGCAGCCGGAAACGCGTCACGCGGCCTTGATCGACGCCCTGGGCATGACCAAGGGCGCGGCTTCCAAGATCGTCACGCGGCTGGAGGCCAAGGGCCTGGCCGAACGCCGCCTGGCCGAGGACAGCGCGCGTGATCAGTGGCTGGCGCTGACGCCCAAGGGCAAGCGCCTGGTTCCGGTGCTCGCCGCGCTGGCCGACGCCAACGAAGCGCATTTCTTCGGCCACCTCCAGGCGGCCGAGCGCCAGGCCCTCCAGGCCCAGATGCAGGCCCTGGTGGCGCATCACGGGCTCAAGTCCCTGCCTGTGAGCTGAGCCCAGGCCATCCCCCCGTCGCCCCCGGAAATCCATCGTCCCCATGCTTGGCTGTTGCGTCAAGTTTCCCCGGAAACTACAATAAGTTTCCAAGGAAACCAAACCCCACCCCAGGAGCCCCCATGTCCCCCAGCACCCTTGCAAGCATCGAATCCACCTTCGCCGCGTCCAACGCCGGCAACATTTCTTTCGGCCAGGTCATCGGCCAATTGGCGGCCGCCGGGGTGGAGGCCTACCACGTGGACTACCGCGCCGCCCGCAGCACCTATTACCTGCCCAACGGCGAAACGCACACACTCGGCTTCGAACAGCCGACCAGGCCCGTGGCGCCGGATTTCAGCGCCGAGGCCATGGTGGCCGCCATCCGGGGCGCGCAGGCGGGCACCGTGAAATACCCGGAATTCAAGCCCCTTTCACAGGCCGCGGGCTGCGCCAGCTACACGGTCTGGATCACGGGCCGTCACGTCAGCTACTACGGCCGCAAGGGCGAAACACATGTGGAGCGCTTTCCGGACTGAGATGCAGACCCGCGCACGCCGTCGTGAGGACCGGCCCGGCACAATGCGCGCATGAGCCCCTCCAAGAAAACGCCCGAGGCGCAGGAATCCGCCCCCCTGCTCAAGAACCTGCTCGACGCCCAGGTACTCGCGCAATTCGCCGACGCGGCGTTGCAGGTGCACCCCGCCTTCG
>JARJFC010000272.1 GCA_029310945.1 Leptospira sp. 96542
ATAAAAAGAAAGGCGCCTTCCTCCTCCCACTTTTGGGATTGGGCGGTGAAAAAACGGAAGGGGCAACAGAAACTGACGGCTTCACTGTGACAGGACTTGGGGACGCAGACCCTGGGCAAGTGGCTGCAGGAAGGCGAGCGCGTGGGCACGGGCAGCCATCCCATGCGTTTCGAGATCAGCGCCGAGGACCATGTGGTCAAGGAGAAATCGGTCTTCCTGGTGCCCCGATGATCGCGAGTTCCGTGAAGACCATGCACATGAAACACAACATGCAAGACACAAAACCCTGGTGGAAATTTGGCTACGTGTGGCTGGTCCTGGCCGGCCCCATCATCGTGGTGATCGCGGGCCTGCATACCTTCTGGCTGGCTGTCAGCATGCCCGATCCGGTGCTGGACACCAGCGTTCCAAGGCAGAGCGAAGCCCCGGCGCAACAGGCGCGCAACCATGCGCAGACGGGTGCTCCCGTGGCTGCTCCGTCGGCCGGCAGCGCTCCGACTTCGCCCTAGTTGACCGGGCAGTCTCGCCGAGCATTTCGAATCGACAAGAACACAGCCGCGAAGAGGAGAACACAGACATGCAGTGGCGCAAACTGATGTGGATAGCCTGGCCGGCCTTTCTGGTCGCCGGCTTGCTGGAAATGCTGGTCTTCGCGCTCGTCGACCCGCAGGACCTGTACTGGTTTGGCCAACCCGTGGAGCTGGCGCGCGCCGGGGTCTACACGTTGGCCTTTTTCGCCTTCTGGGCCATGGCGGGCCTGGCCAGTGCCTTGACCCTGCTGTTGGCGAGCGAGCAGGATTGAGCGTCCGCCCCGACAGGGGGGCGAGGTGCGATGGCCTTGCGGCAGAATGGGCGGCCTTGCCGACCCCCGCGACCCGCCATGCACCGACTTGCCAAAAGGGATGACCTGGAGGTCGTCCACGCGCTCTATATGCACGAGGACGTCGTGCCCTACCTGGGCCACGACCCCATGTCCCTGGCGGACTTTCGTCCGATCATGGACGAACTGATCGCTGCACGGACCTTCTACGTGGTCGAGCGCGATGGGCGGGTTCGGGGCTTTTACCGCCTGACCCGGCATGCGGGACGGGCTCGCCATGGCGCCTATCTGGGCACGTTCGCGGTGGCGCCGTCGGAGCGCGGCACGGGCCTGGCCGCGTCGATCATCGACGATGTGGTGTCGCGCCTGCGCTCCGAGGGTGTGCGACGGCTCGAGTTGATGCTGGAGGCCGACAATCCCCGTGCGCGGCGTTTCTACGAAAAGCAGGGTTTCGAGCTCGAGGGTCGCTTGCGTGGGGCCTACCGGCGCTCCCACGAGGACCATGACGTGGACGAACTACTGATGGCGCGTTTGCTGTAGCGGGGGAAGTCGGCCAGGGCAGCAGCCTCGCTGGGTCGGAGCCGGATGCTCCTGCTCACTGACTCAGTGGCAGGCTGGCTGGACCGCGTTGACCAGACGGGTCAGGGCGTCCGTGTCAAGGATGCGCACATAGCGC
>JARJFC010000273.1 GCA_029310945.1 Leptospira sp. 96542
CAGCGCGGCGCTGACGCTGGGGCGCAACTGCAGCAAGGTGGTGACCGCGTCGCCCTGCTCGGCGTGGAGGTCCACCGTGACATGCTGTTCATCCACGCGCACATCCATCCAGAGCAGACCATGGACCGGGTGCTTGAAGCACAGGCGCAGCATGCGCGCGCGGGTGGGCTGGCGGGCAGCCTGCCCACCTTCCTTTTTTTCTTCCTCGCGCGGCAGCACCCAGAAGGTCAGGGGCAGGGTGTTGTTCCAGACATAGGTATGGAACATCCAGAGCTGCGGCAGCAGCAGCGCAGGCTTGGACGCCTGGGCCGTGGGGCCCCACAAGGCGGAATGCAGTCCGTCGTCTTCCCGTGTTTCATCCGGCGTCATGGCCTGCAGCAGGGCCAGCGAGGCGGCCCCGGCGGCGGTGACCGCGGCGGCCGGACCGGAACGCGTGGCACCCGCCGGTGCGGGCGCAAAGGCCGGCCCCTGCACCTGGCGCAGACGCGCCAGCACCAGATGGCGCCAGGTCTGGGCCAAGACCCAGACGTCGCCCGCACCCAGCGCGCCCTGACCCTGGAAGAACCGTTGCAGCAGGAACTGGTTCAGGTCCGGCGCGGGGGAGGTGGCCTCCCCGTCCGCGTCCATCATCTGCGCTTGCGCCTGTGCCGCCACACTGGATTGAGGGCCGGTGGGCGAAGCAGGCTGGAGGGGCGTGGACTGGGGCATGGCACCGCCCTGCATGGCCAATTGGAAAGGGGACGGTGCCCCTGGCACCTGGACTTGCAAGGTCTGCCCGATCTGCAGGTCCATGCCCGGGACGAATCCCGCGCTCAGTTGGAAGAGGCGCCCATCCGCGCTGCGGCCGTTGAACACCTGGTTCGCCCCGGCGCCGCTGCGGCTCTCGATGCGCAGCGTCAGCACCTCACCCGGATTCAATCCTGCGCCTGCAGGCCCCCCGCCCGTGCCGGAGAGGCGAGGCAAGGGCAGCGAGGCGCCGCCGGTAGAGATGCGATCGGTGACCATGGGAGTCGAGGCGGATGGGGTGGGTGTGCAGGGCGATCCGGCGGACGAGGCCTCAGCCCGTCCAGTGTTCTTGCCGGTGGATGACATACGGCGGCGGCGCATAGTCGCCCGCTGCCGAGCCCCCCTGGTTTGGCAAATCATTCAGGCGGGTCCGCGAGCCCTCGGCCTGGGCCCGCACTGCGGCCCCGTAGGCCGTTACGACCTGGTCGGCCGCCTGCAGCAGCAGCGGCTCATGCACCGGTGTGTTGGCCTTGCCCCGGATCTGCACCATGCGCCAGACCCCGTCGTGGCCGCGCTGCACTTCCAGGGTGGCGACGCGCCGGCCTTGCGCGCTCCCCTGGCGCAGCGAGAACACGCGCGTGCCGCCGCTGGCACAGGCATTGGCGTAGCTGCCGATGCAATGGCGCTGTTCCAGGCCGTCCTCGGCCAGCAGATAGCCACAGTCCAGCTCAACCGCCATGTACACGCCGCACTGATGCTGGG
>JARJFC010000274.1 GCA_029310945.1 Leptospira sp. 96542
CCATTACTACGGCGCCTTTGTGATTGACCCAGAGGGCAACAACGTCGAGGCCGTGTGCCATCGGCCTGATGCTTGATGCCTTGGTAACGCTGGTTGCTCACCACGGTACATCAGCGACTGGCCTCCTCGTCCCATGAGCCAACGCCCTCTACCCGCGAGTACTGCCTTGCCTGCTGCGGCCCTTCGGGCCTACGTCAGCCACTATTGGTTGAGCTTGGACAACCAGGACCCAAGCTTTGCCATCACGCCGGACGGCTCCGTGGACATGGTGCTGGTGCTGGGCGGATCGAATCACCAGGTCGACGTGTATGGGACGAGCACCCGAAGAACCGAGCTGGCCATCGCGCCCGCGTGCCATTACCTCGGCATCCGCTTCAAACCCGGACAGAGTCGCCACTTTCTGGACATGCGGGCCAGCGAGTTGACGGATGCGGTGTTGCCTGCCGAGGGGCTGTTGATTCCCCGAGTGCTGGAACTGGCCGAGTCCATCGCGAGTCAAACCGTGTTCACTCGCCTGGACGCGATATTGCTGGCTCACCTGCAACGGCGGCCCCCGCAGCCCAGTCGCATCGACGATGCCCTGCGGCACATCGAACAGTCGCCACGTCCCTTGCGTGTCGATGAGTTGGCCGAGCTGTGCTGCAAGAGCCCACGGCAGTTTGAGCGTAACTTTCTGGAGGTCGCAGGTCTGTCGCCCAAGCTGTTTTCGGACATCGTCCGGTTCCGGCGTGCTTGCGCGCTGCTGGCCCGCGCGGACTTACCCCTTGCGCAGATCGCGGTCGAGTTGGGTTACACCGACCAAAGCCACTTCAGCCATGCGTTCACGCGCTTCCATGGTGCGCCACCCTCGCGGGCACGTGCGCAAGATGTCGCTTTCTTACAAGACGTCGCGGACCTCGCTGAACAGAATTCAGGCTTCTGAATCACCCCGTGAGGAGCGTTGAATGAAATTCTGGTCAGGTGTGGTCACCGAGAAGGTGCGTGAGTCCAAGGACTTTTACGTCCGGCTGTTTGGCTGCGAGGTGTTGTTCCAGGGCGAGGACGACTGGTTTGTCCTGCTGCAGTTGGGGGAAGGCGAACTCGGTTTCATGAAACCGAACTTGCCGTCCCAGCCCAGCATTTTTCGATCGGCCTTCCAGGGGCAGGGCCTGTGGGTCGCCGTGGACGTGGACGATGTGGACGCGGCGTACGCGCGCATCCAGTCCCTGGGCATTCCCGTCGAGATGCCACCGCGCGACGAACCCTGGGGCGACCGTCACTTCGTGGTCGTCGACCCGAACGGCATCGGCGTGGATGTGGTCCAGCATCGGCAGGCGGCAGCCTGACTCCACCTGGCCCGGGGTGTTGATGTGCTCTGGCGCCAGCGTGTCGTCGTCACTGCGCATCCAGATCTCCGTGGACAAAATCGACCTTGGGCACGCGAAAACCCATATCCACCCAAGCCAGAAAGAGGCTGAGGTAGAAGGCCCAGTTG
>JARJFC010000275.1 GCA_029310945.1 Leptospira sp. 96542
CCATCGACTACGTGCAAAGGAATGGACACAACCAGGTGTGTAGCCATGCCGGCTTGCTGCGCCGTGGTTTCTTCGGTCTTGTCCAGCGCGCGGGGTCGGTGGACGTGTTCCAGTGAGGTCCAGGCCCGTGGACGTGGTGGGCTGAGACAGAGATAAAAAAACCGCCATGGAACGCATGGCGGTTTTTTCATGGCTGGACTGCCGTCGTCACGAGGCGGCGGTCAGCGTGGCGGCGGATTCACTGCGATTCGAAGGGCAGCTTCAGCTCGCTCAGGTCCTTGCGTGTTTCCACCAGGATCAGCGGACCTTCATCCACCACCACGGGGGCGGGCCGCTCGCGTGGCACGTGCACGGGTTGGGGTTCGGCGGCGATGGCAGCTTGCACGGCGGCCACTTTGTCGGCGTCGGAGTTCACCCACTGCAGGCCAGCGGCTGAAGCCACCTCATTCAAGGAACTCAGGGGCAGCTTGTAGGGTTGCACCCGCGGCAGCCTCGTGCTGCCGGCGGCTGACGCCGCGGTCGAAGCAGTTGCATTGACTTCCGTTTTCGCCACGGGCGCGGCCGTTTCGGCGGCAGGCACTGACATCGCCTGGTTTTCACCATCGGCATCCGAGACTTCCAGGTCACCACGGGCTTCACCATTGCGACCCTGGCCACCGTTGCGTTCGCCACGTTCACGGCGGTCGCGACCGTAACGGTCACGTGAGCGGCGTTCCCGGGTGCCCTGGCCCTGGCCGGATCCGGCCTGGACGGCTTCGTCGCCTCCTGGGACGACACTTCCCGCGGCTTCCGCCGTCACGGCGAGGGATGGACTGGTTTCCAACACCTCTTGTGCGGGACGTTGCTCCTGTTCGCCACGGCGGGGACGTTCCTGGCGTTCACGGCGCGGTTGTTCGGTGCCTTCGGCGCGCTCTGCGCGTTCCATTCGCTCGGGGCGTTCCGTCCGTTCTGCCCGTTCCGGACGCTCCGTGCGCTCGCCACGACCGTTGCGGGGTGCCTCACCCCGGTTCTCCTGGCGGCCGCGGCCCTCATTGCCACGGGGAGCGCGCTCCTGGCGCTGTTCGTTGCCGCCGTTGCGTCCTTCGTTGCGGGGCTGACCATCGCTGCGTTCGGCACGCTCGCTGCGCGCTTCGGCGCGTTCACCACGCGCCGGCTGCTCATGACGTCCCCGGCCACCCGAGCCGCCATTCGCGGCACCGCCGTTGGCATCGCCGCGTTGGCGACCTTCGCCTCGCGCGTCCTCGCGTCGGCCCTGGCCGTCCTCGCGGCGACCGCCTCGGCCGCCGTCGCGGCGCCCGTCTTTCTTTTCACCATGGGCGCGAGCGGTCACGGGTTTCGCTTCGCTGCCACACCTCAGACTTCACAAATAGTAAACGTACATTATGTGCAACAGTTATTTCAAAAAAGGAAATAAAAAATAATGAATATCTACGAATACAAAAATGCAAATACCAAAGAACAAGAAGGA
>JARJFC010000276.1 GCA_029310945.1 Leptospira sp. 96542
TGCGGCGCCTCGCGCATTCCCACGTGGGCGCGGGCTCGGGGGTGGCGGACCCAGTTGTCATAGGCCTCGACCATCTTGCGCTCCCGCAGCATGTTGCGGATGAGCTCACGTTGCTCGCGCTCGTTCAAGGTGGTCTGGCGTCGCTCGAGCAGTTGAATCAAATGAACGCCAAAGCGGGAGATCAGCGGATCGCTGATCTGGCCCGGAGCAAGCTGGTTCATCCCGTTCTCGAATTCGGGGACGAACATGCCTGGACTGGCCCAGCCCAGATCGCCACCTTGGGCGGCGCTTCCATCCTGCGAGTTTTGACGCGCCAGCGTGGCGAAGTCCGTCTCGCCCGCCTGGATGCGGCGGCGGAAATCATTGAGTTTGTCCCGCGCCTGGGCCTCGCTCAGCTGCGCACTGGGAACCAGCAGAATGTGCCGCGCCCTGCTTTGGGTCACCGTCTGGGGAGGCAACGCAGGTTGGCGACGCTCGACCAGCTTGAGCACATGAAAACCCGCGCCCGAACGCACGGGTTCGCTGACGTCGCCCACGGCGAGCGATCGCACGGCGTTCGTGAACAAGGCGGGATAACGGTCACCCGCGCGCAGGCCAAGCTGACCACCATTCGCGCGGTCACCGGCATCCGAAAGCTCACGCGCCAGGGCGGCGAAGTCCGCTGCCTTCTCGCGCGCGCGCCGCGTGATCTGCTCGGCCTTGCGCTGCAATTCGGCTTGCCGAGCCTCGCTGGCGTCCTCGGGCACGGCCACGAGTATGTGCGCGATGTTGATGAGCTGACTCGCCGGATTGCTGTTGCGCTGCGGCTGTTCGGCCAGGTACTGCTCGACGTCGGCATCGCTGACGCGAACGCGGGCATCCACCTCGCGTTCGCGCAGGCGCGTCAACAAGAGTTGCTCTTTCAAGCGATCACGCAAGGCTTGCGGCGTCATGCCGTCCTGCTGTTGCACTTGCTGACGCAGTTGGGCGACGGTGAGCTGGTTCTGACGGGCGACGTTTTGCTCGGCTTGATCCACCGAGGGCTCGTCGATCTTGAGGCCCATCTCCCGCGCGAGCTGCAGTTGCGCGCGCTCGTTGATCAGCTGATCCAGCACCTGACGCCGCAAGGCCTGGTTGTCGGGCGCGGGCCTGCGCTGCGCGGCGAATTGCCGCAACGTTCGCGTGACTTCCGCATTCACCTGGGCATTGGTGATGGGCTCGGAGTTGACGACAGCCACGATGTAGTCGGCCGACCGCACATTGGAGGAAGCGCCGGAGCTGCCTTGCGCGAGCGCTGCCCCGGCCCACAGGGCGACGATCGCGACTGCAGGCAGCAAGCGGCCAGGAACGGTGTTGTAGCGCCGTTTTCATCAAGGCAGAAAATAGAGCTGGGTTCTCGCTGATCCAGCGACTGATCGTGCTCAGCCAGCCGTTCGCCGTGTCCATCAAGCTGACGAGCGTGGGCCGCAGCGTCTCACCCAGGCG
>JARJFC010000277.1 GCA_029310945.1 Leptospira sp. 96542
CAGCTTCCATTTCAATTTGCAACTGGCGACCAGCGGCGTCGAGCCGCGCGCAAGCTGTATCGACATGGCGCAGCTCCCTTTCCATGCCGATGAAATTCCGCCCCAAGGCAATTGCGGCGACGCCCGTGGTGCCGCTGCCCGCATAGGGGTCGGCCACCGTTTCGCCAGGGTTCGTGAAGAGCGCCACCAGTTCGCGCATCAGCGCGACCGGCTTCTGCGTCATGTGCAACTTCGGGGAGTTGCTGTCTCGCTGGGCATGCGTGAACACGCCACGCCGCCCCCCCCCATTCCATCGGCTACGCCCTTCACCGCACCACGCGGCCACGATGGATTCGTAGCCCATGCCGGGGCGATCACCCGTGAATTGCGGCGCGCCGTCTGGCTTGATCCAGACCATGGCCCGCATGTAGCGCCCACCGCCTGCGGTGATCGAGGCACGCCACGCGGCCACGGCCTCAGCCTGGCAGAAGATCAGCAGCCATCCGCTACACGCAGCCACCATCAGCCGCGCAGATTCATCACGCTCCTCACTGGTGATGTGATCGAAGTCCAGAGCGCCGTACTCAACGGTGCGCTGCCCACTTTTTTGCCGACCCAGCAGCCTGCGCCCCCTTGTGTGTGCTTCGGCCTCGTAGGGCGGATCGGTGATGATGTGCTGCACACGCCCGATGTTTGGCAGCAGATCTCGACAATCACCGTGAAGCACTGTGTAGCTGCTCACGCCCCGCCCTTCACCGCCCGCAGATGCGCAGGCTTGCCCGCCTCATGCAGCGCCGCCAGGCGCGTGCGCAGGGCCTGGCCGCGCGCCACCAGCTCGCCGAAATCCTTGTCCACGCGGGCCAACTCATTGGCGGTTACCTTCCCATCACGCTCCGCCTCCGCAACACTGGCCACGAACTCCGAGAACTCGCGCGCCGTCTCGGCCAGGGCCGTGAAGTCATCCGCGCTGCTCATCCCTTCCGGCATGGGCAACACCACCGCGCCCACGTTCGCCGCCAGCGCATTGACGATGCCCAGGGCGTTGGGCACGCGACGATCCGCCGCGCACTGCGTCAGCAGCTCCGCATCGTCGACGCCCCACTTGTAACCGGGCGCGCCGGTCAATTCCTTGCGCAGGGTAGATTCGGGCTTGCCGATGGCCAGGGCCGCGCCCGCGATGCCATCGGGGAAGCGGCGCGCGAGCTCGAGGGATGCATGTCGAACGTTCATAGTGGGAAGACCTCCAGGTTGCTATCGACGCGGATACGGAATGCCGGCACAGTGCCGGCATGGACAGAAAACACACCCACCGCCCCGGCACGCTGAAGACCGTGCTGCGCACCGCGCGCCTTCCCACGCGCGGCCCGTGGGCCAGGGAGACAACCGCCCGCGGTGCGGGCGCGCCGGACTTGATGGCGGCGGGTGCTGGAAAACGGGATGCGCACGGCGGGATGGTCCGATCCACTACGATCTGCAGCA
>JARJFC010000278.1 GCA_029310945.1 Leptospira sp. 96542
GAATAGATGTAGATGTGTTTGCTCATACCGGCGTTGATTATCGGCGGCGCGTGGGGCGCCGGGGCGCGGCTGCCATTCCGCCCAAGGGACCTTTCCCATCGGGCCGGTGACGGTGGCAACTCAGCCGGGATGGCTGACGGTGGCCAGGGCCGCGAAAGCGCGTGGCCCCGCCCGATGCCCGGCATCGGGAAACGGTGCGTCCCAGGCGCGGTGTGTTTCCTGGATGTCTGGTTCGTCCGGGTCGTCCGGCATGGCCCGGGGTGTTGCCTCGTGCGTCTGGGTTTGCAGGTGCCGCGCCGGTTCGGCCCGGGCCCAGCGCCGACCCAGCTCGGCGATCGGGTCGCTGGTTTCGCCCGGCAGCAGCAGCGCCACGCGCCGCAGATCCAGCCGGTCGACCCATTCCCGCAGCACCTGCAGGTGCCAGTCCAGGCGGTGCGCGCCCTCCTTCTTGGGCTTGTCGCTGCGGCCAAAACCGATCAGGTCGGGGGCAAGCACGCGATGGCCCTGGGCCAGCAGTTGCGGAATGACCGCGCGGTAGCGGTAGCTCCAGTCGCCCTGCCCGTGCAGGCAGAGCCAGGTGAGGTGCCGTTGTGCCTCATCTTTGATGGCTTCCACTGCACCGTCGCCTGCCACGGCATCACCCTGCCCGCCCTCATCCAGATAATGCAGGCGCAGGCCGGCCAGGGACGGCAGATCGTTGATGTAACGAGGCGCCCAGGGGTAATCAGGCAGGTCGGCGAAGCGGGCATCGGGCGTGCGCAGCGCATCCTCGCGCAGCGGAAAACGCGCCGGGTCCTGCTGTGCAGCCTGCCGGGCCTGCTGGCGGCGTTGCAGAAAAAAGTCCTGCAGCAGCGCGCCACAGTCCTCGGCCAGCAGGCCGCCCTGCACCTCGGTCTGGTGGTTGAGCTGGCGGTGATCGAACAGGTCCAGCACCGAACCCGCCGCGCCGGTCTTGGGGTCGGCCGCGCCATAGACCACGCGCTTGAGGCGCGCGTGCAGCATGGCCCCGGCGCACATGGGGCAAGGTTCCAGCGTCACGTAGAGCGTGCAGTCGTCCAACCGGTAGTTGCCCAGCGCCTGCCCCGCGGCGCGCAGGGCCAACATTTCGGCATGGGCCGTCGGGTCGTGGTCGGCGATGGGGCTGTTGCGCCCGGTGGCGAGTACGCGGCGGGTGCCCGTGCGCGGGTCTTGGTGGACCAGTACGGCGCCCACCGGCACCTCACCGGCCTGGGCGGCTGCTCGCGCCTGGTCCAGCGCGAGGCGCATGAAATCGGGGTCCGAGCTCATGCCGGCCCGCGCAGGCCCAGCCGGTCCATCCAGGCCGCCAGGCCCTGTTCGTCCGGGCTGCCTGCCGCGTAGCCCGCGCGCATGGCAGCATGCGCCTCGGGGCGGTGCTGATTGAGCGTGAGCTTGCACTGCAGCGCCGTCACGCGCAATTCGAAGGCGACGAT
>JARJFC010000279.1 GCA_029310945.1 Leptospira sp. 96542
GCCGCCCGTCACGATGTTCGGCAATTCCTGGCAAGCCACGGGCGTGGTCACGTGGGCGTGCCCCGTGGCATTGCTGGCGCTGGGTGCCGTCCTGTTGCGTTATGCGCAGCGGCGCCTGCACATCCAGGAGAGCAAGGCATGAGCACGTCCATCCTGCAATTGCAAGGCCTGTGCAAGTCCTTCGGAGAGACCGCGATCATCCGGGGCGTGGACCTCGAACTTGCGCCCGGCGAGCGCCACGCGCTGATCGGGCCCAACGGCGCGGGCAAGTCCACGCTCTTCCATCTGATCTCGGGCAACCTCGGCCCCACGTCGGGTCGCATCGTGTTCCAGGGCCGTGACATCACGGGCTGGGCGCCGCAGCGCATCAACCGCATGGGGCTGGCACGTTCGTTCCAGATCACCAACATCTTTCCCAAGCTCTCGGTGTTCGAGAACCTGCGCCTGGCCGTGCTGCGCCTGCAAGCCTGGCCCACCGCCTTCTGGCGTCGCGTGGATCGTTTGCCCGGCCTGCGCGAGGCCACGGAGCAACTGCTGGAACGCGTGCGCCTGCAGGCGCGGGCCGGCACGCTGGCGGGTGAACTGAGCTATTCCGAACAGCGCTCGCTGGAGATCGCGATGACGCTGGCGTCGGATCCCCAACTGATCCTGCTCGACGAACCCATGGCCGGCATGTCCAGTGAAGAAACCGACTACACCTTGCAGCTGATCCGCGAAGTCACCGAAGGCCGTGCGCTACTCATCGTCGAGCACGACATGGACGTGGTGTTCAAGCTGGCCGACCGCATCAGCGTTCTGGTCTACGGTCAGGTCATCGCCACCGGAACGCCGGATGAGATCCGCCAACACCGGGGCGTGCGCGAGGCCTACCTGGGCGAGGAGGCCAAGGCATGACCTCCTTGCTCAAGGTTGAAAACCTGCATGCCCATTACGGCAAGAGCCACATCCTGCAAGGTGTCGCGTTCAGTGTCGGCGCCGGGGAGGTGCTGAGCCTGCTGGGGCGCAACGGTTCGGGCCGTTCCACCACGCTCAAGGCCGTGATGGGCCTGCTGCCGCCCAGTGCGGGCAGCGTGCGCCTGGCTGATCAGGAACTGGCGGGCCTCAAGCCCAGCCGCATCTGCCGCGCGGGCCTCGCCTATGTGCCCGAGGAGCGCGAGGTGTTCGCCAACCTCACGGTCGACGAGAACCTGCGCATGGGCGAGCAGCCCGCCCCGCCGGGTGCGCCGCGCTGGACCGTGCAGCAGATGTTCGACTACTTCCCGCGTCTGGAGGAGCGGCGCCACACGCGCGCCGGCAGCCTGTCGGGCGGTGAGCAGCAGATGCTCACCATCTGCCGCTCGCTGCTGGGCAACCCCCGCGTCATCCTCATTGACGAGCCCACCGAGGGCCTGGCGCCCATGATCGTTGCGCAAGTTGCCGAGTGCATCCGCGACATGCGCGCGCGGGG
>JARJFC010000027.1 GCA_029310945.1 Leptospira sp. 96542
GGCCGTTCCAAACGGAACGGTGTGCCCAGAACCCTATTTACCTAACATGCATTAGGTAAATAAAATTTTATTCTTTTTTTAAACGAATATAAAGCTCTTTTGAAGGGATGCGACATGTGTTCCATCCTCATCATAAATATCTGCTGAATAATTTCGCGTTGTTTTTCTTTTTTCGGCAACAATGGTTTTGATTTCCTTTATTTCTTCTTCTGTTATCGAAAATCGTACTTTCACTGTACCACGCCCAGGTTTCAGAAATTGAATGCTCGCTGATTTATCCCAAACAATGTAATTTGAACCCAAGTTTTCAATGAGTAAAAACATATAAAATGGATCACACATCGAATACAAAGAACCTCCGAAATGTGTTCCCACATAATTTGTGTTAGATAAAACCAAAGGCATTTGAACTTCGTATGTGTACTGATCCAAAAGTTTGGGTATAACATTGGCACCTTTGTAGGGACCAAACATTTTAAAAGCCTCATCCATTCCAAAGGTGGTACGCAAAAAAGACCAAAGTGGATGAACAACAAACCCTAAATTTGTACTTTTCATAATTTTACTTTATTAAACATTTTCTATGCTGCCGAATACATTTTTTTTGGAGAGATAAAAATCAAAAAAATAGACCTACTGTTCTACACAAACCAAATTTACTGAATTATTACAATTAAAATTTCCACCGAAAAATAAATTATCACCATAGGCAAGGCGAACGATATTGCCTGTAATAGTATTTGTGTTGTTTCGCCAGAGATCGCAATCATTGGGACCATGAACCCATGACGCAGAACTTCCCATCCACGCTGAGGCTAAAACTGGATCGATTAGGTTTGTAAAATTAAACTGCAAAAGTTTAGTTTGGTTTGTATTTGAAACAAGGGTAGTACCATCCTTTCGATAATAATGTGCAAATGGTAACAGCACCCAATCGACTTGTCCGTCTCCTATATTTGCATTAACTGACGCTATACGATTTATGCCATCAACTATCATTGCTTTACAAATTAAGCCGGCTGGACATTCTGCCTGGCAAATAGAATCTGCGCCTTGAACTCCACCAAATATCCCACCAGTGTACGTATTATTAGAAGCAAATATTCTTTTATCATTATCTTCTATTTCAATTGTAAGAACCTTGGGTGTAAGATTCAGTGATGTATCTTCTGAACTAGGAATCAACGAAACTTGAATTTGCCTTTTACCATTAAGCAAACTATCGTTTACTGCTGTGAGTGTCAAAACTTGTGGTAAATACCAATTGCTTGGACTTAGTACAATCTTTGTTGTATTCGCAATTACAGATGTATTATTTGAAATTGTAATTTCAATAAATACATCTGATTTTGGTGGTTTTTTAAAAGAGACATCAAAATCTACAGAACTCCCATCGCTCAAACTCATTCCACTTTCTGATAATTTTGCAAAATTCAAATTTGTTTTTATATCTGTATTTTCAAAATTGAGTTTACCTGGCGGACATGCTATATTTGCATCGCCAAATACTTGTAATATGAATATATTTGCGTAAAAAGAATCAGAATTTATATCACATACATTGTCTAAGCGATTTTCGCTACAAAAGGAAAGCGAAATGACTAAAAGCAAAAAGTAAAAATATTTAACCACTTGAAGGTATGGTTCAACAAATCTTTATCATCTGGCAATAATAAATTTACAAATTATTAAGCATAAATTCAGGATTTGAATCATTTCGTTCAAATTGTACATAAAACAATTCATTGATTGGGATTTCCCTAATTCCGAAAACAAACTGTTTCAATTTCAACTCAACAAGTCTCAAATGGAGATACCCAATATTTTTCTACTTCCATCTGTATCTTTTGTATAAGAAAAAAGTTTAAGAATTGAAAATTTTTCATATCCTGTGTCTTCCGATTGGTATTCCCATAACCAACCCCAAAGACTGCCTCTTTTCAAAAAACCTCTTGCTTCTTCTGTTTTTTCTTGGTACAAAGCTCCGAGTAAAAGATAGGTTCCATACTGGTTACTGACCTTTTCCTTATGGTGTAGATAACCAATACCAAACAAAGCTAACTCTGTAACATCTTGCAAAGATTCATTTTTATAATACAAAAAAGGTCCGATCATTTTGGAAGTTTCATTATAAGAATCTGCTGTTCTAAACAAAGGAAAGAAGTTTATAATTTTTTTCGAGGCAGATTGATTGTCATATCCCAACCATAAAACAGAGGCTCGGTTAACTTCCGTTTTGTTAGTTCTAAAACTCCACAAAACATCACCCAAACTTCGAAACATATAACCATTTGAAGTGTTTTCTGATTCAATTAAATACAAAAAGTTATAATAATGTCCTGATTTGTTTAACTCAAGATACTGTAAGAAGGTAAATGTTGTGAACGAATTTTCTGTCCATCCATTAAAAGATAAGGGAATGATCGAAAAATGTGATTCGGATTTATAAAATGGAAAAATAAGTAAGTGAGAAAGTTTTGATTCTTTTTCTCCAGTATTTACATTCGAAACTAAATTTAATTCCCAATCGGTAAACCACAAAAAATTTGTGCGCGTTTTATGGGGTGTATAAGCATGATAATAGAATGGTGTTATCCAATATCTGGTATTAAATTCAGATTTTAATTCATTGGTATAATTAGAATATAATATCCATAAAGGCCAAATGAAAAGGTTTGATGTATTAGTACTTTGTGTTTTTCTATTTTCGTATCGTGAAAATAACGTGTAGGTTTTACTCACATTTTGCGAAGGATTTAGAATCTTATTATAAATATAAAATGGAAGTACACGGTGTCCTAATTTGATATCTGATGAGTATGTATTTACGAATGGCCAAAAATAATCATTTTCTTTATGGTTATATTCTTTTACATCCTCTGTTAGGTATACATTGAGAAGATAAGCCCTGAACTCAGATTTTTCATCTTTTTGTTTTCCATAAATTGGAAATATTACTTTGTATTCCAAATCATCTGATTTATAACTTAAATATAATGGTAAAAAGGGAGGTAAGATAACTAGGCCATCTTCTGATTCTTTATCCCAAGTAAACCAAGCCAATGGCAATAAACGTATATGTCGTTTTGTATCGGCTCTTTCATAAGAGAAAATACCGAATAACGCACTATAACCTGTAAAGGAATCACTGTTTTCTCGATTGAATTCGCGTTTTTTTGTTATTTGTGGAACAGTAGATTTTTTGTTTTCATTAGTTTCATTTGATTGCGGGAGTACATTTAATATTTTTGTCCGATTGGAAAATGAAAACAAATTATAAAAAATTCCGAAGTCAAAATCTAAATATAAATTACCATCGTTTGTTACTAGATCAACATTGGCAGAGTTGGACTTTGTGTACCAAAGTAAATTGATATGGTAATCATCTATTTTATTATTATAGTTTAGATAAAGAGGAAAAATAAAATCCCATTCTACTTTGGAAGAAGTGTGAGCACCATAAATCGGAAATACAAAAGAAGTTTTGTCAACATTAGATTTGTTATAATAAACAGGACCAAGCCAAAAATTTGTATAATTTTGATTATACTCTTGATAATAAAGAAAGAATGGTAAAAATAAATAATTATCTTTTTTCCAGTATAACACCGGAAAGACTGAAACGGAACTTAACCCTTGTTTTCTGTTATTTCCGTATTGCAATAAAGTCAAAAGGCGTGTATAATTTTCTTCGTTGTAAGTCGTCTCCTCTCTGTTATGATAATAAATAATTGGAAGAATGGGGAACCCAAACTTATTATAATTTTTATGATTATCATAAAAATAGAATGGAAATACTGTTTGGTATGATTTGTTTTTGTTTTCACCCCAAAAAACAAAAGGGAAAATTGATTTGTCAATATTGTCTTTTTCAATGGTTGAATTATAATTGATTACACGTTTGTATTCGCGATTATCTAATTTACTTTTTGTATGATAATAAATCGGAAAAATAGTTTTACTTTTGAATTTTGGATAATCATAATAACGATAAAAACCGAAAGCTCTTACAGAATAATGGTCTTTCCAATTTTCGATATCGTACAGAAGATTCGAGGATGTAAATTTTAAGTTGCGTTCACTGCCGTAAATTTCTACATCTTTTTCAGTTTCCAGATCATTCCAAGTTTTTGCATCTATCTCATGACCATAAAACAAGGACGATATAATAAAAATTGAAAAAATGTATAATTTTAAATGGAACTGTTGGAACGGCATACCCGAATCTCTTTTAATTTGTCCAAAAATCATACAAAAGAGATTTAGGAAATCTTTTTTGTGTATTTTTTGCTACTATGTTTAACTTGAAATAATTTAACTAGCAAACTTTACTTCTTTCACTCATTGGTTTGCAATTCCTCATAAACACCTCTATCAATTGTTATACCTAGATTTTTTAAAAACTGCGGCATATCAAATCCCTCTTCCAAGTAAGATTTTCTTACCTTCTCTTTCGCACTGAAAAATTTAGCTTCATCTGACCAAACAGCAACGGTAACAATCTGAATCACGTCTTCTTTTTCCAAAACGTAAATTGAATCTTTAATAAAACCAGAAAACGTATGGATCAATTTTCGATTGAGCGTTACTCTTTCGAAGAAGATATTCTTATGGATTCTTGGAACAGTGAAACGATCGATAAGTATTTTATTCATAACCCCTCTTATATATTTTAGGGTAATACAAATATGGAATCTAAAATTGTAAAAAATCAGAATTTTACCAAAATGGTTTTTTAAAAAAATCTTTGGGAGTTTCGCCCGTGAACGTTTTGAAGTCTTTTATAAAATGAGATTGGTCAAAATAGCCAACCTCCATTGCAAGATTTGTAAACGAAATTTTTTTTGAATATTTGCCGATGACATTCTTCATTTTAATCAAATTTGAATACTTTTTTGGACTCAAACCAATGATGGATTTGAATTTTTTTTCCATAGAATCGAAGCCCAAAGGATACGATTGTAACAATTCTTTTATTTTTAAATTTCCGTTATTAGTTTCGATTTTTCGTATAACATCAGCTATGTTTATTTCAGTAGAATTTAGATTTTTATTGTTTAGCTCTGACATTAAAAACATTTCTATTTTTTCTTTCACTTGGAGCAAGTCATCATTCAAATAACAATCCATTTCTAATTTTTTTACTTTCTCTGGTTTAAAAATACAATCCAATGCTAAACTTTGTCCAAAAAATTCAGAAACCTCGTAATCTAAAAACCTTTGTGCACCAAGAGGAGTAAATTTTATCAGAAAGTTTTTTGTTTTTTTTGTGTAACTCACATACCTTGGATTTTTTCTTGGACCCGAAATCGAAGACAATGGTAGAAGATTTTGATTATTATTTTTCGATTCATAAATTTCACCTGACAATCGAATCGAAATCACCACTGCCGCATTTGGAAGGATTCGATTTTCAAAACCATCTTCGGAATCTACCAAAGTATAGTTGTGAATGTGCGGAAGTAAAATCTCACTGGGTTGGAAATGTAATACTTTCATTGTAATGAAAATCCTATCTTTATAAATATTACATTTTCTTCATTTAGCAATCATTTTACATCCTCAATAATAATTCGAACAATGCATCTTCACCAAATTTCACCTTGGAAAGATACATTGTAAGAATGTTACGATTCATTTTTTATAACAACCGCAATTCCCTGCCCTCCTCCAATACACAAAGAAGCAACACCATACTGCAAATTTTTTCTACGAAGTTCATATGCAAGTGTTAAAAGAATCCTTATACCGCTCGCTGCCAGTGGATGCCCGATTGCTATTGCACCTCCATTTACGTTTGTTATTTCAGGGTTTAGTCTTAATTCTTTCATCACTGCTAATACTTGTACGCTATAGGCTTCGTTGATTTCGAAGCGATGAATGTCTTCTAATTTTAATCCTGCTTGTTTCAACGCCTTTGGAATTGCAACAATTGGCCCAATTCCCATCATTTCTGGATTGACACCCTCTACAGCATAACCTATTATCTTTGCCAATGGCGTAACTGACGTTAATTTTAGTGAGGATTCAGAAGCTAGAATAATGGATCCCGCCCCATCATTGATTCCAGATGCATTGCCGGCAGTAACAGTACCACCTTCTATAAATGCCGGTTTTAAATTTTTGAGTGATGTTAATGAAGATTCACCTCGAATGTGTTCATCAAATATCAAAAATTCATTTAATTTGTTTTTTAAACCAACTCGAACAATTTCTTCGCCTAAAGTTCCATTGAGTTTCGCCGATTCAGAACGCACTTGCGATACCCCAGCCCACTCATCTTGTTCATGTCTTGAGATTTTGTAGTGATTTGCAATATTTTCGGCTGTCATTCCCATGGGAGATTCATACAAGTGATCGATAAGACTATGAGCCAGATAATCTTCAATGATACTATCTGCATATTTATGCCCCCATCTAAGATTTTTGACCACCATAGGTGCACCACTCATTACTTCCGATCCACCAGCTAACACTAAATTGCTTTCGCCCATTTGAATTTTTCGTGTTCCAGTGATAATCGATTCTAATCCTGAGCCGCAGAGTCTGTTCACAATCAAAGCTTGCGAGCTGATAGTCATTCCAACACCAAGACCAACATGCCTTGCTAAATAAGCCGAATTAGAATGGTCTTGGATCACATTACCATAAATCGATTCGTCGATAAGACTTGGATCAACCGCAGATTTTTTAACCGCCTCTTTTGCTGTTAGAAGAGCGAGTTCTGTAGATGTGTAATCTTTCAAAGCACCGCCAAACTTTCCGAATGGAGTTCTTGCACCTTCAATGATATAAACCATTTTAATCCCCTTATAGTGCATATACACTATATTATCAAAATTTTCCTAGTTTTTAAAGTTCTTTTCGCTTAGAATTATAGTTCCAATTCTAAGCTTTTCAGCTCACCTAACAATGCTATATTTTTTGCAAATTTTTCTTTTCCTATTTTTTTTTCAATTGTCGACTGTGCCATTTTCCAAAGTGGAATTGACTCTTCTAAAATTTTTTCACCTTTGGTTGTAAGGGAAACTTCCCGTAAATTGCCTAACTTTGCCTTTTCGATGAGTAAAAATCCCTTCTTTCTCAATATTTCCAAACTCCGCTGCAGCGTAGTTCGATCAATATCTGTTAGGTTAGCGATGTCAGTAATGCTCAAACTCCCCTTATAACCAATACTAAGTAAAACTGTAAATTGTGTAATTCTGAGTCCACTTGGTTTGAGAATAGAATCATAATAAGACGTGATGATGCGCATTGATTTTCTCAAATGAAAATTGAGACAACTTGCACCTATCTCCCCTAATTTTTGACGATTGATATTCACGCAAGATTTCCTTTTTACAATAGTGTATATACACTATATTTTGTCAATCTGATTTACTAAGTTCCTTTTGAAAAGAAAATATCCTTACATGTTTGAAAAATTGGGAATTATCGGAATTATCGGAATTAAAATCTTGCGGTTATTAAATTTTATCATTTTATTTTTTGTTAAACCATTAGAAAGTGATAACTTTGGAGATTAAGATGCAAAAACTCTGGTTTGTTTTTCTGTTAGTTTACAATTGCCAAATAAGTTGGTTTCATACTCGTGTTTCCAATCAACATAATGAACCCACAGAAATCGAAAAAATGCCAGAAGTTTTCAACAAAGAAGATACTTATTGTTTTGTATCCAATTACGATTTTAAGAATTCATATTTAGATAATACGAAATTTCATTTTTCAGGGTTAGATTTAGCTTCCATCGAAAAACTTACAACTAACCTAGGACTTAAGAATATCAAAACAAAACATATAAAACAAATTTATAATTTCCCACAAAACTGGAGTGAAAACGGTAGTGTAAAAATTCTAAACGCACCAAAAAATTTTGAACGATTTGAAAGAATAAACCAAACTAAGTTGGATTCAAAAGATAAAAAAATACTAGAGCGTCTTGCTGAACTAGCAGATAATAATACTTTTTTTTTAGAGAACAAAACTGAGGTTTTTCATTTTGAAATCCCAGATTGTGATAAATATATTTATTTGAGTTTTTTGAAACATGAACGCGACTTTCACAATGCAATTTTCTTTTTGCTAAGTTTAGGTATCCTTCCAACCGTTAGGTATGAAAATGAATATTTTGCCATGCACATACGTAATAAAAATGAAATTTATTCCAAACTATTGACTTACAAATTTGGCTATCGCAAAGCTATTTCGTGGCTATTTTTTCCTGCCATGTTTCATTTCAATGATGTACCTGACTACAAGGGTGATTACAAATTCTATGATCACGCGAAAGATCAATTCCTTGCTGTACTCGAAGACAAAAATAGCAAACCATTACCGATCGAAACAATCGAGCCTGTTTATGGCGATTTAAAGTATGGAGAATATCAATCTGACTCTAAACTTTTCCATCTTAAGTTGCCTATTGACAAACGTTATGCTATTTTTAGAGACTCAAAATACAAAGTAAGTTTTTCCGATTCTTTGACAGGTTTGTATAAATTACAGTTAATTCCAATCAAGGATAAAATCAAAGGAGAACTTATAAAAAATGGAAAAGAACAAACATATAAGAATTTTCTGGCAACTAATTTGATTCAACAAATACAAACGAATTTTCCAAATTCAAAAATTATAACAGAAAAGTATAATCCAAATTTTAAAGACGGATCGTATTCGATTGTTTTGGAAATCAATAAAAAAAATCCTGATAAACCTGATGAAGAAAAATTAGAGCATTATTCTTTTTTAATATACCAAGTAACCAACCATTTTTATATCCTCACTCGGAGTTTACCAAAAGAAACAGAGGTTCAATTGATCCCTTCTCTTGCCGAAACTCTTTTGTTAGATTTTCAATCGAAACTCACAATCTTTCCGCAAGAGTATATAGAACCTAAGTTAGACCTGGATGTTGCTAGTGAATCAGAAAATAAAAAATCAGAAGATGATGACGACGCTGAGGAAGACGAAGGAGAGGAAATATTATCTGGTGGAGGTGGTGTTATTACATCCGAAATTGATTTGGGAGGTATTTTTGCTGTTTTAAAAAAACGTATGTACATCCCACAGGGAAAACTGGATGTCAAACCAGGAAGATTCAAGTTCAATTCAGCTCGGGTAAATTCAAATCGATTCAATTCACATCCGAGAACTCATTTTAAACCCGCTAGGACTAAAAATTTTTCTAGTCCTAGAAAGTGGCGTCCTTAATGTTAAAACTAATTTTACTTAGTTGACTCTATTGGCTTACCTAAGTTGACTAATTTCTTATTGGATTCTCTTGGGTCAACTTCCAGTCGAAGGTTTCTTGACTTCTGCATTGTCGTAACTGGATTTTTAGGTACTGTTGGTTTTGCAATAGATCTAAACAGTGACTTAGTCAGCGGTTGTAACAATGCCACAATCTGATTATGCCCTCTTACCTCTGCTAAACGAAGAGCATTCCAACCATCAACTGCATGCTCCACATTCGCCCCATATGTTATAAGAGATTTCACCGAATCAAATCTTCCAAAATAAGCAGCGTATAAAATTGCTGACCAACCTTCATAAAGTGCATTGGGATCGGCTCCCTTTTCTAAAAGCGTAATTGCCTCTTCCTCGTTTCCTGCGTAAATCGCAGCAATCATTGGTTGGTTGAGTTTTGGATCTATTTTTTGATTATTTGTTGTATCGTTATTTGGAATTGTCGTTTCGATTGCCACAGAGGATTCACTTTTTGAGGCAGATACCAATACAATTTCTAACTGATCAGACAAACCCGTAACATCGTTTACCCAACCAAATCGACCATCATCCAAAGTAAAAAACCGTGCGGCTGATCTAAAATACAAATCTTTCGCTAAACCAAAGTTTTGTGGTTTTGCTACGATTGTTCCATCCTTCCTAATTAAACAAGCTTCTAAACTCATTTTATTTAATTTTGGAAACCATTTATCTTTGTCCGAACCATCTTCTGTCATCCACATTATCAATAGATAATCTTTTCCATAAGGAACTATCCGAGGAATTCTCTCTCTTTGTTTTGTAGTGTTAGTTAAAAAAATTTGTTTTGAAAGGGCGTCATTGGCTCTAATGATAAGACCTATATCATAAGAAGAACGATTTAAATTTGTATCGAATGTGATCCATGTGGTCCCATCTTGTGAGTATAAATCTCCTGTTGAAACAGGTACATACTGATATGTTTCATTCGCAGATGCAGGAGAAACCACAATTGGAATTTCACGTTTTTTGCTTGGAAAAGTATCAACCACCAAACCTCTCGGGTACGCATCGCCAACTGTTGCCATTACCAACTGTTTTCCATCATTCACAAACCTTGGTCGAAAACTATGGCTAACATTCCATGTAAAACCTTCTGCCGATTTGCCATCTGCTTTCATTTTTCGATTTCCTGATGAATCAAAAATTGCCAAGTACTCGCTTTGGTGAGTGACACCATCATCCCATTTGCGGTAAGTCGAAAAATAAGTCGCATAATGATTATCAGGTGTTTTTGAAAGAGTTAAAGTTCCAAAGATTGTATCAATCCCTTGGTCTCCCTCCTTTTTGTATTCTTTGGTACCAACAATCTTTGTACTAAAATTTAATTTGCCTGATGTTGTGTACTGATTGATAAATGCAGAATGGAAATTTTTGGTTTCATAATTTCCTTTTTTTTCTATTTCAAATTCTGACAACAAAACAGTAATTCCATTGGAATCTGCGATGATATCTTCAATTCTAAAATTTTTGAGAGATACAATTTGATTTTTAATTTTGAAATTATTATCTAAATTTAAAATTTTGCCATTCGAACTCCCATCATTATAGGCGAGATAATATTCGCCAGATTTTATATACACAATTTTCGGAGCAGGTGTTCCATCGGACATTGCATTTGTGTAAGAAATGGAAGTATTATTTAAGTTTGAATGTTCTGTAGGAATTTTTAAAGAAATTCGTTCTGTTTTTTCAGCTATCGCATTGATATTTAATGGTAAATCCGCATTTGCCAAAAGAGAAGGCATTATTGCGAAAAATACAAAACCCAAAACAGAAAAGAGTTTCACTAGCGAATTTATTCTTAAGCGATTATTACAAACAAATATTCTTTTTTCCATTTCGGAATTTTGATACACCAATTCCGAAAAAACAAGAAAGAAATTTCTGCATAAACTATTTTTAATCGAAAAATGGATTACTGCTCTACACAATAAATGCGAGCACTTGTTGGTACAATTACACCACAACTCAAGGATCCATCAGTAATGGACGTCACGTCGATCGCATTGGAAGTACCAGTGACACTATTACCAAGAACAGACGAAGAAAAATTCGAACAGTTATCCCCTACCGTCCAAGGATTGGTTGTCGCATCGATACCAGTGAAAACATTATTTGTTGCACCTAATACCGCAATTGAATTTGTTAGCGGAAATATAAATTGTCTTTGCGCATTTGTGTAAGCAATAGGAGTTACATTGTCTGTTCTCAAGTACAAAGTATTCGGTTGTAATGGCCAGTCGCTTGATGGATTCCTAGCAGAAGTGCCGATTAACGCCTTATAGGTTCCAGTTGAAGGTTTGTTAGTATCTGAACTACAAGCACTATCTGCACCGGCAAGTCCAACAATGGAAGTGACAGTGTCCGAGGTTAAGAAAATCCTTTTTGCACCTAATGGTTGTTCCATACAATACAATTTCGAAACCGTTGAGCAAGGATTAGATCCATATGCAACGGAACCTGCTCCAGAATCAACAGAAAGCCCTGCTCTACCCATGGTACTGTCATTTACTGTCCAACCACTACAATTTATTGTGCTTTCAGTCAAATTTCCTGCACCATCCATATTCATACCAGTAAATACATTTGCAGCAGCACCCGAAGAAATAGAATTTGCCAATACATTGCTTGTCCAACCAACTCCCACAGCTTGTGTGCTACCAATGATGGTTGTTCCATCAGTGCGGTAATAATCCCAACTTTTTAACATTACCCAATCACTAGATTGACTTCTGCCACCACCCATTCTAAAAACTTTATATTGTGACAAAGTGTACGGTCGATTCAGATCGGTGTTACAAACTGAATCAGCACTAGATATGGAAAGGTTTCCATCTGTCTCAGTGTTTGTAGTAAAAATTCGAAGTATAGGAGATGATAATGTTAATGATTTTTCCAGCACTGATGACGCTAAAAAATCTGTTCTACAAGCGATTGTCTTCACCACAGTTGTGCCAGGCAAATTGTGTTGGTATAATGAAGAATTTATTCCAGTTGTGCAACCTCCCATTGGGTTACATGCTGGGTTTACTCCTGATGTGGTTGAACAAAAATTTACGGCTGTAGTATTGGATCTTAAGTGAAACGTTGTTGGAGGCAAAGTTGCAGAGGTAGGTGTAAAGTTTTGGGAGGTTAATTGAAAGTTCGGAACTTCTGCTTCCAAAGTGAAACTTGAATTAGCCGGTGTTGATGGTGCATAGTTCGTTTTACAACCTACCATTCTGAAATTATGAATCCCGCCAGTTCCAGTCATTGGAAAATTAATAGGTCCACCATAAGTGGAAGTACCAGAAGCGCCCGGATTCGAACAAACTGGATTTACCCCGTCCACTCGATACAATAAATTTGCTCCAGTTGTTGTTGTGTTCCATGTCGACTGAAAAGAGTTAACAAACGTTCCATCTGACACAGGGGTCAGACGTGTTGGGAGGGCTACTTGTAAATTCGATGTTTTTGTTACCACTGGTGAAGGATTCGTAAGGGGACTACAAGCAATGGCTCGAATGGAGATCCCATTTTGTGTGATCGGTATAGAAGTGCCAGAATTTGCACCAATACCAGTACAATCAGGATTGATCCCATCCGTACGATAATAAATGATCGCTGAACCTGCGGCTGTTAGATTTGTCGTATAATCGTTGTAAGCAACTAAACTTGGGTCTGGTGTAAAATTCACAGAACCTACTGTTCCACTGATAGTGACTGTTACTTGCGAAATAGGAGATTGTATATATTGATTACTACAAGACCTTGCCCTCAATTCACCACTTGTTACAAAAGGAACTGCTGTGGAATAAGCCGTACTACCTGTAGCACAGAATCCTCCAGTTACGGACGGCAAACCTCCATTTGTGGCAGAACATTCTGGATCCGCTCCAATCGCATAACATAGAGTTTGTGTTGATGGAGGAGTAACAGCATTAAGAGTAACAAAGTTATTCACACCTAGCGGACCTGTTAAATTCGGTGCCGACATAGTTCCAGTAACTGTATAGACCCCACTGGTAAATATATCTGAATTCGCATAACCAGCTTTACATGCTATTGCTTTAATTCGATAACTAGGACTATGTATTGGAATGTTAACTGTAGTGGAAGGTGAAGCACAAGTTGGATCAGGTGGCAAACTCGTTCCAAATGTCATATGGGTGGTAGCCCCAGTAGTCAATGTTGAAAAATCAATGTTCTGTGTAGTTTGGTAAACACCCGCCGCAATTGTTGGTACCGGAACGCCTGCCTTTAATGAATACGATGGTGATATTGCCAATACAGAATCGGCGTACCCCGCTCTACAGGCAATGGCCTTAATACGATTGTTTGAATTCTCTGAAATAATGACTGATGTACCAAGCGTGCCTATGCCGCATGTGGGTGGTGCTTGCGAACCATCACCTAATGTATAATAAATGATCGCACCAGGTTCGGTCGTCATCGTAATAGTTTGCTCATTCGCATAAATTCCAGAAGCCAAACCAGGTGAAGCCGAAAAAGTTGGAGAAATGATTTGACCATTGATAGAATAACTGCTGCTAACTACCGATGACGCATCCCAAAGTGGGGACAATTTACAAACTATGGCCTGGATTGTAACACTTGCACTTACATTCACAGGATTTGGCACTGAAGGAGATTCACAATTTGGTAGAGATCCATCAGTTGTTAAATGTATGCTCACACCTGCTGGGCTACCCACACCAGGCGAAACAGTAATTGACTGGTTACCACCATAAGTTCCACCTGGCAACGAAAACACAGGGTTAGGAATCTTACCCGTCATAGTGTAACTTCCCAAAACCTGAGAGGAAGAATTATAGTTTGTTTTACAAGCAACAAGATAAACTTCCACCAAAGATTCTACACCAATTGTTGATAATAGAGGAGCTGTAGTACTATCGGCACAGGTAGCAGGAGCCCCCAATCGGTAATGAACACTTGCCCCTGAAGTATTTGATTTCCCTGTTACAGAGATCGAACTAGAATAAGAACCTGGTGTTGGTAGAATTTGAGGATCTGATACCAACAAATTAAAATTATGCGAAACTAGATTCGAATCTGTCCAGCCAGCTTTACAAGCTAAAGCTATAATTCTTGTGTCATGATTCTGGATGTTAATAGGGGAAGTATACAATGTGGACGACAAACAATCTGGATTGGGTGGATCAGAACCCACAGATAAATTATAACGAATCGAAGAACCAGATGTTGGTGTGGACAAACTCAATAAAATATCGTTGTTATAATTTCCGCTGAGCGAACTAAAACTAGGCGGGGCAACGGTTCCAGTAATTTCAAAATACCCCCGCCTTTCCGAAGAACGCGTGTAACCCGCTAAACACGAAACGGCTCGAACAATCGCGGAACTTGATACTGTTATGGAATTGCCAGTGGCACTCGCACATGTGGGGGTTGTGTCGTCCAAAGTGTAATGCACCACTACGCTTGCGGGTGTGCCAGGAGGAATGAATCCAAGTGTTTGGGTAATAGCATAATTTCCTGGAGTTAAGTCAAAAACAGGTGGATTCAAAAGTCCATTGGTAATTGTATAGTCACCTCTTTGTACAAAGGAAGATCTATAATTTTTACAGGCAATTGCTCTTAAATCGTTATATTCTACGTTTGGTGGTCCACCTGGGGATACCAACGAAACTGGACCAGTGTATAAAGTGCCATTCAAACCAGAACAATCAGGATTATTTCCATCTAACGAATAATAAATTTGTGCCCCGTTAGTAACAGTGTTAATCATAATTGAAGTGGGGACATAGTACTCGCTTGGTGGTGGAGAAAATGTTGGCGTTTGGACATAAATGATATTTCCACAAACCACTCCCACTGAGCCAACATCTCTGCCACTGATCGTGCCTGATGCTCCTGTGACCTCACAAACTTGGCTTGGATCAGTAGGAGAATTCAATACGGAAACTGTGTAATTTGCATTGTCTGGAAAACTGCGAGAAAAACGAAAATTACCAGAAGAAGAAATTTCAAGTGTTTCCGACTCTGGATTGGCATCGGGTGTACTTTTGACTTCAACTCTAATTGATAAATTATTTCCTATGATGTTTTCGGCAGAACCACCAATCGAATATAAATTCCAACCTAAGATATTGCGAAAAAAAATGCCAAGTGACAGGTTTTCAAAAGGGGAACGTTTCAACCGAAATGAACAACCACTTGAAACAACCAAACATAAAAAAATGACAAATAATCTACTGAACATAAAACTAGATTGTTTTGTAATGATTCTAATCAGAGTGACATGGTCAACAGAGTTTCTGACTTACTTTAGCGAGATTCACTACAAAAAAAATGTTCTAAAAATGTTTTTTTGACAAAAGAAAAACTTAAAATTCGAGCTCGGAGATTGTTTTATTGAATATATTTTTAATAAATTAGAATATTAAGGTTTTCCAAAATATTTACTATCTTTGTTAGTTCTCAGCAGTGCCAAAAAAAGAATTTCTTTCTATTTTGAAAACATCCCTTTCGTGTTTGATCGAAAAGGGTGAAATTCGCTCATAAAAGCAACAAATCTTTCCTAAATTGAACAAATTTAATTTTTAAAGTCCTACTTAAAAAAGGACAATCTGTTAAACAAACGATCTATTTTACGATGCATTCGGCATTTTGCTCATTTTCTATATCATTGAAATTTTTTTCCAAAAATAAAATCAGAGTGTACGATTTTTGCATCGGTATCCCGCAAAGGGAGCTGTCACTGACAGCAAAATCAAATATAAATGCGTATCTTATCTCTTTTTTTATCACTTTTAATTTTTGAATCTGAAATTTTTTCGCAAGAAAACAACCTAACAACCGTTGAATCAAAACCTGAGATCAAAATCCCTCAACCTACTTGGATGGATGGTTTTAGTGCGGGAGCTATGTTGCGGATCCGACCTGAAATGAAATACAATTACGATTTTAATTCCACCACAAATGATAATGTAGATTTTGTAGGACAAAAATTACAGTTTTGGATTCAAAAGGATTTCACGAAGGATGTAATCGCAAAAATTACATTCCAAGACTCGAGGTTGTGGGGCGGTGAAAAAGGATCTGTGACTGGTCTTTCCACAGCGAATGATGGAACAAAACAAAGTACAGACATACGAGAAGCCTATATTGAAATTAAAAATAATTTTAACCTGCCTTTCCACGTGCAAGCTGGGCGACAGATTTTGAAATATGGTGATGAACGTTTGGTTGGATCACTAGATTGGAGTAATGTTGGACGTAGTTTTGATGGAATACGATTCAAATGGGATAATAAATATATCTCTTCCCATATTTGGGTCACAAATTTAACAGAAAGGCATTCCGATATCGTAGGTAATTCCTCAGCATTTGGAGTTAAAAATAAATATGGAACTTACGTAGATTGCCCCCCAAACGGAAAAACTATATGTAATTTGAAAATTGATGCAGATAGAAACGAGTTAGGTGATTCGTATTTTACTGGTTTTTATAATACAATCAAACCTTCTGATTATTTTCACATCGATCTGTATTATATAGGAGTTCAAAAGGAATATCTAAAAGTTAATCAATCTTTAGTGCTCACAACAGGAGAAATTGGTAATCCGGAGAATAGGGAAGGACGAAAGGATATTTTGCACACCTATGGTGTTCGTTTTACTAACAAAACACAACCAAATAAAAAAGCATTACAACCGTTTGACTATTCTTTTGAATATGCTACGCAAACCGGTACGACTGGAAAGTCAATTACTCCAAAGTGGGATACCTTTGCAACACAAGTCGAACTAATCGATCCATTAACAAATAAAAATTACAAAAAGAATTTATATTCAGAAAAAGAAAAATACAAAACATTCGCTTTTGGTGCCGATTTTGGTTATACAATAGATAAACTAAGATTAGGTGCTGGATATGACATTGGTAGTGGAGATCCGAATCGAACAGATGGATCCATCGCATCATTTCAAAATTTATTTCATACCAATCACGTATTTTATGGTATGGCAGACCAAGTCAGCTGGGTCAATATGAAATCTAAATCAGTAAATCTTACATACACAACAGAAAAATATGGTTCTATTCGTGTTGATTATTTTGTTATTGAAAAACATAAATTGCAAGATAGTTGGTACGAAGTTTCTGGTATTTCAAAACCAGGAGCCAGCACCGAATCAATCTCAAACAACCAATACAATTACAGCCAAGTTCTAACAGAAAAAGGCGCGGGCAATGATCGGCCTGTTTCTTTGCTTGGTAAAAATTTATTTCGAGAGATTGATATTAAATACAATATTCCGTATCAATCCATTATTTTTGAAATGGGTTACAGTATCATAATTGCTGGCGATGCCATAAAAAATAGAGTGAATGACACCACTGTCCAATCGAATGCATTTACCAACCAGTTTAACAAAGAGGCTCAATTTGCTTATTTAATGATGACTGCCAATTTTTGAAAGAATGAAACTATGATAGATGATTTTACGTATCGCTAAACACTCTGATCTATAAAAAAGGCATTCCAACTAGCTTGGTAAATACTCTATTTAGTGATATAAAATATTCAAATAACAAACGTTACAGATAAGTTGCACGCCAAAATCCTATGGTTTCAAATTTTCAAATAACCTATGTCGTAAAAAATTTCCTAGTTATGTCCCGTATTTAATCAAGAAATTTCTAGCTTAAAAATGAGGGTTAAATACAAATTCTACACAAATTATCTCTAAATTTTCGTTCTAATAAAAATAGTTCTTTGCATTGACAGAGATCTTTAGGAAACTTTTTTTTTCAAGAGAGAACCCCGAAAATATTATGCCCAATCTTATACCACATAAACTAAAGTCTTTGAATATCCGTATCCAACTTATGATTTTTATTTTCATTGTACTCAATTTGGTTCTCGCACCAATTTTTTATCTAGTCTATCAATCTGCCAAAACGCAAATTTTGAATATTGGAGAAGAGCTCTTTAAAAATTTAGCCACAGATTCCATTGCGGTCATCGATCTACTGAATGAACAAGTAAAAGCGGGAACTATCTCATTGCCAGAAGCACAAGAAAAGGCAAAAATTTATATTTTAGGTCCCAAAGGAGCTGATGGAGTTCGCGATTTAAGTAAAGGCAAAATGACAGCTAAACTTGATATGCGTGTTTGGGCATCACACCCTAACGGGTTGTTTACGATGAATCCGTTCAATATTGAAGGAGTTAACCTTTGGGATTACCAAGTGGATGGCAAGTACACAGTCAGAGACACTTGGTCAAACAAAGAAAAAACTGGTAAAATCGTACATGAGCTTTGGCAGGAAGGCGACCAACCAACACATTCTTGGGTTGCCTACCAAATTTATTATGAACCTTGGGATTGGATTGTAGGTTCTGGTGGCCGCGAATCAATTGTTTACGAAGAAAGATTACAATCGTTAGCTTACCTTTTTCTAATTGGTGCAAGTATCGCATCGATTATTTCGATTCTCTTATCTTATCTGTTTGCAGGCATTTTTTCGAAGAAAATTGAAAAAATAAAATTCTTAATAGAACATGCAAGGCAAGGTGATCTAACCATTAAAGCCGATAATGCTTATTTAGATGAAATAGGAATGTTACTCTCGGATTTCAATTCTATGAGTGGGAGTTTGCGAAATATGATCAAAAAAGTATCACTTTCTTCTGAAGAAGTGATGAAATCGGCGAATAAACTAATGGAAAGTGCAGATGGATCATCTTCTGTTGCAACGTCAATTTCCGAATCCTTAACAACAATAAAAGATTATTCTAAAAACCAATTGGATGCATTTTCAGAAAATAAAATAGCTGTAGAGGAAAACACTCTCGCTATTTCAAAAATCGCGGAAGCCACCTCTGTTGTGTCAGCACTTTCGAATAATGTTTTAGAAAAAGTTGAAGAAGGAAGAGATGTAGTAAAACAAACCATAAAACAAATGGAAATTGTTAATTCATCAGTAAACGGAATATCATCAAGCATACATACATTGGGTAACAATTCTAAAGAAATTGGACAAATCGTAGATACCATCAATCAGATTGCAAGCCAAACCAATTTGTTAGCATTAAATGCTGCCATTGAAGCAGCAAGAGCAGGCGAAGAAGGAAAGGGTTTTGCCGTTGTTGCCGACGAAGTAAGGAAATTAGCTGAAAGATCAGAACGAGCCACCAAACAAATCTCAGTTTTAATTGGAGAAATTCAAAAAAATACCTTAGGTTCCATTGAAATGATGGAGAAAGGCAATAAAGAAGTTGATGCGGGAGTTCAGATGGTAAATCAAGTTGGAGAAACTTTCCAACTCATTCTTTCATCCATTGAAAAAGTTACAGATGAAATTCAGAATGTATCATCCACAACCGAACAAATATCGGCAAGCACAGAAGAACTAAATGCAGGAACAGAACAGTTGGTAAATCTAACAAACGTAATATACGAAAACACCAAAGAAATGACAAATTCTTCGGAAACACAATTAAGTAGAGCAGATGAAGTTAAAAATGCCGCAAATAGACTCAATCAGTTAGCAAAAGAGTTGAATTTAGAAATAGGCAACTTTAAGATCTAACCAGCGTTTAAAGAGGATATGGTGGATCATATGTTAGAAAATAAAAAACTCAATCCGAAATTTTGGACGAGAAGAAGTTTTTTAGCTACAATACCTCTTTTGTTCACAAACTGTTCCTCAACTTCAAACGCAAAAGAAAAAGCATCCTTTCAACATCCTGCCCATAATATCAAAAAGGAAACCATGCGTATTCGAGGCATCAATTACGACACGGGCACCGAATATGTTAAGGGAGATAACACACGTTTAATTTGGAATCAAACAGATATCAAACGTGACATGAAAGTGATTAAAAATGAATTATTCTGCAATTCAGTCAATCTGTACGGAAGTTCAATCGATAGATTAATAGAAACTGCAAACATTGCTCTTGGTGCAGGACTTTCAGTTTCCATTCAGGCTAGACTTATAGACGGAAACAAAAAACAAATGTTAGATTACTTAAAACTAACAGCAATTGAATCAGAAAAACTTAAATCCAAAGGTGATGTTATACTCAATACAGGTTGTGAACTCACTCTTTTTACTTCTGGATTTTTACCTGGCAAAACTTTTTTAGACCGAATGCAAAATTTAATTTGGAGTTGGCCTGCACTTGCAATATTCTATTCAAGTTGGATAGACCACCTAACAGAAATGTCTGATGTTTCGCGATCTTTTTTTTCAGGTCCTATCACCTATAGTGCGGGAGTTTGGGAAGATGTTGATTGGAACAAATTCGATTATATCGGAGTTAATTTGTATCGAGATAGAGATAATGAATTTAGTTATGTATCCGACTTAAAAAATCTCCAATCCATTGGTAAACCAGTCATCATCACTGAGTTTGGGTGTTGTACATTCGAAGGTGCGGAAAGATTGGGTGGTGGCGGTTGGTTGGTTGTGGATCATTCTAAAATTCCTCCAGAAATCAAAGAAGGATATAAACGAAACGAAAAAGTACAAGCAGAACATTTAGCTGAACTTTTGGATTTATACTACAAAGAAAACATCCATGGTTGTTTTATATTTGATTTTTTAGAATCGGGGAATGTTTACAATCCAGAAAATCCAAAATTTGATCTGGATATGGCAAGTTATGGCATCGTCAAAGCACTACCCCCTAGCTCAAAAGATCGCTTACATTGGGAGAAAAAGCTTGCTTTCCAAACGGTAGCCGAACGATACCAAAGTTTTTCCTTAGGTTCTTTACATCCAAAGTCGTAGAAAAAAAATTTAAAATTTAAAACTTCCAAATTTACGAAGCCACTCATAACTGTACATATAGATTATGAGTGTAAATCAAACCATTATTGCATATATTTTTGATATGGATGGTGTTGTTGTAAATAACCACAAATACCATTTTCAAGCCTGGATCGAATTTTCTAAAAAATATAAATTTGCATTGGATGAAACAATTTACAGAAACCAATTCAATGGCAAAACAAATGCAGATTTATTTCGAATGATCTTTGGATCGATAGCAAATGAAAAAATTCTGGAATATTCTTTAGAAAAAGAAAATACCTATCAAAGGTTATATGAATCTGAAATAAAACCTCACACAGGTTTAATCGACTTTCTATCTTTTCTAAAGAGCCAACAATTTAAAATTGCACTTGGTACTTCTGCTCCAACCACTAATGTAAACTTTACTTTAGATAAACTTGGCCTAAGGCAATACTTCGATGCAATAGTAGACGGATCACAAGTTACTAAAGGCAAACCAGACCCAGAAGTCTATTCACTTTGTTGTCAAAAAATAGGAGTTTCACCAAATCAATGTTTGGTCTTTGAGGATTCTCTGGCAGGTTTGGAATCTGGCAAAAATGCAGGTTGTTCAGTTGTTGGTGTAGCGACATCCCATACTAAAGAAGAACTTTCAGGTCATGCCCATCAAATCATATACGATTTCACCGAAATCAGAGATCTTTTAAAAATTTAGTTTAAAAATAGCACTTTTTCAAAGTAAAACTTTCAATTCCATCTTGCTATCAAGAGAAGAATCTGTAAAATATTGACAATGAGACCTTCCAATTGTCAATATTGTGGTTCAACAAAATTCTTTCAAGAGTCGGCCACCGTCTTCCGTTGTGAAGATTGTTTTGACCGAGTTACTTTGTCCCAACCAATCGATACTTTCGAAACTGTAAGTTCCAAACAAAAACTCCCTGTTTCATTACCGAACAAACACCAATTACAAAAGATTTTCTGGATTTTTGTTTTCTTCAGTGTTTCATTTTCAAGTTTCTTTACAGTGATTGGAAATTTGACGAAAGATCAAGTATCAACGACAATTGAAGAATTAGAACCCAATGCGCAAATGACTGAATTTGAACCTGCGATCGAAATTTTAAACTTTGGTTTTGTTCCAGATGTAATCGGAAATATTTATTATATTGGAAAATTTAAAAATATAGACGAACGAGCTTTAGATTTCACAAAAATTGAAATTTCCCTCGTAGATAACGAACAAAACGTTATTGGATCTTATTTTGGTTATGCGGAAAGTAACGCTATGTCCAGCGGCGATGTTTCTTATTTTAATGTATTGATGGAAAATCCTCCAAGTTATCATTCCTATACTGTCAAATTTACTGCTATGGAAAGAACATATAGTATACCAGAAAGCAATTTTGTAATCACTGGGCTAAAACTCAAAAAATCTGATCACGGTTATTCACTTGTTGGAAAAATGATCAACGACAATGCAAAAATTATGAATTACACAAAGGTTGATTGTATTTTACTCAATAAAGCTGGTGAAATCATTGATATCAATTATTATTATTTGACGGACGAAAATTTTGAGCCATTTTCCTCAAAAGATATACAAGTGGATTTTTCCGTTACAAAAGTAATTCCAAAATCATTTGAGTGTATTGGAAACGGAACACCAAAAATAGACCAATAGGTTCATATTATTATTTCATCTAACATAGATTCGGATTTTACTTGCTAGATTTAGCGAACATTCAGAATCTTTGGATATGGAAAAAAGTTTAGTCGGAAAGAACGCCATTGTAACTGGTGCTGCTCTTGGTATCGGTAAAGAAACATCGATCTTACTCGCAAAAAAAGGTTCTCACGTCATAGTTTCCGACATCAATGTTGCGGAAGGTGAACGTGTGGTTTCGGAAATTAAGAATTTTGGCGGTTCTGCAGAGTTTATCAAATGTGACGTAAGTGTAGAAGAAGAGATCGTTACACTCACAAATGTTTTAAAATCATCTAATGCACGTTTGGATATTATGGTTAATAATGCTGGAATCGCAAATAAACCAACCTTTATGCACAAAGCAAGCACAGAAACATGGAATCGTCTCATTCTAATGGATCTCACCAGCGTATTTTGGGGTCAAAAATATGCAACAAAACTTATGTTAGCAGACAGAAAGGGAGGATCTATCATTAACGTTGCATCCATTGCTGGTCTTGGCGCATCTCCATCCCTTGGGCCATACTGTGTCGCCAAAGCTGGAGTCATTGAACTTTCTACAACGGGGGCATTGGAAGTGGCTAGGTTTGGTGTCCGAATCAATGCGGTTTGTCCTGGTTGGACAGAAACTGCCATTTTGGATGTGGCAGGTGAAAAAGGAAAAGAGAATATGGAAAAAAATATTCCGATGGGAAGGCTCGGCAAACCAAGTGAAGTCGCTAATCTAATAGCATTCTTAGCTTCGGATGAATCTAGTTTTATCACAGGTTCCGTTTACCGAGTAGATGGTGGTACAAGGAGCTAGAAAAATTTAATATTCGTTTGTAGAAATTAGCACCATATCTTACATCCCTATTTTGACCAGCATTGAATTCTCTGGTCAAACGAACGTATTCTTCGCAATTACCTTGAATCGATACGAATAAAATAACTAATGTATTGGTAAATAAATGTCAGTTGTACACAAATCTAAATTTTTTTCCAAAGGATTTAGATAACACTCCCAAGGTGGTACATTCCTTAATTTCAATTTGGTGGTAGGAAGGTAATCCTCCAAAAGAAAATTATAAATTTTAGGCAAATTTTTATAAGAACCTCGATACCTAATTTGTAAATGTCTTCCTCCTTCAATGGTTTGGATTCCTAATTGTGAAAAATCCATAAAATCTGAACCCACAGTAAAACCCAAATCAAAACGAATGGTATTTGGTTTCGAAATTTTTGGGTCATCTTTACTCACACCAACCCATTTATGATTTTCTGGAACCGAATTGATTTTTTGAATCACTGAAAGTAAGGTTTTTACTTCCTTAGAATTGGGGATTGGACCAGGCAATTTAGAATAAGCACCTATATGTCGAATATAAACGATTTGAAATTTCTGAATGGTTTTGATTTGGAATTCAAATAATTTCAAACCATCAGGACATTCTAATTTTATAATATCTTTTTTTACTTTAAAATGTTTTTGGAATTTTTTTCTAAATTGTGTGGGAGTAAGCCCCATTTGTTTTTTAAATGCCTTGGTAAAAGCTTCATTCGATTCATAACCTGCTTCCATCGCAATTTCTAATATTGGAAATTGGCTTATTTTCAACTCATACGCCGCTTTTTCGATTTTTAATCTTCGGATGTATGATTGTATGTTTTCACCCTGGCTCTTTTTAAAAAGCCGATGGAAATGCCAATTGCTATAATTAGAAAAAAATGCAATTTGATTGAGTCCCAAATCTTTTTCTAAATTTGATTCTACAAATTGCCAAATAGGGTAGAGTTTTTGAGCGTTTCCATCCACTTGCCCCATTAGTTTATTTTTGGGGCAATGTTTCTACAAAATTTTTAACCTTCTACTATCGATTTGAATTTTAAGAATTTCTCATTTGTACGATGTCGATTCCAATCCCATTTGGATCGACCATCGTAAAATGTACATCACCCCATTCTTCTTCTGTCAAGGGAAGGTCAATTGGTGCGTTTAGGTTTTGAAGTTCTTTGTACGTTTGTTTTACATCTTCCGCTTCAAAAATCAGCCACACACCGCTACCACTATAAGGTTTTTGAAAATAGGTTTTTTTTACTGCTTCCACACCTGGCAACATAAAACCAATTTCAAATTCTGGTTTTTCAGGCAAATGCAATAACACAAACCAATCTGCTTCAAATTTGATTTGCATCCCAAACCATTTCTGATAATACTCTTTCGATTCTGTTAATTTTTCTGTGATGATTCCTTTTTGAATGCTTAAAAATTTCATATTCAACCTCTAATGTATAGTCTACATGAATTGTCTTATGAAAATGGATCGTTTTTGCTATTTTTATAAATTATGAGATAAAACTTTTTTGCTTTAAATTTTTTTGGCTTCGTATCAATCCGCACAGAATTAAAAATTGGCATTGTTTACTGTTTAGTAAAAAAGAATCCAAATGCAAAAAAAAATGAAACTTAAAATGATCGAGGTCTGCGATAGAAAGATCGCCGAAAAGGGAAGTGATGTGGGTTTGTCCTTCTATGCTTTTTTTTCAAACAAAAATGATGATCCAGAACAACTAATGGAAGTTGCTCATTGGTGGATCATCACACACAAACTCGATCATTTTGAAAAAGCGGTAAAAATTAAAAATTTGGTTTTGAAAGCAAATTAAAAGTTTTCTTCAATCAATTCTTTATTTAAGAATGCACCCGCTCTATTGCCTTGTGCAGCTGCATTGGCAACAGACCGCATCATCGTTGTGTTGTCCCCGGCTGCATACACACCCGTTACATTTGTTTTTCCAAAATCATCAACTTGAATGAGTCCATCTTCTTTCAATTGTACACCTAAACCCAAGATGAGGGGAGTTTGGATTGTGTTTGGAACTCTCGCAAAGATTGCATCTCCAGCTAACAGTGATCCATCGGTAAATACAACCGATTCCAAGTTTCCAGTTTTATGCGAAAATGATTGGATCTCTTTTTCAACAATTGAATACCCTTTTTCTAACAAATAATCAGTTTGGGTTTCTGAAAGTGTTGATTTTCCATTCGTCAGAAGTGTTAGATTTGAACTCCATTGGCTCAATAATTTACAAAATTCATATCCAATGTCTCCGTTTGCAAAAAGAAGAATTTTTTTGGAATGAACTTCATAACCATGGCAGTATGGGCAATGCAAAACACTAATCCCCCAACATTCCGAAAAACCTGGAATATTTGGTAGCAAATCTTTCACTCCCGTAGCCAGGATTATTTTTTTTGCCGCATAAACTATATTATCTTCTGTGGTGATTAAAAAATCTGATCCTGGTTTTTTGATATCAGTCACATAAGCCGAAGCAAATTCTATTGTTTTATATGTTTTTAATTCATTTTTGACTTTGGCTAAAATTTCATGTGGTTTTACACCGTCTTGGGTGATAAAGTTATGCGAGTGAGGTGTTTGGCGATTACATGGTTCACCTTTATCAATCACAAGTACAGAACGTAAGGATCTTCCGAGTGTCATGGCAGCTGAAAGGCCAGCCACACTCCCACCAACAATCACAACTTCATAAGACGATTTGTTTTCCATAAACGCAACTATGTTGCATATAGTTTTTTTGTCAAGGTCTTAAATATGGCTTATTTTTGCCAAATTCTGAGATTCTTCTTTGATCATCTCAATATGTTCCTCCAAATCTTTAGAGGAGCGACTGATTTCGTTCACTTCCATTTCGAGTTGTACAATGCCTTTAGATGCTTCTTTCTGACCAAGTAACTGTTCTTTGGTGGATTCCGCAATTTGTGTGGATAACAAATTGATTTGATCCAATTCAATGAGTATATCATTTAAAGTATCCCTTTGCTCAATGAACATGTTTTGCATATCTTGAATTTGCATAAGGGTTTCGTTCAGTTTCGAAATCTGAGATTTTGCTAAATCGCCCGTATGAGTGGAAGCGGTTTTTGCCGCCAAAATAAAACCTCGCGAATCGTTAACAACTTTGGAAATTCGTTTTACATTGTTTTGGGTGAACTCAGCGAGTTTACTCACTTCATTTGCAACAACAGCAAACCCTCTCCCTACATCACCTGCGCGCGCAGCCTCAATGGATGCATTGAGCGCAAGTAGATTGGTTTTATCTCCGATTTCGGACACAATTTTGTTGATCTCATCAACTTGGTCAAAAGAAGTTTGGATCACCTGTAATTGTTCTGCGGTTTTTGTTGCAACCTCTGTGACTGCTTCACTTTCTTTCTTATTACTCTCAGCAATTTCCACAAGTCGACCACTAAAATTGATAATACGGTCTACCGATTCTTTCAAGAGCAATGCATCCGAAACCATACCTTTTACTTTTCCATTTTGTTCTTCAATGGAGATACCGTTTGATTCAAATGAACTGGATAACTCAGAAATAACAGCCGTAATCTCTTCTAAAGAGGCAGCCTGTGATTCAAGTTTACTAGAAGTCCGTGAAACATAATCACTAAAACTTACAATGGATGATTCCAATTTGAGTGCAGCCTTAGATGAAATTCTATTTTTATCAGAAAATTTTTGTAACAAATCCTCAGCCTGGTTTGCCTTGGTTTCTGCCAAAGTACTTATTTTTGTAAGTAGACTTACAAGTAAGTACACAATGTAACCTGCAACAAAAATAAATACTGGTTTCAAAACTTCCGTGGATACACCAGCATAACCAATTTGACTAGTGAATTTTGGGTCATCACTCAAAATCACTCCACCCACTGTCACTGCAATGTAAACAGCTGCAATGGATAAAATGGATCCCAAACTTGCATTGAGTAAAACAAACTTTCGATCCCCCAAAAACCCAGAATAGATGATGATGAAAAAATATATAAAATAAACCACCATATTGGCAAGCGCAGAATCTGCTTCTGCTGTACTCAGTGTACAATCAAAAATGATGGTACCCGAAAGCACTAAAGTATCGAATAAAATGAGGAGTTTATGAAACCATGTAGGAGGATTTCGGTTTTTTTCCCAAACATAAGCAATGAGACAATACAAACCCATGACGGCGGTTCCAACCGCATGGATCAGAAACATTTTGGGTTGAAAAGAATCTTTGGCACCCGCTAAAGACACCGTAAACAAAAGGACAAGACCAAACCGAATTCGGTTGATGATTATTTTTCCCTGTTTCCAAAGACTCTGGATAGAATGTTCTGACATGAAATCTCCTACAACACGAAAAGATAATTTTTTTCATAAGACGCAAGAGAAATAAAGTTCCAAACAAAGTTTAGTAAGAACTTTCCGGCAAAATTTTACCGAAGTTTGGTTACCAAATAGAAAATCATATTTACTAAAAATAAAGATAAGGTAAATTATAATGCCCATGCACAGATTTTTAAATCCATCAGAGAGAGGAGGTTCTTTTGTACCAGCTTAGCGAAGTTATGAATTTAATTTTTGATACAGTTGGGTTGGGCGTTACCCTAATCCTACTCAATTCAGGAATTGTACCAAAGTTTTTTTATCTGATTCTAGGTTTTGTTTGTATCTGGCTTAGTAATATTTTCACAGTACTCGAAGGTTTTATTTTCCCTGACCTATTCAATTATTTAGAACACGGTTTTTATTTAATATCTGGAGTTTTACTCTTAGTTAGTTTAAAAAAAGAAATTTGGGAATCTATAAAATAATATGAATCTCATTGCAACGATAAATGTTGTAACCTTTTTCTTATACTTAACTTCAGCCATCATCATATTCAAATCAATGATTCTAAAAAAAGTTTACCGAGCAGAAGGTATTTTTTTGTTTATGTTGGCATCTATCCCTTGTTTTGTGTGCATTTCCAATATTTTAGAACATGGTTTTTCTATCGATTATTTCGACGATTATGAAGGTTTTTTCCGAGACTTATATGCTATGTTTTTCCTTATTTTTTTGTATGTTCTCTCTTTACGAAAAGAACAAAAAAAACGTTTGGAACACGAACACCAAATCAAAATGGATTTAATTCTAAAATCCAAACTTTTGAATGAAATCCACCATAGGGTTAATAATAATCTACAAATCGTATCTGGGCTTCTAACAATGCAAATTTTCCACGAAGATGACGAGAGAGTCATCGATTTTGTACAACTAGTTCAAAATAGAATACAAACAATTGCAACCGTTCACAAAATCATTTATGCAGCACCTAATCTAATGCAGGTTGACATTAATAAAATTTTTAAATCCATTTTAACAAATTTAAAAGCGAACTATCTAAAAAATCAAACGTCTATACAACTAATCGAAAACATAGAAGACAATGTCGAATTGGATTTAGACCGAGCCATGCCCATGAGTTTGATACTAAATGAACTTGTTTCCAATGCACTGAGACATGCCTTCCAAAAAAATGGAGCTGGGCAGATAATTGTCTCTATTTACAGTTCAGAAACAGAATTTACATTCATCGTAAATGACGATGGTCAAGGTTATAATGTTTGCGAAAAGGAGAAAGAAAACAAAGGTATGGGTCTTGTCCTTGTAAAAAATTTAGTTAACCAACTTAGGGGAAAAATGGTAGTGGAGGCTGAGTTTGGCACAAAGGTAAAAATCGTATTTCCAAAATACAATCCTTCTCCGCTTGAATTTTAAATTTCAATCTATTCTTGAAAATCAGTCAATAATTCACTTCGTTTCTTGCCTAAATCAATTCGTATAACCGCAGTTCTTCCTTCGTCGATGTATGTTAAATCATCAAATGATAATTTTTTAGCCATAAAAATCCCTCGCCCGTGGGTTTTGAATGCATTTTTTGTCATAGCCTGGACTGATAAATATCGTTTCCAATCGAATCCTTTGCCTTGATCACTGATACGAATTTCAATATGGTCTTCTTGTTTATCAAAATTGACAGAAACAAATTTTTCTTTAAAATCTGGATTCTCTAGTCTCCGCATGATTTCTTCCATCAGTTTGTCGTTATCATGTAAGTCAGTTTTCTCTTGGTAAGAAATTCCTAAATTTCCATGTTCGATCGCATTATTCAAAATTTCCATAATGCCTGTTAAAACTCTTTCTGGGTCAGGACAAGCATTGGCAAGGATGGGTGCCAGTTCATGCGATTCCCGAATGGTTTTGATCTGAAATTCTCCCCGAACCAAATGGCGTAAAGCACCCATTCCTTTGTGCAAATCTTCTTTAGCACGAAGGAGTTTAATAAAATGTTCAACGGCTGTTTGAACGATACGTATGAGTAGCGCACGTGAATATGGTTTCGTAAGATAATAAAATGCACCTGCATCCAAACCTTCCGTCATGTCGGAAACAGAACTCATTGCCGTCTGGAAAATAACAGGTATGTCTTTGAGTTTTTCGGACTTTTTGATTTTTTTGAGCAAATCAATTCCATCCATCCTTGGCATCAAACGATCCAAAATGATAGCATGAAAAAATACATTGCCTTTGGACAAAATTTCGTACGCCTCTTCCCCATCTTTTGCTTTGAATATATTAAATCCTTTATCAGATAACGACTCTTCAATGATCATCAAATTGATCATTTCATCATCCACTGCCAGTAGATTCATCATAACAAACTATCTCTCGATTTAGGGATTAACATAGTAAAAATCGCACCTTTCTCTTCATGATTCTCAGCGTATAACAAACCACTGTGGTCATTGACTATTTCTCTCGAAATAGACAGACCAAGTCCAGTACCTTTTGTGCCAGCTTTCACTTGTTTGGATTGGATGAATTTTTCAAAAATTTTATCGAGATCTTCTAAGGGAATTCCCGATCCAAAATCTCTGATCTGTAAACCGATACCAGGGATGTACTTTTTGGATTTTCTAGGGATAAACTCTCGTTCAATCATCCTGATTTCGATATTGGTTTCATTTGGAATGAATTTTAAGGCGTTGGAAAGTATATTGCGGATCACCTGTTGGATTCGTTCGTAATCAAATTCAGATTCCCATCTGTTATGGTCATCCAAAATGATCACTTGGATCCCACGTTTTTCCAAAATGGCTCGCATCTCATTAACTACGAATTTTGTTGTCTCTTTCAAACAATTTTTTTCGTACAGATACTTCATTTTTCCAGATTCCAGTTTGGCGATGTCCAATAGATTTTCGAGAAGCGACAATAATCTTTTGCCTGAAGCATCGATAATTTGAAAATATTCTTTGATTTTTTCAGGGTTTGCCGTTTCAGATTTTTCTTCACCTAACTCGGCATAACTCAGAATGGCATGGATGGGAGTTTTTAATTCATGAGAAATATTTGCCAAAAATAGCGATTTCATATAAGAAGCTTCTTCCGCAATATTTTTTGCCATTTTCAGGTCTAAGGTTTGTTTTTCGACCAAATCCTCCAAATGATTACGATATTGGTACAATTCTTCTTCTTCAAGTTTGCGTTCGCTGATGTCTCTGATGATGCCAGTAAACATTTTACCAGACTTAGTTTTGAATTCTGCAAGGCTCAACTCGCAAGGAAATGTTTCACCTGATTTTCGTTCAGCGACAAGTTCCCTTCCTCCACCTAGAATGTTTTGAATCCCCGTTCTAAGATAATTTGCTAGATATAAATTGTGTTTTTCTTTATGACCAGTTGGGATTAGAATATTTACATTTTGACCAATCACTTCTTCTTGGGTATATCCAAATGAATTTTCCGCTGCTTTGTTAAAAAACTGAACGGCTCCTTCTTCATTGGTAATGATGATGGAATCGGCAGCATTTTGTGCCATAGACAAAAATCGAGATTCACTTTCTAAAAAAGCTGCTTCCAATCGTTTACGTTCAGTGATATCACGGTGAGTTGACATGATATACCCGTCATACAAAACTACATAACGAACTTCCACATAACGGGTGTCACTTTCTGATCCATATGAATATTCTTTCCAAAACACTTGGTTCTTGCGAGAAGATAAATAATCCAAAGCTTCTTGGGTAATGGATCTTAAGTATTCTGGCAATCCACTGCTTATATGTTTGCCGATGAGATTCTGTTGATCTCCACCTAAATTGATGTATCTAGAGGCTTTGTAATCTACGATAATCCCATCACTTCGGATTTTGAGCCAAAAATCCGGATTAGATTTAAGTATACTTTCTAATTCGCGTAGGATTTCAGAGCTTGAAAACCCGGAAGGTTTTTGCCAAATGCGGGGGTTTTCAGGATGTTCAGACATTTAGATACTTCTCTGTTTAGAAGGGTATTGTAGACTCGAAAATTCGGAAAGAAATTGTAAGATTTTGCAAAGAAAAAAGGATAAACGAAAGGAATCCAAATTGTTTTACCATTCCCTGATTAAACCTATACTTTTCCATCTTGATCCTGAATCTGCGCACCACTTAGTGGGTTTTTTTCTGGGTCTTTCTCAAAAACTTCCCTTTTTCCATAAAACACTTTCTCATCTTTTTGAATACAAATCCAAACAATTGGAACAAACCATCCAAGGCATCCATTTTCCAAATCCGCTAGGACTTGCCGCAGGTTTCGACAAAACTGCTGAACTTTTTCCCACAATGATCCATATGGGTTTTGGTTTCATCGAAGTGGGAACCATCACAGCAAAAGCGCAAACGGGAAATGAAAAACCACGCCTCTTTCGTTATCCAAAATTACAAACTCTCGTCAATCGAATGGGTTTTAATAACCCAGGTGCCGATGTGGCAGAACAAACTCTATCCAAACAAAAAAAAAATGGTGTCCGGGGTATCAATGCAGGTAAGTCAAAAATCACTCCCATTGAAAATGCAACGGAAGATTATATCTATACATTAAAAAAACTTTCCCCTTATGCTGATTATGTGGTCATTAATATAAGCTCCCCCAACACCCCAGGATTACGTTCTCTGCAAACCAAAGAAAGTTTGGTTTCCTTATTGTCTGGGGTATTGAAAGAATTTGATAACAAGTTTCCCATTCCTCTCTATTTAAAATTTGCTCCCGATTTAGCCAAAGAAGATCTAATTCAAAACTTAGAAGTGTGTTTGGAATACGGAATCAGAGGGGTCATCCTCACAAACACAACTCTCGACAAACAAATTCTTGGTGAAGAAAATCCCCCAGAAGGAGGACTTTCGGGAGAACCGCTGTTCGAAAAATCTTTGGAGTTTGTAAGAATTGCCTATAAAACTTTGAAGGGTCGCATCCCCATCATAGGAGTTGGCGGAATCAACAGTGGAGAACGTGCCTACCAAATGATGAAAGCAGGTGCCAATTTGATTCAAATTTATACTGCTTATATTTACGAAGGTCCTTATTTGCCAGCACAAATCTGTTCCTATTTGGACAAAAAATTAAAACAAGACGGAATCCAATCCATTTCAGATATAGTGGGCAAAGAATGACAAACCTCTCGAACGAAAAGATCTGTACCCATTTCACAATCTGTGGCGGCTGTCATTTTTTGGATCTGGATTACACAAAAGAACTCCGAAAAAAAGAACAGTTTTTAAAGGACCAATTCAAAAGTTTCCGCCATATCGATTACCGTCCGATCGTTTCAAGCACTTCGCCTACCTACTACCGCCATAAAATCCAACTTCCTTTTGGCAGGAGAAACATTGGAAATAAAACCATCCTCAATTTAGGGCTCTTCAATAAAGAGTCGAGTTTTGTTTTTGACCAAACCGAATGTCAAATCCAAGACCCAGGGCTCACAGAGGTTGCAATTGCCGTCAAACAATGGGCTAGGCGGGAAGGTTTACTCCCTTATAATGAAAAATCCAGGCGCGGGCTTTTAAAATACCTTGTGGCACGTAAATCTTCTTCCACAGGTGAAATTTTAATTGGCATTGTGACAGCAAAAGAAGATCTACCGCACTCCAAAGACAGCTCCAAACGTTTGCACACTGCCATCCAAAACCGAATCGGCAAATCTGGAAAATTTGGAAAACTCGTAGGCATTGTTCACAATATCAACACCAAACACACAACAATGGCTTTGGGGAGAGAGGAGCACCTGTTATGGGGCAGACCTTACATTCATGAACATTTTGGAAAACATAAATTTAGAGTGGGGCTCTCAACATTTTTACAAGTGAACCCCTTCCAAACTCCGAGTTTGTACAATTTGATTTTAGACGAAATCGAACCAGGTGCAAAAGTGATCGATGCCTACTCTGGAATTGGAACTATTTCTTTTTGGATTTCTGGCCAAGCGAAGGAAGTGGTGGGTATAGAAGAAAATCCCAATTCTCACAAAACAGCGCTAGAATCAAGTAAATTCAATAAAGTACATAATGTACGGTTTCGTAAAGGACGTGTTTCAGAGGTTCTACCATCTCTCATCATGCGGGGTTATAATACACTTGTCCTCGACCCACCCCGAACTGGTCTCGGTGAAGAAGTGAGTGGAATCATTGCCGATAGTAACGTGGAAAAAATTGTCTATGTTTCTTGTGACCCAAAAACCCTTGCGATCGATGCCAACATTTTAACCAAAAATTATTTTTTAAATTCGCTCCAACCAGTAGACATGTTCCCTAAAACCGAACATTTGGAGACAGTGGCTATCTTTAGGCGAAAACCTGATGTAAATCCTGAACGATAAAACCCGCAACACACACAGGTTTGGATTTAAAATGAATTGTTTTATAAGTAGTGCGTAAACTCGAACTCCTTTTTTGGCTAGTTCATAAGCCATTGTGGCTCCCCCACAACCCGACCCAATTACAACCACATCTCTGTTTCAATGATTTCATTTGCGATTTATAATAGATCCTTGATTCGCTCCATTTTTCGGGAGGATTCACAACTGTTTTCGAACCCCAGCACAAAATAGAATCAAACCTAAAAAAAATTCCTAGAGAAAGAGGGCATAGATCCTCCCTGTTAAATCATCTCCACCAGCAGTGGGAGGAATGATTTTTTTTTGGTAGTATAAAAAAGATTCACCATTTGCTTCCAAATCCCAAAGTTTACCCCGAAAAAAAACATTCACTGCCAATTTCACTTTGGTTTTTGTAATTCGACCAGGCATGGCATATTTTTTCCAAGCTTGTTTTTTTGTAATGGCACCGATGTCTTTTGGGTTCACATCTTGTGGATTCGCATAACCGTTGTAACCATTCCATTTATCATTCCAAGAAGAACTGGGGGCAACCAAAGAAGGAATGGTTAAAATTTCAACATCTTCCGTGTCTAGGGATTGATACAGATTTGGAAACCAAGAATCAGCGCAAATAAATGTGGAAAGTTTTCCAAGTGGAGTTTTGATGGGAAGGTTCGTCTCGATTTTTCCTTCTGAAATAAAACTTTGTTCGTCCAAGATAGGAAATATTTTTTTTACGATTTGTTCATCCACTCTACCATTCGAATGAAAATAAAAACTTACGTTTTCCAATGGTCCATCTCCAGGGGTAATTTTACCTTCTACAACCCGGGGGGAAGGAAGTACGATGGATCCCGCAACAATCGCTACACGATATTCTCTCGCCAAACGAGAAAATACGGACTGATAACGAGACGACATTTGCCATGCCTTCATCCGAAAGACAGATTCTTTTAAATGGTCTTCGGCATAATTTTTGGAAAACAAATACGTCCATAGAAACGAACCAAAATTTTTTTTGACGAGCATTTCCATCGCCAATTCCATTTTTGATTCTGCAAAAATGGTTTTATCATCCCCAGTGACAATGAGCCAAGTACCGATGTATTCAGGAAATACGATGATGGTTCGATCAATGGCGATGAGCCCTTCTTCCTTTGCCAAATCGAGATAGGTATTTAATACCGAATAAAAGGATTCTTCGGAACTATAGTGGAATTGGGTGAGATAAGGTTCGATCCCAATCACAGAACCGCGTTTGATCTGGCCTTCTTTTTGGATTTTTATTTTTGTTTTGGGGAGAGATTTTAGTACTTCCTCCCAACCCAAACTTTGTTTTTGGCATTGGAAAGAAAAAATAGAAATAGAAAATATAAGTACGAACCGCATCCATCAAACCATAAACCTGCGCTTCTTAGAGACAATATTTTATTGTGTTCCAGGTTTTTTCTTTTATTTTGACCTTATTCTATGAAAGAGAAACAAGCTCCGAAAAAAATCGTTCTCGCATACTCCGGTGGACTCGACACTTCCGTCATCCTTGCCTGGCTGAAAGATACTTATGGGTGTGAAGTGGTCGCTTTTTGTGCTGATGTGGGTCAAAAAGAAGAACTCACAGGTTTGGAAGAAAAAGGAATCAAAACAGGAGCTTCCAAAGTTTATATCCAAGACCTACGATTGGAGTTTGCCCGCGACTTTATCTTCCCTGCGATACGTGGCAACGCCATTTATGAAATGCGATACTTACTCGGCACTTCCCTTGCTCGTCCCCTCATTGCCAAAGCAATGGTGGAAGTTGCCAAAAAAGAAAATGCCGACGCCTTTTCTCATGGAGCCACAGGAAAAGGAAACGACCAAGTACGATTTGAACTCACATTCAAAGCCTTATCCCCCAATTTACAAATCATCGCTCCATGGCGGACTTGGAATTTTGGTGGCCGCGCGGATTTGATTGAATATGCAAAACAAAAAGGAATCCCCGTTCCCGTAACAGCTGCTAAACCTTATTCGATGGATCGAAATTTAATGCACCTTTCCTTCGAAGGTGGGATTTTAGAAGATCCTTACAATGAACCAAAAGAGGATATGTTTGTACTCACTGTTTCTCCCGAAAAAGCACCTGACAAACCTACCTACCTCGAACTCGGTTTTGAAAAAGGGGACTGTGTTTCCATCGACGATAAAAAAATGAACCCATTGGAAGTGATGGATTATTTGAATGATGTGGGTGGTAAAAACGGCGTTGGTCGTGTTGATATTGTGGAAAATCGATTGGTTGGAATCAAATCGCGTGGGGTATATGAAACTCCTGGTGGAACCATTCTACACATTGCCCACAGAGACCTCGAATCCATCACTATCGACAGAGACACCCAACACAAAAAAGACGAATTATCACTTGAATTTGCTCGTTACATCTACAATGGACAATGGTATTCCAACCAAATGAATGCTTTGCGAACTTATATGGATTACACTCAAGGTTCCGTTAATGGAACAGTGCGTATAAAATTATACAAAGGCAATTGTACAGTGGTGGGGCGAAAATCCAACAAATCACTTTACAATGCAGGCCTATCCACTTTCGAAAAAGAAGAGTTGTACAACCAATACGATGCAGAAGGTTTTATCAATTTGTATGGCCTGCCAATGAAAGAATGGGCAAGGGTAAATTCGTAATATGAAAAATATCGCCGTATACCCTGGTTCATTTGATCCGTTCACAAACGGACACCTCGACATTATACGGCGAGCCCACCCGCTTTTTGAAGAAATCATCATAGCAGTTGCCATCAATTCTAAAAAAACATCCCTTTTTTCGCCAGAAGAACGAGTGGAAATGATAGGTAAGGTTTTTCACGGTTGGGATAAAATCAAAATCGATAGCTTTGAAGGATTAACCGTTGATTACTGCAAAGAAAAAAACTCGCGGGTGATCTTACGTGGTCTAAGGGCTGTGACTGACTTTGATTACGAATATGCAATTTCGCTCATGAATAAAAAATTGGCACCGGAGATCGAAACCTATTTTTTAATGGCGGACAATGAATATTCTTTCGTCTCTTCTACCATTGTGAAAGAAGTGGCAAGGCACGGTAGAGCTGTTTCCAATCAAGTTCCTGATGTAGTCGGTGAAGCTTTGGTGCGTAAATTTTCTATATAAGGGTGGGTTCTCCATTTTATGAAAACAAGATCTTCCCTTTTTTACGGTTCCACCATACTTATCTTTGGGGCTTTGGCATATTACCTACTCCAATTAGGTTCTTTACTCGAAATTTCTAAAGAAATTATAGCGCCAGTTTCTGATGGGTTGGAGACGGGAAATTTTTTAGAAAAAATCAAACATCCGTTAGCTTTACTTTTCCTTCAGATCATCATCGTTTGTGGGTTTGCGAGGTTTATGGGTTATGTATTCACTCGTAAATTCAAACAACCAGCTGTTATGGGAGAAATTGTTGCGGGTATATTACTTGGACCCTCGCTTCTTGGAAATTATTTTCCAGAGACCATGGGGTTTTTGTTTCCACCGCACAGTTTGCCCACACTTGCCACTCTCAGCCAAATTGGCCTTGTGCTCTTTATGTTCATCATCGGTATGGAACTTGATTTATCGGTTTTAAAAAACAAAGCCCACTCAGCGATTATCATCAGTCATGCGAGTATCGTACTTCCTTTCTTTTTGGGAATGACTCTCGCATATTTCTTTTATGTTGATTATGCACCAAAAACTGTAAATTTTCTATCGTTTTCTCTCTTTATGGGAATTGCGATGAGTATCACTGCCTTCCCTGTACTCGCTCGCATTTTACAAGAAAGAAACCTCACGCGTACACCGCTTGGTGCCATGGTTCTCACTTGTGCAGCAGCGGATGATGTGACCGCTTGGATTTTACTCGCCATCATAGTAACCATTTCCAAAGCGGGTGACCTAAACACTGCCATATTTACAATCGGACTTTCATTGTCTTATATTTTGGTAATGGTGTATGTTGTGGCTCCCTTTTTAAAAAGATTGGGTTCCATTTACATCTCGAGAGAAAACTTAACAAGGACAGCCGTTGCTCTTGTTTTGATGATTGTGTTTTTATCCTCCCTCACAACCGAAGTCATTGGGATTCATGCCTTATTTGGAGCTTTCCTCGCAGGAGTTGTGATGCCGAGTGATGGAAATCTCAAAAAACTGATTTCGGAAAAAATTGAAGACCTAGCTGTCATTCTATTTTTACCAATATTTTTTGTGATCACTGGTTTACGAACCCAAGTGAACCTACTGAACGATCCTGCCCTTTGGACTGTTTTTGGTTTGGTGATAGCAGTTGCGGTCATTGGAAAATTTTTTGGGAGTGCACTGGCCGCAAGGATCTCTGGGTCCAATTGGGAAGATTCCCTTTCTATCGGCGCCCTGATGAACACCCGGGGGCTTATGGAACTCGTGGTTCTAAACATTGGTTATGATTTGGGAATTTTAAGCCCTGAAATTTTTGCCGTATTTGTATTGATGGCGCTTGCCACAACGTTATCGACAGGCCCTCTTCTGAATGGAATCCAAAGGTATTTTTCTTACAAACAACTCAAACTTCCCCAAGACAAACCAACAGATAAAAAATTGCGTGTTTTGGTTGCCTTTGCCCAAGAAAAAATGGGCAAAAGTTTGGTTCGGTTTGCCTACTCTTTGTCTGGAAACCAAAGAAAAAATTTGGAAATCACTGCTCTCCATATTTCGCCCAACGATTCCTTTTCTAGCGAAGAAGTCACCCGTTACCGCGAAGCTAGTTTTGAAGCCATTCGCCAAACAGGAGCAGAGGTGGGTGTTCCTGTCAATACTGAGTATCGGATCACAGACAACGTCACTTACGAAATCGTAAATTTTGCAAAACTCAAACATAGCAATTTATTATTGATTGGTGCCGCAAAACCGCTATTTTCTCGCAGTTACACTGGTGGCAAAATCAAAGGGATCTTAAATTATACACCCGCCACTGTAGGGGTTCTCATAGACAATGGTCTGGAGTCCATCGACAGGATTGGCATCGTTTACAAAACAGAATCCGATCCTATCCTGGAATTTTCGACAAAACTAACAACACTCAAAGGAATGAAATCATCCAAACTTTTGGCAGCAGATCTGATACAACCAGAAACAGATTTAAACCCCTATCCAATCTCGCTCTCAAAGATCAGTCCATTCTCACTTGTTCTCATTGACCTTACCCTTTGGGAAGAAATGGGTTTTGAAAGATTGGATCACTTGCCAGCTTCGTTTCTTTTGGTACGCTTTTTAAACACATAAAGATTCGATTGCTTTTTTGGGTTTACCGAGCTTACTGGTGATATGGAAAGAACTTTTATCATGCTTAAGCCCGATGCCGTCAAAAACAAACACATCGGCGACATCCTTCAAAGAATCGAGAAGGAAGGTTTCAAAATCCTTGGAATGAAATTTTTAAAACTTAGCCTCGAGGATGCCAAACAATTTTATAAAGTACATGCGGCTCGTCCGTTTTATAATGACCTTTGCAATTATATGGCTTCCGGTCCCATCGTTGCTTGCGCTTTAGAACGCGAAAATGCAGTCCTTCATTGGAGGGATGTAATCGGAGCTACCGATCCAAAAGAAGCGGCGGCGGGCACCATCCGTGCACTCTTTGCTGAAAGTAAAGAAGCCAATGCCGTTCACGGTTCTGACTCTGTAGAGAACGCATCCCAAGAAATTGCGTTTTTCTTCAAAGGGTATGAACTCAACTAAGAGGGAAAAGGTCGGTTCGGTTTCCGAATCGACCAGGTTCAAAATTGTCTGACTCCTTCGAAACTCTCCTCCAAAAATCCAAACAACTTTTTTCTTCTTACTTTGAGTTTACGCTAACCCAAGTATTTTTACCTCGCACTCGCATAACAGATGCCTGTGTATATAGCTTAAATGCAGGTGGAAAACGTATTCGCCCTATTTTTGCAATCAATAGTTATTTTTCCTCCTCCTCTCTACCCCATACATTTTCAAACGAACATTTACCCGTCTTAAATATTTCTTTTGCATTGGAATGTATACACACATACTCACTCATTCATGATGATTTACCAGCAATGGACAATGATGATACGCGGCGTGGTAAACCGACAAACCATATCCAATTTGATGAAACAACTGCAATACTAGCGGGCGATGCTCTCAATTCTTTGGGTTTTTATCTATTGTCGTTATTACCAAAAAATGATACAAATTTAGTTTCTGATTGTATCCAAATTTTGCACAAAGGAGCTGGGTTCCAAGGCATGATCCTTGGGCAAATGGAAGACATCGAAGCCGAAAAAAATCCAAAACCAAGTGATGATCCAGCAGAAAATGAAAAAATCCTCTCATCCATCCATACAAAAAAAACAGGAGCGCTGATTGAAGCTTCCTTTTTGCTTGGCAACCGCTTACGTGCTGATTACAAAGAAAGAGAATCCACAATTGAAAGTTATGCGAAAGAAATAGGGCTACTCTTCCAAATTACTGATGATATTTTGGATGTGGAAGGAAACAAATCAAACCTTGGCAAAACTCCTGGTAAGGATGCAAAATCCGGTAAACTAACCTATCCCAGTTTGTATGGGTTGGATAAGGCAAAATTACTCCGAGATCAAACCGTGTCCAATGCCGTTTCCATCGCCAACGAACTTGCGCTCGAAGACCAATTATTCTTCATAGGACTACCAAAGTACATTGCCGAAAGAAAAAATTAGACTGGATGAAATGGTATTACGACTGGGACTGGAATCAGATCCCAAAATCGTAAGATCATTGATTTTATCTGGTTCCGTATTGGTCAATGAAACTCCCGTTACCAAAGTGGGAACGCTTGTTCATAGCTCGGATAAAATTCGCATTAGAGATAAAATCAAAACCTATGTATCCCGAGGAGCCTACAAACTACTGGGTGCTTTCCAATTTTTTAATACCTTGGATGTGGGAGACAAAACATGCATTGATTTGGGATCATCGACTGGAGGTTTTACCCAAGTACTATTAGAAAAGCACGCTAAACAAGTGTTTGCTGTCGATGTCGGGTATGGGCTACTGGCTCAAAAAATTGCGAACCATCCGAATGTGATTGTTTTGGATCGAAAGCATGTAAAAGACCTCAAATGGGAAGATTTAAAAACAGAAGATAATGAAATTTTTATTTCAATGGACTTGAGTTTTATATCCTTACTTGCCGTTTTTTCTCATTTACAAAACTTATTTGAATCGCCAGGTCACAAAATCAGTTTTTCTGGAATATCTCTAATTAAACCACAATTTGAACTCCACCCATCGAAGTTAGAAAAGGGTGTGGTAAAATCTAAAAAGGATATTTATCATTGCCTAATTTCTGTTTGGCGAAATTTACGGAAGATCGACCCTAAACTCAAACGTTTGGGTTTAAAAGAATCTCCTATCCAAGGAACTACAGGAAATAGAGAATTTTTATTGTATTGGAAAAGAGACTGTTAGTTGGTGAAACCAGTGACTGCCGCACGTAGTTGTTCTGTGGTAAATGGTTTGATTAAATAGCCATAAGAAGGATCTAAATCAATTCGAGATTTTGCTTGTTCGTCTAAAAATCCAGTTAAAAAAAGAACAGGAACTGAAAACTGATTCCGCAAGGATTCTGCGGTTTCCATCCCATCCAAAGAACCTTCCAAATTAATGTCCATAAGGATTAGATCCGGAACCTTTTCAGATACAATTTGGAACGCCTCATCCCCAGAAGGCACAACAGCAATCACATGAAAACCGAATGATTCGATTTTCTGCTTAATGTTGAGGCCTAGGAAGGGTTCATCCTCAACTATGAGGATGTTCTTTTTGGTCATATATACTCCATTTTAACCAGGTGCGTTTGTGAAAAAGTAAAAATAAAACTTAAGTCAGAAAAGAAATGGGTTTTCGAACAAACTCTAACTTTAATTTGAAATTTATTTATATGACATAAATATTCCAAAATCCAACAAAACCGTGTCTGAAATTTATTTCTTAATTAAGAATTATAAAATATTCTGATATTCTGAGCGACAATTTCCGGTTTCTCCAAATGGATCGCATGACGAACATTTGGTATCCAAATCAATTTTGAATTTCGAATATAAGATTTCATCTTCCTCATCATAAATGGCGGTGTGATTTCATCCATATCTCCAGCCAAAATTCTTGTTGGTATTTTTATAGATCGGATTTTATCTCCAAAAAAGATTTCGGTTTCACGACGAAGTGTATTTTCCTGCAAATATTGATTTGGTTTGTCATTCCAGGCCAAAACCAAGGTTTTACGTAAAAAATAATTTGGCTCGGGAGTTTCCTCACCATACAAAAAGCGTAACAATTGGAAAATTTGTTTTTCTGTTTTAGGAAATAGAATTTCTCTCATTTTTTCCCGTTCTGGATGCGGGATTCCACCTGGTGCAAGTAACATAAGTTTCGAAATTCGTTTGGTTATATCTTTTAAAACAATATGTTGTGAAGTGAGCCCACCCATCGAATGACCCACGAGTAAAATTTTCTGTAGACCTAGGATTTCAAAACATTCGCTAAACATATCTGCCCAAACATCAAGCTGGTATAAATATTTAACAAAAGGTAATTGGCTCTTTCCATACCCTGGTAGGTCAAAAACATACAAATTTATATTATCATTTAACAATTCTTTTATGACACGTCGATACCCAAAACTTTCATCTAAGAGTCCGTGCAAAAGAACCACAGGATTTTTATTAGAATTGCCAAATTTCCAATAAAAAATTTTATAACCACCCATATCGACGAAAGAGGGAATTCCTCCCATATTTTTCATTGATTTACGTCTCTGGTATTGGTAATTTCGATATAAGCTTCGGTAAAAAAAATCTATCATAATGCCCGATTCAAAAATTCAGATCATCTTCGACCTTCTTTCCCATTCACGGGACGGCATTGTTTTCGTCGATACTAATTCAAAGCAGATTCTGTACAATAATGATTCTGTTTACAATCATTTAGATTACGAACCTTCAGAAATAAAATGTTTGGAAGATCTATTCATCGATCCAAATATTTTGTTAGAAAAAATTCAAAAACCAAACTCACTTGAAAAATTTCATAAATGGTTTGTTTTTAATCGTTCTCAAAAAAAAATCCCAGTAACAATTTCCATCAAACCTTTAACAGAATTATTTGAAGATTATCCCAGTGTGGTTTGTATCCTCATAGAATGGCCAATTTCACATACCAACCAAATTCATTCAGAAGAAAAACTCAGAACTTTTTTTGCGAGTATGAACAATGGCATCGTCATTGTCAATAGAGACGGATATATTTTGGACGTTGCTCCTATTTTTAAGTTTACATTATTTCAATTTTTAGCGCTAGAATCGGGAGAAAACATATTCTCTTTTTTGGATGAAAATCTAAAAAATAAATTTTTACTTGTATTGCAAGATGTAATCGATACTGTCACAAATCAATCTGTTGAATTCGAATATACGATTTTAGATGAACTACGATATTTTGAAATTAAATTTATCCCCATTCGTCGAAGAGATCCAAATGAACAAAAAACTATGATGGTTTTTTCAGATATTACAGAAACGAAGAAGTTAGATATGCAACTCATACAATCGATGAAATTTGCCAGTTTGGGTGAGATCGCAACGGGTTTGGCACATGAAATCAACAATCCATTACAAAGTGCTCTTTTGTATTTAGAGGATTTAATCACTGTTGACGAATCAGACCCAAAAGAAAGGCAAAACATCCTTAAAAAAATTGAATCTGCTAATTTACGAATACGTGATTTAGTAAGAGCTCTCCTTGATTTAGGCAGGGTAGAAAGCCCAAATAGAGATTTTGTTTCGCCATATTATATCCTCGTACGTGCTAGTGAACTCGTAGAGGTAAGCTGCAAGAAAAATAGTATCCAATTTACGAGGCATGCTGGTCCGAATTTGCCAGGATTATTCGTACGTTGGCAAGAGATTGAACAAGTTTTGATCAATTGTGTAGTGAATTCTATCAACGCTATTTCCGAAATGGAAACAAAAAGAGAAAATCCAAAAATCGAATTGGGGATTGATTTAAAAAGCAAACAACGAAAAGATTGGATCGTGTTTTCAGTGGAAGACAATGGACCAGGAATGGATGAAGAAACTCTTGAAAAAGTTTTTCTACCACTCTTCACAACAAGACGGACAAAACAAGGAACCGGGCTTGGTCTTTCCATTTCCAAAAAAATCATCAATGATCACGGTGGAGAAATTTATATCAAATCAAAATTAGGCGTTGGTACAAAAATAGAAATGTATTTACCAGCCCAAACGGAAGAGAATGGCTAAAATTTTAATTATTGATGATGAAGAAGACATACGGATTGCTCTCAAACGTGTACTTTCAAGGGAAGGTTACCAAATAGATTTAGCCGAATCTGTACCAGATGCCATAGAAAAAATCAATTCTGGCATTTCTTACTCCGTAGTGATTTCTGATGTTGTAATGAGTGGAATGTCTGGTATAGATTTTATTCGTTATGTTTCTGAAAATAACCTAAATCTACCTGTTATCCTCATCACAGGAAACCCAAATTTATCTTCTGCTGAATCGGCAATTCGTTATAAGGCATTTGAATACATTTCAAAACCTGTTGATAGATCTCAACTTTTGTCAGTTGTTAGTCGGGCTCTTGAAACAAAGTTCCAAAAAGATTCTGAACTAGAAAAAATGTTATTATCAGAGAAGATGGAAAAAGCGCTCCGTTCTCAAAATTTAGATTTAAACCGCCAAAATGCTGCTATTCTAAATGCCACTTCTGATGCTGTCATTACAATTGATTCTAAACTAACTATAGTATCCGCAAACCAAGCAAGTTTCAGTATGTTCCTATACAAATCTCCGATCGATCTCATTGGACAGCCCGTAGACATTTTATTTTCTGAAAATAAAATGCAAAAGTATATGAATCAAGTAGGCGTTGTAATGAGCAATAAAAATTCAAATAATGCTTACCAATTATCGGATGTTACACTTCTAAGATCCAACAACACAACTTTTTTAGCCGACATCGCAATATGTTCCTATGTGTTAGATGGCGATACATACTTTACTGGTGTAATACGTGATGTCACTGGAAAAAAACAAATGGTCGAACAACTAATTGATTCGGAACGAAGAGCATTCTTGTCTGTTGTTGCAGCGAGCATTGGTCATGAAATTAACAATTCACTCACTGCAATATCGGGTTTTGTGGAGATGGCCACCAAAGAAAATTCAGACGTAAACATCAAAGACCGTGCATTAAAAGTAACACTCAACCAAACAGAAAAGTTAAAAGCACTTACTTCTAACCTTTTACAGCTCGGCAAATCAACAAAGACCAATTCCGAAAAAGTAAGTATTCTAAATTTAAACGATGAAATCCATTCCACTTTAAATGTATTTAAAGCAACTGCAAAATTAAAGTATTGCCATATAAAATGGGATGAAACAGAAGAAGATTTAAAAATAAAAATGAATTCTGATCAGTTTGCATTACTTGTTTCTAATATACTTCTAAATGCTGCTGATGCAACAAATAATATTGGAACGATAGAAATCAAAACCTACAAAAAGAACGACCGGGTTTATTTGGAAATAACGGACGATGGCGAAGGTATGACACAATTAACTTTGGATAAAATATTTGAACCATATTTTTCAACAAAGGAGCTTGGTAAAGGTACTGGTTTGGGTATGTTTGTTGTTAAACAAATCACAGAGAGTTTTGATATTGATTTAAAAATTATTTCATCACCCAAAGCAGGTGCAACTTTCCAATTTGTTTTTCCAAAGGTAAAAGAATAAGTGACATATCATTTAAATTTAGAACAAACAGAATTCTTAAAAAAAAGATACAATAAAGATCTCCATCTTGTTCCTTTACAAGAAGAAGCATCTACGCGAAAGTACTTTCAAATCAAAACCAAAAGTGAAATCGAAGTTCTTTGTGTAGACCAGACAGTGAATGAAGATTTCATAAAATTATCAGAGTTTTTATTCAACGAAGGCATTCGTGTTCCAAGAATTTTTGAAGTAGAATCAAAACTTGGTTTGATATTCATGAGTTTTGAAGGTTTGGAAGATTTTGGAACCTACTCACTGGACGAATATAAGGAAAAATTTCCAAATATCATTGATTTAATTCTAAAATTACAAACCTTAGACCCACCTAACTTTGTGAAAGAAAGAAAATTTGATACCGAAAAACTTGGTTTTGAAGTTAATCTTACGATTGAAAAATTTCAACTTTTCGCCAAAGAATATAATTTACGAACTACTATTTCGAATGAAGCAATTGCTTTTTTAGATGAAACAGTTGCCTATTTAAATGTTTATCCGATCAATGTTTTTACCCATAGAGATTTTCACTGCCGAAATTTATTGCGCAATGAACATTCGATGATGAGTTTGATTGATTTTCAAGATGCAAGGATGGGAGTTCCACAATATGATTTAGCTTCGATTTTATATGATGCATACTATCCTTTACCTCGTGACTTTAGAATGCAAATGTTAAGATACTATCAAAGTAAATCCATCGACCAATCTAAAAAATTTATGGAAGTTTTTTATCTGCAAACCTTACAAAGGTCCTTCAAAGCACTCGGTACATATTTTAGGATGGTTACAGATCAAAAGAAGGAAAAATTCAAACCCTCTATTCTTAAATGTTTAAACCAATTGGAAGATATCATACAACTAGGAATGTTTGCCGATTCGCTTTATATCTTTATTCGCTCATTGAGAAATGAACTAAACAACAAACCAGAATTTAAAAATTACTTATGAATGTTTTTATTTTGGCCGCAGGATTTGGCAAACGAATGCGAGATCTTACAGCATCTGTCCCCAAACCAATGTTAGCCATAAATGGAATCCGTTTGATTGATTATTCATTATATCTTTGCCATCTATGGGGTGTGGATAAAATTTGGGTCAACACGTTTTATCTTTCAGAAATCATACGGGATCATTTAAAAAATTTTAAAGGAAAAGCTATTTTTGTATCAGAAGAAAAAGACAAAATTCTTGGAACAGCAGGTGGTATTCGCACCGCATACCCAATGGATTCAGAATCAGAAAATCTAATCCTCATAAACCCCGATACAATCATTTTACCAAATAAAAATTTTAAAATCAAAAATAAATTACCAGCAAATTCTAAAATCCATCTATATCTAAAACCTATACCAGCAAATCAAAGCTATACGAAAATAAGTTTAAGTAGTAGTGGCAAAGTGAGTTTCGGATCAGGAGACTTATATTATATTGGACTTGCAATCATTGATGTTCGGTGTTTAAAGAAAATACCCCAAAACGAATACGCAGATTTAAGCGATACCTTTAAAGAATTGGAGATAAGCGGTAAAATCACTGGTGAAGTTTTTTTAGGTGAAGTTTTGGATTTAGGTACAAAAGAACTTTGGGAATCATATAGCACAAAAGATATATTTGGTGCTGAAAAGACCAAAATCCAAAATTTCATTCATTCCAATTTTTAAAGGTGTTTCAAAATTTCATCTCTTCGTTTTTCAAAACCTTTTTTACCCAAAAGGGCAAACATATTGTTTTTATAATCCTCAACACCTGGTTGGTCAAAAGGATTAACACCTAACGAGTAACCAGAAATACCACAAACAAATTCAAAAAAGTATAATAAACTCCCTATATTTTCTTCATTTAAAGCAGAAATGGAAATTTCAAACAAAGGAACACCGCCCTCCATATGCGCGATACAAGTGCCTTTCATTGCATTCTCATTTACCTCAGATAATTTTTTGCCTGCAAGGTAATTTAAACCATCATTATCATCTGATTTTTCGGTCAAATAGAGATCTTGTCTTGGTGTTTCAATTTTAATGATTGTCTCAATTAAACTCCTTTCACCTTCTTGGATGTATTGCCCCATTGAGTGCAAATCAGTTGTAAACTGAACACAGGCAGGAAATAAACCCTTATTGTTTTTTCCTTCACTTTCACCAAACAATTGTTTCCACCATTCTTGAAGGTATTGAAGTTTAGGAGAGTAACTTACCAAAATTTCAATTTTTTTGCCTCTTTTATAAAAGTAATTTCTATGAGCAGCATAGGTATTTGCCAAATTATTGATCGTATTGTTTTTATCCTGAAGATCGCTTTGCATTTTAGTAGCACCTTCTAATAATTTGCTAATTGAAAAACCTGCTGCTGCAATCGGCAAAAGTCCAACGGCTGTGAATACAGAATACCTCCCACCTACATCATCAGGGATTTCAAAAGTTGGAAAATTATATTCACTCGCTAATTGTTTTAATGCTCCTTTTGATTTATCAGTTGTGGCAAAAACTCTATTTCTTATTTTATCTTTGCCATATTTGCGCTCAAGGAGAGAGAGTAACAAACGAAAGGCGATGGCTGGTTCAGTTGTTGTACCTGATTTTGAAATTACATTTACAGAAAATTCTTTGTTTTCTAAGAAAGCCAAAAGCCGGACATGATAGTCTGCATCGAGATGATGGCCTGCATAGAGAATTTTAACTGATTTTTTCGGAGATTCTGATCCTAAAAATTCGGGTGTTAATGCTTCGATGACTGCTCTCGCCCCCAAATAACTACCACCAATACCAACCACAACTAAATATTGCGAATGTGACTGGATGGTTTCCGCAGCCGAATGGATTCGTAATAATTCATCTTTCGTAATTTTTGATGGAAGATCCAACCACCCTAAAAATTCACTTCCTTCTCCATTTCCTGAAAGTAAGGTTTGGCGAGCCTTTTCTGAAAGTGTAACTTCATCCTGAAATTCTGAAGAATTGATAAATGATTTTGCAAATTGATTGGAAATTTTTAGATTCGACATTCAACACATCCTAAAATACTCTAAGGCATCGAAAGGAAAATGACGTGGATTCGTTTAGAAGTAAAGAAAATTTGATTCAATTTGAAACTTTGTTTGGAAAAACAAACTCACCCATCCGTCACTTCCAAGCACCTGCACGTATCAATATCATAGGAGAACATGTGGACTACTTAGGCGGGATTGTCTTACCTGCCGCCATCGATTTTTCTGTTCACATTCTCATTCGAGTCAATCCATCTGGACAATATCGTTTTTATTCTGTAACCTATAAAGATTTCATTGAAGTAAAGACCCCTTTTACAAACCAAGAAAATTCGCCTTGGGTGGATTATATTCTCGGTGTCATTGTAGAAATAAACAAATTAGGCTACGAAATTCCTGGCTTTGATTTATTTGTGGATGGTAATATTCCGCAAGGTTCTGGTTTATCATCATCCGCTGCTTTTGAGGTTGCGGTTGGATTTGGGTTATCACAATTATTTGAATTGAAAATTCCAAAGCAAAAAATTGCCATCATCGGTAAAGATGCGGAAAACAATTTTGTAGGAACCAAATGTGGAATCATGGATCAGTTCATCATCGCCATGGGTCAAAAAAATAAATGCATTTCGCTTAACACAGATTCACTAGAATTTAACTACCACCAATTCGATTTGGAAGATTACGAATTTTATCTGATCAATTCCAATGTAAAACACAATCTGAAAGACAGTGCTTACAACAAACGCAGGCAAGAATGTGAGTCTTCCCTCAGTAAAATTCAGAAATTCCATCCGAAATTTACAACACTCTACTCTGTTGATCTGACAGAAAAACAATTGGAAGACTGTGGGTTGGATATGACTGAGATGAAACGAACAAAATATGTTCTTTCCGAAAAAATCCGAACATCAGTTGTTATCAAAGCACTCACAACAAACGATTTTACATGTGTTGGAAATAAATTATTTGAAACTCACTGGTCTTTGTCCCAAGAATTTGAAGTTTCTTGCGAAGAAGTAGATTATCTAGTGGAATACCTAAAAAAATTAGGTGTTACGGGCGCAAGAATGATTGGTGGGGGATTTGGTGGATGTGTACTCGTTTTAGACAAATTCAAAAATTTTTCCAATACCTCATCTGAAATAAAAAAAAGTTATCAACAAAAGTTTGGGCTCCAGACAAACTTCTACAAATTCCAAATTTCTGATGGGGTGAAAGAAGTCACTATATGATCGATGATTGGTCTGAATATACAATAGAGAGTGGTGATTTTAAAATGGAAGCCATCCAACAAAATCATATCCCTCTTCCACCGCATTCTGTTATATTCGAACTATCGGGCGAAGTGAATTTATACAATTCACAAATGATCAAAGAAACTTTAGAAACTTTGATTGCAGAAGGTTTACTTTATTTTTTTCTTATTTTTGACCAAGTCAGTTATATCGACAGTTCAGGGCTCGGTGTTTGTTTGGGAGTCCATTCTAGGTTATCAAAAAACAAAGGTTTCATTCGCATCATATCCCCTTCTGAGAAAGTAAGGTATGTGCTTGAACTTACAAAATTAAAAAGTTTGCTCCAAATATTTCCAACTTTGGAACAAGCTTCTCAAACAATCTAATTTCCCAATATTCTAAAAATACGTAGGAAACAAATACTTCAGTTTTTCAATCTGTTCTGGGTTCCTTTTTTCGGGAGAGGTGACCAATGAAAATTTCGTACTTCCAATAATGGATGTATCATCAGATTTTCCAATAAAATCAATGATGGCCGCGAGTAACTGTTTGGCTGTGTCCGCATTTTTCCCCAAATTGGCGAGTACCATTTCCAAAGTTACATGTTCTTCGTCTTCTTTCCAACAATCGTAATCTGTGGTCATACAAACCATTTGGTAAAGAATTTCAGCTTCCCTCGCTAATTTGGCTTCGGGTAACACAGTCATATTGATGATATCAGCACCCCAAGACCTGTACATATGAGATTCGGCTCTTGTTGAAAAAAGTGGCCCTTCCATACAAATGAGTGTTTTGTTTGTGTGGATGGGTAAGCCAATGGATTTCGCTGCTTCTTCAATTTTTTTGGATAAACTGATCGAAAATGGATCCGCAAAAGGTGCGTGAGCAACCATTCCATTTTCAAAAAAAGTGGAGGCTCGTGCTTTGGTCCGATCAATGATTTGAGAAGGAAGACTAAAATCTCTTGGAGCAATTTCTTGGCGTAAACTACCAACAGAACTAAATGCTACAATCTCTTCTACGCCTAACTTTTTCAAGGCGGCAATATTTGCTCTTGCAGGAACTTCACTCGGATTCAAAGAATGTCCTTTGCCGTGCCTAGGCAAAAATGCAATATCTTTCCCTTTGAATCTTCCGATTGTAATTTTGTCAGATGGTTTTCCCCAAGGTGTATCCGGAAACACTTCATCAACAATTTCCATTCCATCTAAAGAATAAAGCCCCGTACCACCAATCACCCCGATTTTCACTACATTTGCCATATCTCCCCCTCAAAGTGCAGTTTCCAAATCTTGATTTTGGTTGCATTCGTTTTTTAGATCTAAACACTGAGGATTGCTCATGGAGTTACAATGAAATCCAAATTTTTGAACACAATCGTTCTAATCGTTTTGCTCACTTTCACTAGTGTTGCCAATTCAGATCCAAAATTCGATCTATCCACCCAAGCCGATCGCAAATCGGTTAGTTTAACCATCTACAACGGAGGCATTGGCCTCGTCCGCGAAACCAGAAATATCAATCTCCCAAAAGGAGTAAGAACATTTAGATTTGAAGATGTGCCTTCACTCATCATTCCGCAAACTGTTCGTGTCAAGGGTGCTGATCCGAAAAAACTCACCGTATTCGAACAGAACTACGAATACGACCTCATTTCTCCTGAACGATTGATGGATAAATACATTGGCAAAGAGGTCACTCTTCACAAAGAAACGAAAGACAAAGAAAATTCAGTCAAAGCAACTTTGATTGCCAATAATGGTAACCCTGTTTATAAAATAGGGGACGAAATTTCATTGGGGTATAATGGACGGATCACCGTACCAACAATTCCAGAAAATTTATTCGCTAAACCAACATTAGTTTGGAAATTAAAAAACGAAACAGAAAAAGAACAAGCAGTCGAAGTATCTTACCAAACAAATGGATTGGGTTGGTCAGCAGACTATATCTTAGTTTTAGATAAGGAAGAAAACTCTTCGGATCTCAATTCTTGGGTAACACTTTCCAATAATTCTGGAACCGAATACAATAATGCAATCCTCCAACTTGTTGCAGGTAAAGTGCAATTGGTTTCAAACCAGATTGCTTATTCAAATATTCGCACATCCAAAAAAACATTAGATCGGTCTTACGCCGAAACAGAAGCTGCGCCCGAATTCAATCAAGAAAATCTTTCCGAATACTATCTCTATACTTTGGACCAACCTACCAATATTGGTTACAACCAAACCAAACAAGTTCAATTATTCCAAGCAAATGACGTTGAAATCAAAAAATACTTCGTATTTGAAAACTTACCTATGTATGAAGGAAATGAAAAAAATTTCAATAATGCTTCTGTAAAATACATTTTTAAAAATGATAAAAAAAACAATTTGGGTAGACCGCTTCCTTTAGGCACTATCCGAGTGTTTAAGGCAGATTCAAAGGGCAGACAACAACTATTAGGCGAAGATACGATAGACCATACACCAGAAAATGAGGATGTAAAAATCAAAACTGGTGAAGCATTTGATGTGGTTGCCAATGGAAAACGATTATCCTATGAAGTTTTTAAACTCTCCAGTGGAAACAAAGCCACATATTCTGCAGAAATCCGAAACCGCAAAAAAGAAGCCATTGAGGTGAGGTTTTATGCAAATCTTTATGGAGACTGGAATATCACAAAATCAAGCCATAAATTCATAAAGGAATCATCCTCAAAAGCCTATGCCGACATTCCACTCAAAACGAATGAAGTTGTGAAGGTTGAATATACGGTAGAAACAAAATACTAAAATGGAAACAAATTACGACGCGATCATCATAGGATCAGGGATGGGAGGACTTACTTGTGCCTCCATCCTAGCACAAGTTGCCAACAAACGGGTTCTAGTGCTCGAACGCCATTTCAAATTGGGTGGGTTTACACATACTTTCAAACGATTGGGTAAGTATGAATGGGATGTAGGCATTCATTATATCGGCGATCTCAAGGAAGGTTCTATGTTGCGGTCGTTATTTGATGTAATCACAAATAAGGGGGTTCAATGGACAAAAATGAAAGATCCATTTGAATCCTTCGATTACCCTGGGCTTCAATTCAAAGTATCTAGTGATAAAAATAAATATATAAACGATCTAAAGGTTTTGTTCCCTGAGGATACAAATGCCATCGATCAATATTTTGTAGATGTAGACGTTTTTAATAAATGGTTTGCAAAACATTTTTCACTGAAGGCCAAACCAAGTATGTTTGATTTGGCTGCAAAGTTTTTGAATTTGGATCATATCAATGATCCGTATATAACAACCAAAGAATATATGGATCTTTTTTTTAAAAATCAAAAATTAAAATCCATTCTCTGTTCACAATGGGGCGATTACGGTCTCCCGCCCAGCCAATCTTCTTTTGTCATCCATTGTATGATTGTGGCGCATTATTTTGAAGGCGGTTATTTCCCGTTAGGTGGGTCATCTAATATTGCAGAATCTGTAGAAAAAATCGTAGAGTCCAAAGGTGGTTCTATGGAGGTTTTACACACAGTCGAAAGTATCATCATTCAAAACGACAAAGCAGTCGGTGTAAAGGTTCGTGTCCAAAAAGGAAAAAACTTTTTAGAAAAAGAATTTTATGCAGACCAAATCATTTCAGATGCTTCTGCCTATACTACTTATACAAAATTATTGCCCAGCCATTATTCCAAAACCTTCCAACCAAGTTTGGAAAAACTATCAAGCCTTGGAGCCACATCCATTACACTCTACATTGGATTCAAAGAATCTCCCACTAAACTGGGGTTCAACGGTGAAAATCACTGGATTTTTCCAGACTTCGATCACGAATCCATTTTCCAAAATCGAAATGCACTGATAGAAGGAAAACCTCCCATGTTGTATCTTTCCTTTCCTTCACTCAAAAATCCTCTCGCAGAAGCACATACAGGGGAAGCTATCAGTTTTGCCGACTATTATTTGTTTGCCAAATGGAAGGACGAAACCTGGAAAAAACGAGGGCAAGATTACAGCCAAATCAAAGAAACCATCGCCCAAGGGATTTTGGATTTTTTAGAGGAACGATTTCCTGGGTTTCGTGATCTAGTCGATTATTACGAACTTTCCACCCCCATCACCACGGAACATTTCACAGGCCACAAAGAAGGTTCCATTTACGGATTGGCTTGTACTCCTGAGCGGTTCCGCCAAGAATGGTTGGGTGTACGAACCCCTGTGGAAAATCTCTATCTCACTGGGGCAGACGTGAGCTCTCCTGGCGTTGCAGGGGCTCTTATGGGAGGTCTCTCTGCCTCTTCTGTGGCATTAGGCTTTAACGGTACTCTCCGAGTGATGAAAGAACTCTTCCAAAAGTCAGGAGAATCCTCTTGACAAGTAATTTAATCTTTGATAGTTTGATATTAAACTAATGGGAACAAAATTCAAAGGCTCTAAAAAAGACACGATGGCTCTCGATGCTTTCATTAAGCTAAAACGAGCCACTGAGTCCCTCACCTCAAGGCTCACCTCTGAGTTTTCGAAATACAATATTTCAGAAAGCCAGTTTGGTGTTTTGGAAACCCTTTTCCATATTGGACCCCTTTGCCAAAAAGAACTAGGCGATAAAATTTTGAAAAGTACGGGGAACATCACCCTCGTCATTGACAATTTAGAAAAACATAGTCTCGTTGAAAGAATACGCAGTGTAGAAGACAGAAGGTTTATCACAATCCATCTAACGCCAGAGGGAAAAAAATTAATTGAACAAATTTTTCCTGACCATGTAAAACGAATTACAGCCGAATTTTCTGTTTTAACCGCAGAAGAACAAGAAACCTTAGGCAAAATTTGTAAAAAACTTGGTAAAAAAGAAAAACAGACAACTTAAGATACAAAAAAATTTAATCTCGGTAATCCATTACCAAACGAAATCCTGCTCGCCTGTCTTCTGCTAGGTTAGGAATTCCACCGTATGACCTAGCCACTGTACTTGCATTTTTAGCAGACTCGGCATACGAACCACCACGAACCACTTTGTATATCTTTCCAAATGAAAAACTTTTGATATGATGCCCAGGGTAAAGTTCATAAAAACTGGATGTCCATTCAGGTGCATTCCCACACATCCCTGCAGCTCCATAAGGACTATTGCCCTCCGTTGACAATTCATAAACCGAAACTGTTTTTCCGATTTTTGATTCGCGGGTATTGCAGTACAAAGAATCATAATCGTCCCCAAATGGATATTTGGTGGCAATGATTTGGTATCCTAAGGTTTCATCCCGATTTGTGTATT
>JARJFC010000280.1 GCA_029310945.1 Leptospira sp. 96542
CGAGTGGGAGTGATTGAAACAGTCCAAATCATGGATTGGTAACGCCCAGGGCTTGTTCTTGGTCGTTGCAACTGCGGTGGAAATGGTTCTGGTGATGGATTCGGTCATCTCGCGTCTTTGATCCGGATTTCTGCCACCAGTCCACCACCTTCACGCTCGGCCAGGGCCAACTCTGCCCGGCAGTGCCCCAGTAGGCGCTGGACAATGGCCAACCCCAGGCCGCTACCACCGGTCGCCGTGTTGCGCGACCTTTCGATGCGGTAGAAGGGCAGCATCACCTTGTCCCGCTCTTCGACGGGAATGCCCGGCCCCCGGTCCATCACCCGCACCATGGTCTGGTCGTTTTCATGCACAAGGCCCACTTCGGCCTCACCGCCGAACTTGATCGCGTTGTCGATCAGGTTGCCGAGGGCACGTCGCAGCGTCTGAGGCCGGGTCATCATCGTGCGGGGCGAGCCACCAAGCCAGCGCACGGGCTGCGACGCGTCCTCGTAGTCCGCCACGACGCTCTCCAACAGAGCCACGATGTCCGTTGGCAGCTCGGGCTCCTGGACAGGATGTGCACTTCGCGCATAGGTCAGGCCTTGTTCGACAAGGTGCTGCATCTGCCCCAGATCCGCTTGCAGTTTCACGCGCATGGCTTCATCGGCCAGGATTTCGGCACGCAAGCGCATGCGCGTGATGGGGGTCTGCAGATCGTGTGAGATCGCGGCCAGCATCTGGGTGCGCTCAAACAGGCTTTCTTCGATGCGTTCGCGCATGCGATTGAAAGCAGCCGCCGCCTGAACCGCTTCGCTTGGCCCCGTTTCGGGCAACGGCGTTGTTGGCAGGCCGGGTGCCAGCTCGGTGGCGGCCTGTGCCAACCTCGACAGTGGTCTCGTGGCCTGCCTCACAGCGACAGCGCAGACGCCGGCCAGCAGCACCAGTTGCACCGTGAGCAAGCCGATCACCCACGGAGAGATGCTCAGTCGAGGCTCGGCAAGATCAACAACCAAGGGCGTGCCGTCCCGCAGTTGCAAGTGCAGGCGCGTTTCGACGCCAGCCAGGGGTGCGTCGATCGCCTGCACCGGCTGAGCCAGGGCCTGCGAGAGCACCTGCGTGATCTGCGCCGCCAGTGGTGACGAGCTGGCCTTCCCGCTGATTGGACCGGCTTGCAGTGAAAGCTGGTAGTTGGCTCGCTGCAGCCGGGGCAGCCAGTCCACCCGTTCAGCGGCCGGAAGCCGGTCCAGCATGGCCACCGAACTGGCCACGTCGGCCGCCAGGTATGACACCATCATGCGGCGCATCACCTGGCCGCGTTCGGCGAACGCGAGCACGAAGGTGAGTGCATGGGCCAGCAACAGCCCCCCCAACAAGATCAGCATCAACCGGCCAAACAGCGTGCGTGGCCAGTTCATGTGCGATCCTCAGCTTCAATGGCCATGCAGAACACATAGCCTTCGTTGC
>JARJFC010000281.1 GCA_029310945.1 Leptospira sp. 96542
AGGCACGGTAGAGCTGTTTCCAATCAAGTTCCTGATGTAGTCGGTGAAGCTTTGGTGCGTAAATTTTCTATATAAGGGTGGGTTCTCCATTTTATGAAAACAAGATCTTCCCTTTTTTACGGTTCCAGCCAGATGCCGAGGCAGCCCCAAGCCATCAGACCCAACTCGGCCCCGCCAGGCAAGCCCGGAACGGCCAACACCATGCCGATCAAGGCGCAGAAGACAATGAGCTGAACGACCCGGGGTTTGGTCAGGGCGTAGAACTGGCGAAAGATGGAGGGCGACATCGGCGTCGCGACGGACGTGCTCATGCGGACTCCTTGGAGCGAGGGGCAAGATCGGAGGGCATGACGGCCACAGCGAGGCTCCATACCAGCAACACCAGCAGGGCTGCCGCGCCCCCCGTGTGCAGCAAGGCCGCCAGCAGGGGCCAGCCCAACACCACATTGGACAAACCGGTCAGGAACTGCAGGAGCAACAGACCAGCCAGGGCATGCCCCGTGCGCCGCCAGGCGGACAGGGTCGACAGTCGCCAGGCGAGCCAGGCCAGCACGGCGATCACGCCATAGGCGGCCAGACGGTGGGTGTAATGGATGGCCGTTAGGGCGGCGAAGGTGATGTGCTCACCCGCCGCCGTCTTGCCCAGGGCGCGCCAGAACTCGAAGCCCTGCGCGAAATCCATCTCTGGCCACAGGCGACCCTGGCACAGCGGGAACTCCGTGCAAGCCAGGACTGCGTAGTTTGTGCTCACCCACCCCCCCAGGGCAATCTGCAGGACCAGCAGGGCCAACGCCAGCACCAGCCCGTTGCGCAAGCCCTTCGGCATGGCCGCCGCCTTGGCACGCAAGACGCCATCGTCATGCCACTGCGCATACCGCACCGCCTGCCAGCTCAGCAGGGCCAGCAGCAGCAGGGCCCCCAGCAGGTGCAGCGTCACGATGGCGGGGAAGAGCTTCATGGTGACCGTGAGCGCCCCGAAGGCCCCTTGCACGCAGACCCAGACCAAGGTCAGGCTGGCCCAGCCGGGGTGCAGCGGACCGGGCCATCCGCCTTGCCCCCCCTGACCCAGGCCGCCGGAACGCCGCGCCCGCAGGTAAACCCGCCAGGTCGCCACGGCCAGGACCAGGATCAGCACGCCCACACCCGTGGCGAGGTAGCGGTGCACCATCTCGACCCAGGCTTTGCCGTGCGTGACCGGTCCGGTGGGCATGACCTGCTGGGCCGCGCTGATCTGGGCGCGCGCGCCGAGCGGGCTGGCCTCACCGTAACAGCCCGGCCAGTCGGGACAGCCCAGGCCCGAATCGGACAGGCGCGAAACCATGTTCTGGTAAAAAGATTGTTTTTAAATCGAAAATCGTTTGGTAGGTTTGAAAATGATATTTACCATTTAAACCGAATGCACTTTGGTTAGTTAAAATGGCAGCCTTACAACCAGCTAACT
>JARJFC010000282.1 GCA_029310945.1 Leptospira sp. 96542
CTCGCGCGCAAGTGGGATGCAGCCATCGCCAAGTTCAAGGAGTCGGAGCAGGTTCGCGGAGAAGCTGACTTGGCGGTGCAACAGCTGGTCGAGCGGTGCATGGAATATCTGCAGAACCCGCCGCCCGCCGATTGGGACGGGGTGTACACCCGCGAGCACAAGTGAATCTGTTACCAGATGCGAAAGTTGTGATTAAGTCAACTTTTCAAATTGCATACGAGTAAGTTGGTGGTCAGTGTGCGCATATATGCTTGCGCGACTTTAGGGCAAACTCAGTGAAAGCTGAGGACGCAAAGCTTCCGGTCTAAAGCATGCAACACAAGGCGATGCATGCAATGGCAGCGGGGTTGCTGAATGAAGCGTGCTTTGCAGGTTTGTATTCATCGGTGTCTAAGAGCCCTTGATAGTGACTGTCCCTTGCGGAGTCTGATCAAGGGCTTTTTATTTGCTCTGAAGTTGTTGGTTCAATTTTTACTTCAGTGAGGATATTCGATGAAAAAAGCATTGCTTCCCATGACCTTGGCTGCTGCACTGATGGTGGCTTCGGGCGCCGCTGTTGCTGCTGATTGGGGACTGGGTGTGGAAGCCGGTTCTGCCAAGATTTCGGACGGCGATTTTGAGCCGTCTGCGTCCTTTGTGCGTATTTTTGGCAGCCTGCCATTGACCAATAAGGTTGGTCTCGAAATCGGCTTTGCTACTACGGGCAAGGCCGATGAGAAGTACGAGGACGGAAAGATTGAAGCGTCTTATTCTGGTTTGGACGCCGCGGCGGTTTTTCGTCCGATATCTGCTGCTCCAGGCTTCTTCTTGCGCGGTGGCTTGACCCTGTACACGCTGAAGATCGATAGCCAATATGACGATGGTTTTGGCACTGAAACCAGCAGCAGCAGCGAAAGCGGTATCGGCTATTCCGCCGGACTGGGTTACGAGCACGAAGTTGGCCCGGGTGCGTTGCGTGTGGTCTTCTCCGTCAATCCGGGTATTGGTGGTAATTCAGAAGTCGGTTCTATCGTTTTCGGTGCCGGCTACAGCGTCAAGTTCTAAAAAACTGACTTGAAGTCAAACGATTGAAAGGCTCGCGATTCGTCGCGAGCCTTTTTTATCGTTTTCTGTACATAGCTTCGATGGCCGATTCGAAGCGAACCATGAGGTTGTTGCGCTTGAGCTTGAGCGTCGGTGTCATCAGCCCGTTCTCGATGGTCCAGGGCTCGCGCGTGAGCGTGATGGCGCGCGGCACGGCGTAGCGCGCGAAGCTGCCAGTGGCACGCTCGATGCGTTTGAGCGCGGCCGCGAGCACCTCAGGCGCCGCGAGGCCCATCTTTACTCTCTTATGTTACTAAAAGAGTCGGACAAAAACCTAAATGAGACGTATTATTTTTTTTGCCACATTAGAGTATCTGGAGAAAAAAGGAGATGTGAAACATTTTTCATTTCCAAATT
>JARJFC010000283.1 GCA_029310945.1 Leptospira sp. 96542
CAGTGATTTGTTTATTTTTGTCGGGTGCCTTTGACAGCGTTTCCGTTGTCATTCGTTCGACCATCATGCAGACAATGACACCAGAGGATATGCGAGGGCGAGTCAGTGCTATAAACAAAGTATTCATGACGTCTTCACCGTGGTCATCGTGCTCAACATCGGTTCCAAAGTGGTCGGCATGGTGGTGGACGCGGTCTCCGACGTCATCACCCTGACACCGGAACAGATGCGCCCGACTCCGGAATTCACCGGTGCGATCGACTCAGGTTCCGTGCTGGCCCTAGGCACGGTGAACGATCGCATGTTGATTCTGTTGAATATCGAGCGCGTCATCGACCGCACCGACACAGAAGCACAGGTCGATGACGCAGATCAACAGAACTGAAACCAACAAAATCTCTGGAGATTATTCCGTGAACTACCTCAACAACCTCAAAATATCGACACGCCTTTGGCTGCTGATTGCACTGCTTTCGAGCCTACTGGCCTTCATCGGATTTCTTGGCTTGAACGCCGCAAACCAAGCCAACGAAGGATTGCGATCAACTTTCGAGGAACGCACGGTTCCTCTCTCGGAATTGGGCAATATCAATTATTTGCTTAATCGCAATCGCATCCTGATCATGGATATGTTGATTCACAGCGATCCGGCCAACGTGCAACGCCGTAGCAAGGAGTTTCGAGAAAACTCCGAAAAGCGAGCCATGCTCTGGAAACAATATGCGGCAAGGAAGCTGAGGCCCGAGGAGGCCAAGATTGCGAAAGTGTTTGACGAGCAGGTCGCCGACTACGCCTCGAACGGCATGACACCTGTGGTTGATGCTTTGCTGGCGGGCAACCGAGAACAAGCGGAAAAATTCTATCGGGAAGCACTGAGCCCCAAGGCGCCTGCCGTGCAGGACAGCACCACGGCACTTTTCAATCTGCAGATTGAAGTCGCTCAACAGGAATATGGCCTCGCAGTCGAACGATACAAAACACAACGCATGATTTCGATCTCTGTGATCGTCCTCGGCATCGTCCTCTCGGTGGTGTTCGGCTACTTCCTGATTCGCAACATCGCATTGGCGCTGGGCCATGCAATCGAGGTATCACTTGCCGTGTCGGAAGGCAATCTGAGCAACACCATTCGTCAGGACGGGCAAGATGAGGTCGCCCAAGTTCTCAAGAGCTTGGCAGCAATGCAGAGGAATCTGGCGCTTATTGTCACCAATGTGCGCGAGGGCTCCGAAGGTGTTTCCACGGCCAGCGCCGAGATTGCTCAGGGTAACCAGGATCTCTCGGCACGCACGGAAAGCCAGGCCAGCGCGCCTAAAATCTGATTTACACTATTGAGTGGTGAACGCAAGTCATGAGAAATGAGAGAAACAAAATTTGCTTTCCAACGATTAGCGTTTTCTAATTCTGTTGTTCTCGATTTTACTTTTTTTTCCAATGC
>JARJFC010000284.1 GCA_029310945.1 Leptospira sp. 96542
GGGGCCACGTGGGTCAACTTTGGATAGAACTTACTGCACCAAGTGGGTCAGACTTCGGCGAAATCCAACAGCTTTTCTCGATAGTGCAAAAGGTGCAATTATTTTTTAGCGCTTGGCTGACTGGGGCTTCTCTGCCTTACCGCTTTGATGATGACCGCCACAGGAAGACTGACGAACGCAACTGGCACTACCCAATGTGCCGAAACACTCACGCTGTATACGGCCCCACCAATACACCCAATCGCAATCAACCATCCCAAAAATTGACCGACCAAATCGCTTCGAAAAATCTTGCGCGCATTCTCAACTTGGGCGGCCAACACTTGATCTCGGTGACGCTGATCAGAAATTAGCGTTGCCTGTTCCATGCTTGTTCTATGCCTCTGCTCATGCTCAGCCATCGCAATGATGCGCTCTGCGGCACCTGGCAAAAGTTGATCGTATCGCTGAAGGTCCTCAGGACGTGGTAACGGCCCTGAGTGATGCTGTACAGCAGCGAGGATACTGGGCTGAGGGGTCGGCTGCTGCTGTCGAGTAGCTGGCGGATGTTGCCGACGTGCCGGGGGCTTAGCCATGGGTTGACGCTTCGGCCTTTATAGCGTCTTTAAGTTGCCGTCCTACGCGGATCCAATCCCCGCCCATGCCGTCAGTGCGCGCTGCTGGGTTATCAACCTTCTGCTCTTTCGGAATCGCTTCCTCAGGCAAGTTGAAGGTTGAAAAAATCATCGCGGGAGAAGCAAGACCACGCATCAAGCCACGCACAAAGGCCTGACGTCGTGTCCCCTTAAGGTTGACAAGACTTCTCATAGAGGCTCCGCGGGTAGTTACCAAAGGCGAAGAGGTCGTACTAACCTCTTACAGTTTATTGTAAGCCACCCGAGGATCGCCCATATAGACCATCTACAAGCCTCACACTCATTGCTCAGGGGACTTTGTTCAACTACGTCCGACATTTGATTCCGCACTCTCGCGGGATCTTTTGATAAGCGACTGCATGAAATCAGCCCCCAAGAAAGAAGCTATCGCGACCGCCCCTGCTCGACTTTCAAACACAGGATTGGGCGGAACGATCTGAACAAGCTTGGATATGCCTTGCTTGTTCATCGCCGCGTTGTACACGGCCTTCGTGACGACCTTCGTTCCATCCTTGCGCGTGTACGTTCCCATGGCATCTCCAAAAGCGAAGTGCGTTCGACGGGATTAAGCATACTTTGGGTTCGAGCCCAAAATGGACCTAGATTTTTTCCAAATAAAAAGCCGCAAGTTGTTGAAACTTGCGGCTTTTTTGGCGACAGTTAGCTTCTAGCAAACCCATTTTTTGATGGTAATGACTTAACAGTTGCTGTCATTGGGAATGGTGGTTCGTATTTGGTGAGTCCTGTGGCTTTTGTAAATTACCCAGGACTTGTTTATTCAGACCAAGTGAAATCCAAAGAAC
>JARJFC010000285.1 GCA_029310945.1 Leptospira sp. 96542
GCGCGCTTCCTGCCCCAGCTGACGCACCGACCGCATTACCTGACGGCAGGGGAACGCGGCGCGGGGTTCACGGAACTGGCGCGGGCCCTGCTGCGAAGCCGTTCTTGAAACGCTGAGTCACGGTGCCACGCGGACTGCCCGGGCATGGCCGGGCAAGGCGCCACGTCCGTCGGGCGAGACGGAAGGCGCGAGGAGGGTATTCACGCCGCCAGCGGCTGCTTCTCGTCCAGCCGCAGATCATCCACCCTCAGCCGCGGCAAGCGCCCGGGGTATTGGCCCTGGATGAAATCGATCAGCGACTCGCGCACCTTGCAGCGCAATTCGAACATGCGCGCCGCGTCCTGCGCGGTCACCAGGGCGCGCACCTGCATGGCCCGGTCGTTGGTGTCGGTCACGTGCAGCAGGGCCAGGCGCCCATCCCATTCCGGGATGGTCTTGACCACCCGCTCCAGCTCGGCGCGCAAGGGCGCCAGCGGCAGGGCGAAGTCCACCCACAGAAACACCGTGCCCAGCAAGGCCGTGCCGGTGCGCGTCCAGTTCTCGAAGGGGTTGTCGATGAACCACTGCAGGGGGATGACCAGGCGCCGGTCGTCCCAGACGCGGAACACGACATAGGTGCCGGTGATCTCCTCGACCCGGCCCCATTCCCCGCGCACGATCAGCACATCGTCAATGCGGATGGGCTGGGTCAGCGCGATCTGCAGACCCGCGATCAAATTGCTGAACACCGGACGCGCCGCGATACCGACCACCAGACCCAGAACCCCGGCGGAAGCCAGCAGGCTGGTGCCAACCTGGCGCGCGCCAGGGAAGGTCATCAGCATGAAAGCCAGACCGGCCAGGAACACCACCACCTGCGCCAGGCGCGACAGCACCCGCGCCTGTGTGTGCACGCGCCGGGCCTCCAGGTTCTCCACCACGTCCACCGGATAACGCGCCAGCACGCCGTTGGCGAAGCCGGTCAACGCGCGCATGGTCAGCGAGGTGCACAGACCAATCAACAGCAAGCCGGTGATGTGGCGGGCCCCGTCCATCCAGGGCAGGCTCTCCGGCGCGGCCTGCAGCACCAGCAGGCCCACCGCCACGGGCACGGCCCAACGCGCGGGCCCGAGGACGGACATCAGCACATGGCGCAGCATGGATTCGGGCGCGGTCACGCGCTCAATCAGGCGCCGCCCCAGGTAAAACGTCAACACGCTCAGCGTCACCGCGAGCACCAGCACCAGCAGCACACCACCCCAGGTGGAAGAAACGGGAATCAGCAGGTTTTCAATCCAGGTCAATGTCGGCACCTCCTTGCGCAGTCGTTGGATTCATTTTTCGGAACCCACTGTTTTAACGGCTATCGCCTGATGCGCCAAACCGACTGCTCAATCCCTTCCGTGAGGAATGTTTTCCGCCACCACGTCGGCATCACAGCCTTGCCCCGCCGCG
>JARJFC010000286.1 GCA_029310945.1 Leptospira sp. 96542
GTCTGGGTGGGTTGACGCCCGGTGAACTGCCCAAGAGCGTTGCGGCGATGGGCATTGCCGGCGGCATCGGCCAGCTCTTCAGCACCCACCCCCCCGATCGAAGAACGCATCGCTGCCCTCCAGGCCATGCGCTGACCCCCGCACCCCGCCTGGCACGCGATCTATCGCGTGCCAGGCGATGGGGTGAGGGGTGTCCTCTGGATCACGCGCCGGCGCGGACCGGCGTTTTTGCGTGCGACGGATTCGCGTCATTCCCTTGACCGTGCCAGGCAGGCACGTGATGATGGCAACCCTGCATAGCAGGCAGCCAAATTCAGGAAACGTGCCGCGTCGTACTGCGCCATCCCCCGGGGGTAAACCCCGCTCGATCCGCCTCGGGCGCGGTTTCGTGGTCCGCCTATGGGGGGCCATGGTGGTGTTCAACCTCCTGCTGGTCGGCGTCACGGTCGGGTCCTTGCAGGCCGGGCGCATGCGTTTCGAGCACAGTACCCTGGTGGCGTCGGAGACCTTGCTTCGGTCTCTGGCCAAGAACATCGCCTATGCGCTCAACGGCGAGGATCCGCTGGAACCCGAGCGCATGTTGGCGCAACAGCTGCGTCACCTGCCCGAGCTTCGGGGTTTTCTGGGGACGCGCGGCTACTTCCTGGTGTTTGACGCGGGCCTGCACCAGGTCGTGCGCCATCCGCCCTTGCCCAGAGCGCTGGATGAACCGCCGCCGTCCTTCGCGACCCCAGAGTTGCGCGCCATGATCGCGCGGGGTCAGTTGGAGGGGCAGTACCTCACCCCTGGCGGGCTGGACGAGCGGTGGAGGCTGCGCCTGGCCCTTGACGCTGGCGAAACCTTGTTCCTGTTCCGCCGCATCGAGGGCAGCACCTACTACCTGTTGCTGGGGCTCTCGGCGCATGACTATCTGCACGAGTGGCGCCTGGAACGCAACAAGGCACTCGCCTTGGTCCTGCTGTTTCAGCTGGGTAGCCTGGTGGTGTCGGTGCTCATCCACCGCGCCTGGCGCAACCAGGCTGCCGCGCTGCGCGCCCTGCGCTTCGAGAAGGAACTCAACCAGACCATCGTGCGCTCGGCGCCCCTGGCCATCTACACCCGTGACACCCAAGGGCGCGTCACAGCCTGGAATCCGGCGGCGGAGAAGCTGTTTGGCTGGACCGAGACCCAGGTGCTCGGCCGCTTCCTGCCCAGCGTGCCCTTGGCCACCGCGTACCAGGACGAGGACAAGGCCCTGCGCCTGCGCGTGCTCGCGGGCGAGAGCATTCCGGATCTCGAGGTGCAGCGCCAGAAAGTCACGGGCGAGATGTTCGATCTGAGCGCGTCGTTGTCCCCGCTGCGCGACGATGACGGCACGATCAGCGGATTCCTCACCGTCGCGGTAGGCGAGGAACTCCACCTGCCGTTCGGCCTGCTTGCGCGCGGTCACGTCC
>JARJFC010000287.1 GCA_029310945.1 Leptospira sp. 96542
GGATCGTTTGGATGAAAATCTTCAAATATTAAAATCAAAACTTTACCCTCCCTTGGCTTATCGAATCGTTGTAAAATCCCTTCCTTCAAAACAACTATTGCGATATATTATAAAATTCACAAATACGCCGCAGCGGGGGTTGAACTTCAGATCAGAAGCTGACTTGCGTCAGCCCAGGATCAGAACTTGGTCATCAGGCCGACCAGGGCGGTCGTGGCCGAGGCGTCTTTTTGAGCCGTGTTGTTGGCGTCATTGGAGGCCGACACATAACGGGCATAGACCGAGGTCAGCTTGCTGAGGTTGTAGTTCACGCCCACAGCGATCTGGTCGTACTTGATTTCCTTGTTGCTGGAAGCAGCAACCACGGCGGCATTGTCTTTCACCGTTGCGATCTGGTAGTTCACACCCAGAGACAGCGCTTCAGACAGCGGAACCGTGGCCAGCACGTTGGTGCCCGTGGCTTCGCGATCGATAGAAGCAATACCCCCCTCCCAGGTGGTCTTGTTCATGCCAACGCCGAAGATGGCAAAACCAGCGTTGAACTGCAGACCAAAGCTGGTTTGCGCGAGCTTGGCAGAAGTCAAGGCCCAAGTCGCTGCGCCAGTTGAACCGTAGCTCACAGTCGGAACAGCGGTAGTACCACCCACAGTAGCGGTGGGCGCCGTACCCTGATCTTCAGCTTCCGCATAGATGGCCAGGCCAGCGTTGATCGGACCGGCCTTGTAGAACAGACCAATATCCGAAATTGCCCCTTGGACAGGAACTGCATCACCAGCAGCGTAAGCACTGGTCAAACCAGCGTCCGTTGCCTTAGTCACATTGCTTGAACCAAACGTGCCATCGTCAGACTCAGGCACATAGTTAACGGCAACGCTGAAACCACTGAAGGTGGGGGTGTCGTAGCGGATCGAGCCGGTGAAGCGGGTCAGCGACTGCCCCATCAGGGTGCTGGTCGCGATGAAGCTGGAGTTGCCAGCCGAAGTTGCGCCACCAGCAGTGCCACGACCACCGTCCTTGGTACCGAACATGGCACCACGCAGGCCGCTCTGCACGCTCAGGCTGGGCGTGTTGGGCGAACCGATCTTGATGGAGCCGAAGCTGCCTTGCAGGCCGGCGTACCTTTCACCGCCATTGAAGGTGCTGGCGGCTTCGAAGGGGCTGGCATCCAGCTCCATGAAGCCGAGGGCCACCAGGCCGTCGCCCAGATCTTCCTTGGCGGAGAAGTACAGACCAGAAGTGCCGGAACCGTCACGGCCCACTTGGGTCGTCTTCTTGGAGCTGGTGGCGGTACCCAGACCATTGTCGAATTCGGACATGCGCAACGTGGTGTCAAACACACCGGTGATCGACACGTCGGCCATCGCGCCAGCAGCAGCCGTCAGCGCAGCGGCGGCAATCAGGGTCTTTTTC
>JARJFC010000288.1 GCA_029310945.1 Leptospira sp. 96542
CCCTACCAATCAATCAACCCAGTACCGTCTGGCGCCAGCCCGTCACACAAGCTGGGAGGAGGATGTAGCAATGGACCCGATCCTTGACCGCCTTGCTACTTCCGTAACCACGGCCCGATCCGTCGAGGAATTGACGCGGCCCCTGCTGGAGTTGCTCGAAGCCGCCACTGGCCTGGAATCCACCTACCTCACGAGTGTGGACCTGCAGCAGGGCGTTCAGAGCATCCTTTTCTCCAGAAATACCAGCCGGCTCGAGATGCAGGAAGGCCTGACCTTCCCCTGGGAAGAGTCACTGTGCAGGCGGGGCCTGGAGTCCGGGCAGTCCTTCGTGAACGATGCGGAGGTGCGCTGGCCGGAGGCCGGTGCCGTGCGTCACCTCGGCGTCCGGACCTATATGAGCACGCCCGTGTCCCTGGGCGACGGGGCCCTGTACGGTACTTTGTGCGCCGCGAGCACGGACCGTCGCGCCCAGCCCGCACAGGCACAGCGCCTGCTGAAACTGTTCGCCGCCCTGATCGCCCACCAGATCGAACGTGAACAACTGGTGGCGCAACTGCTGCAGGCCAATGCCCGCCTGACGGCCTACGCGACCACGGATCCGCTGACCACGCTGTCCAACCGACGGGCCCTGCTGCAGGAACTGGCCCGGCAACTGGCCCTGGGCAAGCGGCAGAAATCCTGGGTCCTGGTGGCCTTCATCGACCTGGACGGTTTCAAGGCCATCAACGATCGGCATGGCCATGGCGTGGGAGACCAGTTCCTGGTCGAGATGGCGAACCGCTTGACGGCGGCCTTGCGCGCGGGGGATTTCGCGGCGCGGCTCGGTGGCGACGAGTTCGTGGTCGTGGGCCAGGGACCCGCGGATGCGCGTGTCGTGGACGAGGCCAAGCAGGCCTTTCAGGCCCGCGTGTTCGGCGCGACCGTTGGCCGAATCCAGTTGGGGGCGATCGCCATGGACTACGCCGGCGCCAGCGTGGGCGTGCTGGCCGTCGAGCCGGGCCTGCACGATCCAGAGGAAGTGCTACAGCGCGCGGACCTGCTCATGTACCAGACCAAGGCGGCCCGGCGCGCCCAGGCTTGATCGAGCCCTCGCCCTCTGGCTCAGTCCAGAGGCTTTCCCGGCCTGAACGGGGCAAGACCCGCAGAGTTTCGGTGCATGCCCGGACACGGCGCATTCCCGATGCCTGAACCCCTGCGACCCGTCGGCACATGGCATGAATTTAAATAAAAGTGATTATCATTGACTGATTTGTCAGCGAATTTGCCTGTCTCCAGAGGGTGAAGTTCATTCCCAAGTCCAGATGTGCTCCTTTGGCTTGAGGGATCTGGCCCCTGACGAAACACACATTCCAACTTGTGCTTGCCTATGCAAAACAAAACCATCAAGACGTGGTCCTGGGTCCACAA
>JARJFC010000289.1 GCA_029310945.1 Leptospira sp. 96542
TTGCCCGCCTTGCGGTGGGTGCGGCGACGGCGGGCGCGGTAATAAACCTCGACCTGGGGCAGACCGGATTGCGCATGGCCCGTGGCCAGCGCGGCACGCAGTTCCTCCCAGGCTGCGCGCTCGGCGGCCAGCACCTCGGGGCGACTGCTGTCGGACAACACGAACACGTCGAACTGTGCCGCCGCGTAGCCCTGGCTCCGTGCCGTCGCCGCCATCGATTCGCAGGTGGCGCGCAGGCCCGCGAAGACGGTGGCCACGTCCTCGTGGCAGATGGGCATGATGACCGCGGTCCGGGCCTCGGGATTCATGCGGTGCCCGCGCACCGAGCGTCCCGAGAGCGCATGCCGGTCACCACGCAGCAGCACCCAGGCGCCCATCAGCGCGGTGACGAAACCGGAGGTGACCCACGCCGACAGCAGAGCGTAAAGCGCGATCTGAGCGAGTTGCAACCAGCCCGCCAGCGCCGTGGGCGCCGTGGGTTGGGCGTGGGCGAACAGGGCGGTGGTGGTGGCCGTGGACAGCGCGATCAGCAGCATGAACACCCGGCGCCGTTGCCGGGCCGTCTTTTGCCTTGCCAGGCTGGCCGTGTCCGTGGTCACCTGGGGTCGCGTGGGCCGCGCCCACGGGGTCAGCAAGCTCTGCAGAGCCAAGGCCAGGCCCAGGCCGAGTCCGCGCCAGAAGCCCACCCAGGGCTGCGCGGGCATGCTGCCACGGTGCAGGGGCGGGGCGGTGGCGGCATCGCGCAGGCTGTCGCAGGCCGACGACAAGGAGGCGGGGTCAGCGTGTGCGACGGCCTTGGAGACGGGGCGGACGCCCTGGGCAAGCCGGGCGGAGGGACGGGGAGAGAAGGCAGACATGCCGTCTATAGGGCAATCGCCGTGCCATGAAAAAATCTCTTTTTAAATCAATGGCTTGCGATTGTTTTTCAAGTCACTCTCGCGAATCGAGCGAAAAACCACCTCAAAACCCTCATTTTTGTCGCTGCAAGGCGACAAAGTCTTCGGGTCAGCACCGCATCAAGATAAAAAGTCCTTATTCGTCAAGCACTTGGTCTTGTCGTTCAAGGGCGACAGGCGGGTTTGGCGAGGTGGTACCCGCTGCGCCCGATCCGGATTCCCCGCCTCCGGGCTTGAACCGTCCTGGCGTGAGGCCATGCTTTTGCAGCAAGCGGTAGAACTCGGTTCGGTTGCGGTCGGCCAGGCGGGCCGCGTCGGCCACATGGCCATCGGTCAGCTTGAGCAGATTGATCTAACATAAGTTTCTTTAATGTTTCTTTTAAATTGTCAATATACAAGACAAATTAAAAGAAACATTAAAGAAACTTATGTTAGATCAATTCTTTGGTCTCTAAAGATACTTATGAATTCTTTAAGTTTTAGGTTAAAAAATTGAAAACCACTCATT
>JARJFC010000028.1:0-18888 GCA_029310945.1 Leptospira sp. 96542
ATTCTTTGTTTTAGATAGTATTGATTGGTATTGGATATAAAAGCATCTAAAAATTTTCTACGTTCAACATTTCCAAATTCTATGATTTGAATATCAGGTGGACTTAAAATGATCGAACGAAACACACCCACATAATCTGAAATTTTTTTGAACTCTTCGCCATTGAGTTTTAATTTTTTACGTTTTATATTTTTTTTTTCTATTCCGTATTCAAAAAGATATTCTTCACCGCTCGATTCAAATTCTGCCCTAACAAATGTATGTGGGGTATTCCATTTTAATAATTGGTTTTGGTCAGATTCGCGAAAACTTTTTAAGTAAGATAAAAGAGAAATTGATTCTAGTAAATTTGTCTTACCTTCTCCGTTGTTTCCAATAAAAAAGATAAGACGTGATTTAAAGTTTAGTTTGGTTTCTTCGTGATTACGAAAATTTTTTATGAAGATAGATTTTAGAAACATTAAAGTTTCATTGGCATAATCACAGACACAAAATCACTGTCTGATGGATCCTTGAATAAAACAGGTGCACTGGAAGATGAAAATTCCAAAATCACTTCTGGATCATCAACAGCCTTTACCACATCACTCAAATAATCTCCCTTGAAAGCAATGGTAATTGATTCTCCATTATAATCGATTGGCATATTATGATCAAACATCATAGTTCCAGGATTCGAAGAGCTGATATTCATATTTCCTTTAGTAAAACCCAATCGAATTTGTTTTGACGGTTCTTCTGCAGAGATAAGGGCCTGTTTTAAAAAAGTTAAAAAATCTGCCTTAACAATGCGAACTGATTCCGATGCTTGTTTTGGAATTACTTGTTCATAATCAGGAAAATTACCATCAATCAACTTAAATAATAATTCTACGTTACCCGATGAAACATAAATTTGTTCTTCGATAAATCCAATTTTCGCTGTTTCTTTTCCTTCCATCATTTTGAGCATTTCTCGAACAGCTTTGTGAGGAATGATGACACCATTCTTAAAAGGAAATTGTTTTGGAAATTTGCGAACAATCTTTGATAACCTTCGTCCGTCAGTTCCCACAACGATGAGATCAGTATCTTCTGGTTTTAAGAACAAACCGTTGAATACAAAACGAGTTTCTTCAATGGCCATTGCGTAGGATGTTTTTCTAAACATCTCACGTATAGTTTGGCAAGGAAATTCAACGACTGAACTTTCATCTACATTGGGGATAGTTTTGATATCTTCTGAATCGATACCGTTCACTTTGAACTTTGTATCCATCTTGCCTGTCGCATCTGTGATGAGAGTTTCTGACGATTCTGCAGAATCATTCGTGGATAGTGTAGTTGTATCAAAATTCAAATTTTTGAATATATTTGATAATTGTTTCGCTGGTAAAGATGCCGAACCCTTTTGGATGATGGTAGAAGGTACAGAAGTTTTGATGGCGATTTCTAAATCAGTCGCGGAAATGAGAACCGCATTTTCCTCAGTTTGGATTTTGAGATTAGAAAGTGCCGATTTGATTTCTCTAACGGAGATGACTCCGTCCACTGAGTTAATGGCTTTTAAAAATTCTGTAGTATTGACAGTGAACTTCATTTCTTCCTCTTTATTCTTTAAGTATATTGTTTATATATATATTATGTCGTTTCTGTTGATTCTGTCAGTATGTTGATAAACCCAAGAAACATCAATTTTTATTGGATTATGTCCACTTTTTTGAGAATTTTCTTTGTTCATATTTATGTCACTTTCAACATTAGAAACGTAAGTTAGGGGACAATAAATATGTTTTATGTCCTATACACAGTTTATCAACAGATAATTTGCAAGTTATCAACATGTTATTGAAAGGATATTTGGTGTTTTAGGGTTCTGTAAAGATCTTCCCACTGGGAATCTTGCGCCAGCCGTTCTTTGCATTTTTCGATACCGTGGATGACAGTGGAATGGTTCGCCGAAAAAATCCTACCAATTTGGGTTTTTGGCAAATGCAATCCCTCGTGAAGGAGGAGCATACAAAGATGGCGTGGTAGGATAAAATCTGTTTTTCTGCTCTTTCCAAGTAGGTCTTTGCGGGCAACCCCTGATCTTTCACAAACCAAATCAATGAGCATATCGGGATTGTACCCAATGCGCTTTTTATTTGTGACGAGCCTTGCTTCTGCAATCTCCTTGATTTTGTCTTCTGCGAGCAAAATGAATTGATAAGCTTTTTTGTATAAAACCAGGTCGTTCACGATTCCAATGAGAGCCCTTGAGTCTCCCTCTAAGCGTTCAGCCAACCACTGCAATAGTGAATCACTTACGGGAATATTGTATTCAGAAAGATTATTTTTCAAGAGACCCATCCGCAGGTTCAAATCGTGGGATTGGATGTCTGCCTGTAGACCATGCACAAATCGAGATTTTAGCCTTTCGTGCAGAGGGAGCTCGTAACTTGGTCTGTCTGATGCGATGACAATTTGGCGTTTTCGCTCATATAAAAAATTAAACAATGCGAAGAACTCTTCTTGGGTTTTTTCAGCACCACCATTCAAAAACTGGATATCATCAAATAACAGTACGTTATAAGATTGGTATCGGATTTTGAAGGCTTCGAGTGAATCGCGGTTGTTTTGTCTGACTGTGAAGATAAATTCATTGAGAAAGGAAGTGCTATTGACATACCGCACTGTTTTCCATGGGTCTTTTTTTATGATTTCGTTTCCGATCGCATGGAGAAGGTGTGTTTTACCCACACCCACCGGTCCAAACAAGTAAAGTGGATTGAACTTGCCTGGCTGTTCTGTTACACTCTTCGCTGCTGTGTATGCGATGCGATTGCTATCGGAAACTATAAAATTGTCCAAACTAAACTCAAGGTTTAGTTCTGAGTCTGAATGATCAAATTTGGATTGGATGGTTTCTTTTAATATTTGTGAGGAAAGTTCTGATTCAGTGGCAATAAAAACTTGGTATCGGTCACCTTCGATTTGATAGGTGGCGTCTTCTATAAAACTTATGTATTTTGTTTCAATATGTTTTTTGATACCTTGGGACGGTGCTGCCAAAAATAGCTGGTTGTTTTCAAAACGTTGGAACTTCAAAGGCTGGATAAAGTTCGTAAAATACTTTGGTGGTATTTGTTTTGCTATTTCTTCTAAAATTTTTTCCCACCGAGTGTCCAAAGTTTACCAATCCAAAAATGAAATCGGGTACTATACTTTTAAGAAGTAGGTAGAATTCAAATGAAAAATCGAAAAACGATTCAAAGTGGGAAAATTAGTCAAACTTTGTAAGAATATTATGTCTCCAAATTTCTTAATTTGCCTAATGCTTGTTATGTGTAATTAGGAAGTTAATTTTAAAAAGAGTTGTGACAAAAGCATATATTCAAGTGCAGGGATTTCGTAGTGAAGTTTTGATTTGAATTCAAGAATGGCTTCGATCCGTTTCAGGTTGTTTTCAAAATTTTTTGTTCTGTATTCGTACAATAACTGTAGGCAAACAATTTCTAAAAAATCAATTTGGGTCACACCTTCTTTGTTACTGCGGAGTTCGTTCATTTGTTCCCGAATCCAATTTTCTAATTTTAATAACAAAATGGGATCATGGCAATTTTCGGATACATTCCGTTCCCATTCGTCGATAGCTTCTTCAGGAACTTCAAATGGATTTAAGGATCCACCATAATATTCTTTGGCTGAACTGGTTTCTAATTTGCGGATGGATTTAATGGCTTCTTGGGTGAGGTATTGGAAAGGAATACAAACAGAACGTGACACAATGGTTGGTTTTAGGTTTTGTAAATCGTTTACAATCAAAATGAATTTTGTATGGCCGGGTGGTTCTTCCAAAGTTTTGAGGAGGGTTGTTTCCGCTTCGTTTCCAATCCGATTGGCTTCCGGAAATAAAACCACTCGGTATTCAGAAGTATGTGGTTTGTAAGGAATACGACTGGACAACAACCATCGGATGGTAAACTCTTCAGGATCTTTTTCCTTTCCGATGGGTATGTTTTTTTTTCGAGGGAATTGGATGAAGTCGGGGTGCATTCCCCTCATAAATAACCGGCAAGATTCGCAGTCACCGCAAGAAACACCTCTCAGGCATAATAATTGTTTGGTGAACCTTTCTGCAGCAAACCATTTGCCCACTCCATCTGGACCGTAAAAAATCAAGGAACCAGGAATTTTGGATCTGTCTTTTAGAAAGGAATGGAGGAATGTAAGAGCAACATCCTGTCCTGATACTTCCTCTAGTTTGAAAAATGTATCAGGCATAGATTTTAGTAAACCGCCGTAAGCCAGTCTTTGTATTTGTCTTCATTGCCTTTGACGGTTTCAAAAAAGAGAGATTGTATTTTTTTAGTCACATCTCCTATGGTTCCATTGCCAATGGTTCGTCTATCTACCTCTTTCACCCAAGCAACTTGCACACCAGTGCCGGAGAAAAACAATTCATCAGCGATATAGAGTTCGGATCTGGCGATGTCTCGTTCTACAACTTGGATTCCCAAATCGTTTGCGATCTTAATGATGCTCCGTCTTGTGATCCCTTCCAAGATCGACGAAGGAATGCTAGGAGTGTGGATGACACCATCTCTTACGATGAATAAATTTTCTGCTGATCCTTCCGAAACAAATCCGCGGGCATCTAAAAAGATTGCTTCATCCATTCCGTTTTGAACTGCTTCGGATTTTGCAAGGGCTGAGTTTACATAACCACCACTCACTTTGGAAAGTGTGGGGATTTGGTTATCGGAAAATCTTTGCCAGGATGAAATCATTGTCTTCAACCCATTTTGTGTATCGAGGTAGTCATCTAATTTCAAAACATAAATTGCGATGTCTGCTTTTACATCATGGAACCTGGGAGAAAGCTGCAGTGAAGAAGTGTAGATGATTGGCCGCAAATAAACATTTTGTTCAGCCTTTGATTGTTGCAAAAGTTCCAAGATGATGGACTGAATTTCTTCTGCTGTTTTTGTGAATTGTAACTGCATGATCTTTGTGGAGTTGATGAGTCGTTTGCAATGTTCTGGCAATCGAAACACAAAGAGATTTTTTTTATCGGCGTTATAGTATCCACGGATTCCACCGAAGACTGCAGTTCCATATTGAAAGGCGTGGGTTTGGATGTTTATCTTTGCTTCGTTTGCGGGAACAATTTTGCCTTCAAAGTATGTTAGATCGAATGAGTTCTGCGACATGGAGTTTCCTATGATTCCAGAGTTTAAGAGTTTGGTTTTTAGAAAATGAATTTTATCTTTTTTTCTCTCGAACCAGGGAGGCAAAAAATTGATATCGTTCTAAGAAGGGGAATCCATTCCCAATTTGGAAAGGATTAAAAAGACATAATATGAATCCATCATTCTATCCTCGCCAATTTGATTGCATCGTTGTGGGTGCCGGGCACGCAGGCTCGGAAGCAGCTTACATCGCAGCTAGTGCGGGTTTACGAACCCTACTCATTACAATGAACTTGGACACCATCGGGCAGATGAGTTGTAACCCAGCAATTGGTGGGATTGCAAAAGGGCATATGGTACGAGAAGTGGATGCACTTGGTGGACTGATGGCTAAGGCCATTGATGCAACAGGCATCCAATTCAAAATGCTCAATACTTCCAAAGGTCCTTCGGTGTGGGCACCGCGCGCCCAAGCTGAAAAAAAACAATACCAGTTGTTTGTGAAACACCAATTGGAAAAAATTCCAAGCCTTTCGATCCGCCAAGACACTGTGGAAGATTTGGTAGTCGAAGGCAACCAAGTGGTGGGTGTGATCACTGGCCGTGGTTTTCAATTTGAAACCAACCATGTCATCTTAACAACGGGAACTTTTTTATCGGGAGTCATTCATATTGGATCTTATCAAAAAGAATCTGGTCGTATTGGTGAACCGACAACCAAAGGTCTTTCCCAAACTTTGGCTCGTTTCCAATTTCGTTTGGGCCGATTGAAGACTGGAACTCCAGCTCGGGTTCATAAAAACTCAGTCAACATTGATGGATTAGAAGAACAACATGGGGATGAAAATCCCAAACCATTTTCGTTTTCAACCAAGCTTTTGAACCGTAGGCAAATTCCTTGTTACATCACTTACACGAACGATACCACACACCAGATGATCAGAGAGAATTTGGATTATTCTCCAATGTACTCGGGTCAGATCAAAAGTGTAGGTCCAAGGTACTGTCCTTCCATCGAAGATAAGGTGGTTCGTTTTGCTGAGAGAGATAGGCATCAGATTTTTATCGAACCTGAAGGTTACGAAACAAACGAAATGTATTTGAATGGAGTGTCTACGAGTCTACCAGAAGAGGTGCAGTGGAAGTTTTTACGTTCCATCAAAGGTTTGGAATCGGTTGAGCTCATGCGTCCTGGGTATGCCATTGAATATGATTTTGTAGATCCTACAGAATTATCACCCACACTGGAAACTAAAAAGATCAAGGGTCTTTTCCATGCGGGGCAAATCAATGGGACAACAGGTTATGAGGAGGCAGCTGCACAGGGACTTGTTGCTGCTTATAATGTGATTCGTTCTGTGAAAAAAGAAAGTCCCATTCTTTTTACACGGAGTGAATCGTACATAGGTGTGCTTGTGGATGACTTGGTACACAAAGGGGTTGAGGATCCATACCGCATGTTCACAAGTCGTGCTGAGTACAGGCTTTTGTTACGACAAGACAATGCAGACCAAAGGCTGATGAAGTATGGTTTTGAAATGGGGCTTGTTCCGAGAGACCAATACGAATCGATGCTAGATCGTTACTCACGAATCGAAAAAATCAAATCACAAATGTTTGTGACGGCAATGAAACCTTCGCCAGAATTAACCACCGTCCTCGCGGATAAAAAAATTGAGAATTATAAATTTGGTCATACGCTTTCTGCGTTTTTAAAACGTTCTGATATCAAGATTGAAGATATCACTCCGCTTTTACCCGAGATAGAAACATTGAATGAAGAAGAGCGTGCTGTTTTGGAGATGGAAGTGAAATACGAAGGGTATTTAAAACGGGAATTAGATACAATCGAATACCGCAAAAAATTTATGGGCTTTCAGATTCCGAATGATTTTGATTATGCAACTGTTAAGGGTTTGAAGACGGAAGCGGTTTTAAAATTACAAAAGCACAGACCTTTGAATTTAGAAAATGCTCTCCACATCTCAGGAGTTGATCCTTCTGATGTGGATTTACTTTTGTATCATCTAGTGGATAGGCATTGAACTTTATTTAATCTTCTCTTTTGGAAACTTTGCCTTTGTTTTCTTCTGAATAAACTAAGACATGTGTTTTTTCTAAGAGCCAATTTTCACCCTGTTTCACGTGAAACGAATGTGACTCTAAATTTCCATCGGATCGATATTTGAGTTTATGGATCCGGTGTACACTGCCCTGCAAAAATTCACGTTCTACTAAATTTCCTTTCCCATCATATTTAAATCGCACTTCGCCTAGACTTCGACCTTTATCATCCAAAAGATTTTGGATTTGGATATTTGTTTTCTTCGGATCTTGTGTGAATTTAAAAGCCTCAATCTCTTTTGATCCAGGCGCCCTACCCTCACCAGAAATCACATTGCCATCTGTATCCGTTTGTAATGTATAAGTGATCTCTTCGTGACCACTGCTTGATTTGACCACCATCTTACGTAGGACATTGCCTTTGTACTGGAATGTCTTTTTTTCAATCAGTGTACCTGTTTGGTCATAAATCTCCTCGCTGGAAAGAATGCCATCGGTGTAACGAAATATAGTTTTGCCATCGCCTTTCCCTTCTTTATCAGAATAGATTTCTTGGGTCATCTTTCCATCTTCGTTGTATTCATACTCCGCAACGTAAACAACTTGGCCTTCGGAGTTGCGTACGATTTCTTTATTCGGACCAGTTTTATGTTTTTTGAATAGATAAGTATCTTTGTGGGACCATTTGCCAGGTGAGTAACCTAGTAGTGGCAAGGAAAGGAGTGTGAAAAAAACTAAGATTCGATTCATAGAAAAAGGTTCTCCTAAACAAGTGATCGACTAAAAATAAGAAAACGATAACAAGATTATGTCAGAAATGAATGTAAAAGAACAAATCCAATCCCTACTACCCTCTCTATTCAGTGAAATGGAATCCCAAATTGAATGGGATTTAATCGAGAAATACTTGGAATTTTTAAAACGGGAAAATGAACGTGGTGGTTTTTTTTCAAAAAATGATACAGTGAAAATTGTAGAGCGCCATCTTGTGGATTGCCTGGTTTATGTTTGGAAACTGAAAACGGAAGGTTATGTTTCACGTGAAACGTATGTGGCGGATGTTGGAACTGGACCTGGTCTTCCTGGATTTTTCTTTTTGGTTTTAAAAGACAGACCCCATCTCTATCTCATTGATTCGCAAAAAAGAAAATTAGCTCTGCTTGAAGAAGAAGTTCGTAAGGGTTCCTTACAATCAGTATCAAAGTATGTAGAATTTTTATACGAACGAGTGGAAGAGATTGAAGGTGAGTTTGATTTGGTCACTTCGAGAGCTATGGTTCCATATCCTTTCATTGCAGAAGTCTGCACAAACATCATCAAACAAAAGGCAGTTTTATGTCCCTTTATGGCTCAGAGTTACTTGGATATTGAAAAGGAAAAATTGGTGTTAAGCAATAATGGAATGCATTTGAAAAAAGAAATTCAGATTCCCGAATTAGACTTTGTCGGAAAGAGACATATCAAAATACTGCAAAAGAATTCACTTCCCAAACGTGGCTTTCCACGCGAATGGAAGGAAATAGTTAAGGAGTCAAAAAACAAGAATGGGTAAAATCATTTCGATCAGTAACCAAAAAGGTGGGGTTGGTAAAACTACCACAGCGATCAACTTGGCATCCAATCTTGTGGATTTAGGAAAAAAAGTTCTTCTCGTAGACATCGATCCGCAAGGAAATTCCGGATCGGGTTTTGGTATGGAAGTACAATCGCTCACAAAAACAACATATGAAGTTTTGATTGGAGAATACTCTGCAAGAGAAGCCATCCAAAAAACTTTTGTCGCCAACTTAGATATCATTCCTTCCAATATAAATCTATCAGGACTAGAAGTTGATTTCCTTGGAATCGAACGCAAAGAATTCAAACTAAAAGATGCACTTGCTTCGATCAAAGAAAGTTACGATTACATTCTCATCGATTGCCCACCCTCACTTGGTGTTCTAACCATCAATGCACTTTGTGCTTCCCAATCAGTGATGATCACTTTGCAAACTGAATACTTTGCATTGGAAGGATTGTCGCAACTCATGCGTATCATCTCACTTGTGCAATCACAGTGGAATCCAAGTCTGGCATTGGAAGGTGTACTCTTAACGATGTATGACAAACGAACCAACTTGGCAAACCAAGTAGCAGAAGATGTTCGCAATTATTTCAAAGAAAAAGTATATGAAACCATCATCCCAAGAAATATAAAATTATCAGAAGCGCCATCATTTGGAAAACCAATCAACTACTATGATCCTGAAGGTGTGGGCGCAAAAAGTTATAAAAGTTTAGCAGAAGAAATTTTGGGTAAGGCGTAACAACAATGGCTTTAGGAAAAGGAAAAGTTTTAGGAAGGGGACTTGGGAATTTGATCCCAGTCAATGAAAACAATGTAGAACTTTCTAAAGATGAAAGTACGGGTCTAAGAGAAATTAGAGTATCTGAAATTTTTCCCAACCCACACCAACCAAGAAAACAGTTTTCTGATCAATCCATCCAAGAACTTTCAAATACCATTCAAGAGCATGGAGTGATCCAGCCCATTGTTGTACAAAAGAATCCTAGTGGTTCTGGTTTTGTTTTGGTTGCGGGAGAGAGAAGGTTGCGAGCAACCAAACTTGCTGGGTTTTCGAAAATTCCTGCCATTGTTCGTGAACTATCTGAAGCAGACACAATGGAACTCGCTCTCATCGAAAATATCCAAAGAGAAAATTTGAATCCGATGGATGAAGCACAAGCCTACCAAAACATCATCGACAAACGTGGGTTAAAGATAACAGATTTGGCAACTCGTGTGGGTAAAAACAGAGCCACCATTTCGAACCTAATCCGCCTACTTTCACTGCCCAAGTCCATACAAGATTTAGTGAAAGAAGGTAAAATGACGGAAGGACAGGCTCGCCCCCTTCTCTCCATTCCTGATGGAAAAAAACAATGGGACGTTGCGCAAAAGATTATTTTGGAATCTTGGAATGTACGGGAAGTGGAAAATTATGTTTCATCATATTTGAATCCTGATAAAAAAATAAAATCGGAACCAGAGAGTTCTGACAAACGGGATGCAAGCATAGTGAAACTAGAATCTAAACTCCGAAACAAATTCAGTTCCAAAGTGGAAATCACCCACAATGAAACAAACGGAAAAGGTAAAATCGTTTTTTCTTATGCAAACATAACAGACATGGAAAGGATACTAGACCAACTCGGTTTGAAATTGTAGTTTCGCAAGCCGGTCATACAATTCGCTCTTTTTCAAAAGTTCGTCATGGGTTCCCATTGATTCGATCTCTCCATCTCGGATTACAACAATTTGGTCTGCTTTTACCACTGTGGAAAGTCTATGAGCGATCATCACAGTGGTTCTATCTTTCATTAAATTTTCCAAGGCCTTTTGAATCATTTGTTCTGATTCTGAGTCAAGTGCAGAAGTTGCTTCATCTAACAAAAGTATTCTGGGATTTCTTAAGATGGCTCGTGCAATGGCGATCCTTTGTCTCTGCCCTCCTGAGAGGCGAGTTCCCAAATTACCTAAGTGGCTTTCGTAACCATCTGGCAAATGGTGTAGAAATTCTGTAACGTAGGCGGCTTCCGCAGCACGTTCGATTTCTTCTAAACTGGCGTTCGGTTTGCCATAGGCAATGTTCTCCCTTAATGTTCCTGAAAATAATATTGGTTGTTGGGGGACAAATCCCATAAGAGATCGAAGTGATTTTAGATCCATATCTTGTGAATTCGTTTCATTGAATGAAATTATGCCAGAGTTTGGTTCGTAGAAACGAAGAATGAGTTCGAAGATTGTGCTTTTACCACCACCCGATGGACCAACAAGAGCTGTTGTGCGGTTGGCTAAAAATTCCAAATTTAAGTTTTTGATGGTTTGTTTTTCTTTTCGCGAGGGGTAAGAAAAATTTACATTTTGGAACTGAATTGTAATTGGTTCGTTTGGATTTAAGAATACGGGGTGGATAGGATCCACTATTTCCGATTCGGATAACAAAAGTTCCATGAGTCGTTCTGTTGCTCCGGCAGCTCGTTGTAAATCTCCTAAAACTTCGGAAACTGCGCCCACACTGTTTGCGACCATGATCGCATAGAATGCAAATGCGATGAGTTCTCCACCAGAGATAGTTCCTTCTAAAACATCATTCCCACCGATCCAGAGCATTACGGAAATTCCTGTCAGAATGAAGAGAATGACAGAGGCAATCAATAGGGATCTTTGTTTTATCCGGAGTACGGAAACTCGGAATGCCGATTCGACTGTTTCAGAAAACTTCCGCTTGTCTTCATCTTGGTGGTGGAAGGACTGTAGAATTTTTATATTGAAAAGTGATTCACTAACATAAGTTCCTACATTGGCAATTTGGTCTTGGGTGTCCCGTGAAAGTTTTCGCACCTTCCTACCATAGTACAAAATAGGAAACACAATGAAGGGGACACTTACGACCACAACCAAGGTTAGTTTTACATTAGTGATGAATAAAAATATGATACCACCCAAAAAGAGTAAAATATTGCGAAGGGCAATGGAGGCAGATGAACCAATGACAGTTTGCAAAAGTGTTGTGTCAGTTGTGATTCTCGATTGGATCTCCCCAGGGCTATTGGATTCGAAAAAACTCGGATGCATATAGATGATGTGGGCAAACACATCTTTACGAATATCCGAGGAAACTCTCTCTCCAATCCACGAAACCATGTAGTGTCGGAAATAGGTTCCTATGGCAAGAAGTACCCCAACGAGAATGATAAAAAAAAGTGCAAAACCTAACTCTTGTTTAGATCGTGCAGAAAAACCGGCATCCACCAAATGGCGAAGACCTTGTCCGAGACCGAGCGTGACTCCCGCTGTGAAAATCAGTGCGAGTGAGGAAAGTGCCAGTTGTAAGCGGTAGGGTTTGAGATAATAAAAAGTTTTGGTGAGAACTTTGAGATTTTTTGACTTGGGACGGTCGGGGTTTTGCAATTAATTTTATCCTCTTAGATCAACTAATAGACCTCGGATTTCATCCAATTGTTTCAAAATTGCAAAGGCGGTATTCGAAGGAGAAAACATGGTGCGAGCGAGTATGTCCAGTTTTTCATCGATTACTTTTACATAACGAATGTCCTTTTGGTCATTGCGGCCTCTTTGAGGGGCTTGCAAAACTTTGTAGTTTTTTTTCAGAATGATTTCGGCAATCTGTTTGATATGATCTTTGTAAGTTTTTAGATTTTTTTGGTTGGGGTCACTGATGAGATTCTTTTCTAAATCGGGGAGATCTTTCCAAAGTTCATTGAGTTCTCTCGTTTCTTCACTGCCAGAAGGTACGATGGATTCAAGTATGTCTAAAAAACTTTGTTTGGATTCGTCGAGGGCTGGCCTTGCAACTTTTTCGTTTCCTTTCTTCTGTGTAGAAGTAGAAACTGATTTAGGATTTTGATTTTGTATGATCATTCACGAGCCCTTAGTGGCGTGTGGGATTGATCGTACATTTTCCATGAAAGACAACACCTTCTTCGACCACCAGACGAGGGGTGACAATGTCACCTTCCAATCGACAACTAGAAAGAAGAGTGACTCTTTCTGTGGCATAAATATTACCTTTGATTTCGCCACCAGCCACAACCACACGCGCTTTGATATCGGTATCGACAGATCCTGTCTTTCCAATGAGTACCTTTCCTGTGGTTTCGAGTACCCCGCGGAATTTTCCGTCGATGCGAATGAGACCTGGGAACTTAAATTCTCCCGTAAATTCGGCACCTTCGCCGATGACACTATTGATTAAAAATTCTTCTTCAGGTGGGGAAACTGGCATTATTCTTGTATTTGATTGAGAAATGAAAAGGGATTGAGTGCTTGTGTTCCAACATGAACTTCATAGTGTAAATGGTAAACTGGATTTTCTGGAGTTTTACCGACATAGCCGATCACATCTGCTTTGGAAACTTTTTCGTTCTTCTTCACACGGACGCGGTCGAGGTTCGCGTAAATGGTTTTCCAACCAAAACGATGCGAGAGTTTCACATAATAGCCAGTTGCTGGTGAAAACCCAGTATCAAAAACAGTGCCTGGAGCTGTGGCTATGACTTCTGCACCAGGGAAGGAACCAATGTCTAAACCACGATTGAATTCTTCTTTTCCTGTGATGGGTGATAGATACTTACCATAAGGAAATAGTACGTAACCTTTTGTTGGCCAAATCGAAGGAGTGTTTTTGATGATACTCTTTCTTTTTTTGATCAGTTTGATCACTTCCTCCGACAACTCAGAAGAAAGTTTTAGGTTGTGAATGTCTTCTTTGATTCGGAAGGATTCATCTGTAATATCAGTTTGTGGTGTACCTTGGAGAGATAAAAAAGACCCAGCCTGGCCACCCATACCTTTGGAAACGCGAGAAGGATCTCCACCTAGTTTGATATAAAGAGTGGAAATTCGTTCGTAATAATATTGGATTGTTTCGTGGAGTGAATTTACCTCTTCCTTCATCTTGGAAGATTGACGAATAAAGTCTTTATTGGTCAAATTAAGTTCAGTTAGTTGGTGGATAGAGCCGCTATGTGAAAGGACATTGACCGCACTGATCACAAGTAAAACCACAAGTATTCCAATGAAAATGGAAATGGCTTTGTAGGAGATGATAAAATTGATTGTGCGGCGGTCTGTGTGAGGGATGACCATTATGGTCAAACGTTCACGACCTTTGGTGTTGAGATCTTCATACCTTTGGGAGAGTTTCAATTTCCATTCTTGGAATTTGTAACGCAACCGGTAGAATATTAAATTGAATCTTTGTTTCGAGTCCACGGCAACCAATCGCTTTTTTGCAATTTAAACAAAACTTAAAGCCCCCACTATATCTTTCGATTGAATTTTCATTTTCACCGAATGGAAATTACAAAAGCTGATCAATATGGGATATTCCTTAATCGATACACATTGCCACTTAGACATAATACAGGAACAAGGCCAAAACATCGCCGATTCACTAGCGAAATCCCGTATGGCCGGAGTAGACCGCATAGTCCAAATTGGAATCGATCTGCCCAGTTCGAAACAAGCCATTGCTATTTCAAAGGAATTTTCCACAGAAGACCTAAGCATACATTATGCGATTGGCTGTCATCCAACCGAAACACATGAGTTTCCGAACGCAGATTCTATATTAGAACTTGCGAAAGCGAATTTGGAGGATCCCAATTTTTCGGCCATTGGTGAAATTGGTGTGGATCTCTACCATGATGCATCGACAAAATTGGCACAAAATGAAGTGCTTCGTAAGTTTTTGGATTTTTCTGCAAACCATGCCCTTCCTGTGGTGATCCACTCTCGGGATGCATTTGAAGATACATACCAAGCTTTAAAAGAATTCAAATCAAAAGCTTTCGGTGTGATCCATTGTTTCACTTATGATTACGAATCGGCAAAACGATTTGTGGATTTAGGGTATTATATTTCTTTTTCAGGGATTGTTACTTTTAAATCAGCAACCGATATACAAGAAGCAGCGAAAAAAATTCCATTGGAATCGATTCTCATTGAAACAGATGCACCATTTTTGGCTCCTATGCCAAACCGTGGAAAACGAAATGATTCATCTAATCTTCCTTATGTGCTTGAGAAGATGTTTTCATTACGAGAAGAACCAAACCAAATCGTTACAGAATCTATTTATCAAAATTCTATAAAATTTACGGAAAGAAAGGCCTATTACCATGCTTGATATCAATCGTATTGTCCAAAACCCAGAAGAGTTATTATCCACTCTAAAAAAAAGAGGGATGGAATCGTCAGACATAGAAAAGAGCATCGCTGAAGTATCCACCAAACAGAGAAAGTTGAAACTTGAGGTAGAAGAACTCAGAGCAGAACGAAATAAGGTTTCGAAAGAAATTGGAATTTTAAAAAGCCAGGGCAAAGATATTTCGGAAATTTCCGCTTCGATGAAATCGGTGGGAGACAAAATCAAATCCATAGAAGAAACACTCGCAAAAGAGGAGGAATCTTTACAAGAACTCAATTTAGGTCTTCCCAACCTACTCGATGAGTCGGTTCCTGTAGGAAAATCAGAAGAAGACAATGTACTCGTAAAAGAATGGGGAAATCGCAAACAAACAAGTTTCGAATCCAAAACCCATTTTGACATTGGAGAAAAATTAGGCATTTTTGATTTTGAGCGTGGCGTGAAACTTTCAGGAGCAAGGTTTTACACCTACAGAGGATTAGGTGCAAAACTAGAAAGAGCTCTCATGAATTTAATGCTCGATACCCATACAACAGAAAATGGATATGAAGAGATGTGGGTACCTGTCCTTGTGAATGATGAATCCATGACGGCTACAGGGCAACTTCCCAAATTTGCCGATGATTTTTACCGTTTGGAAAAAGATGGTTTGAATTTAATTCCAACAGCAGAAGTGCCGCTCACTAATTATTATCGGGATGAAATCATCCAAGAAAAGGATCTTCCCATTTCCGTTTGTGCCCACACATCTTGTTTTCGTAGAGAAGCAGGGTCTTATGGTCGCGACACCCGTGGGCTAGTGCGAGTTCACCAATTCCAAAAAGTGGAACTTGTAAAATTTGTTTCACAAGAAGAATCGGGAAGTGCGCATGAAAAGATGCTAAACGATGCGGAATCCATTTTGCAAAAATTAAATTTGCCCTACCGGGTGATGTTACTTTGCAGTAGGGACATGTCTAGTGCCTCGTCAAAAACCTATGATATCGAAGTTTGGATGCCGGGACTGGGTCGTTTTATGGAAATTTCTTCAGTTTCTAACTTCAAAGACTATCAAGCAAGACGCGGAAAAATTCGATACAAGTCAAAGGAAGGAAAAAATCTGCTCGTCCACACTCTGAATGGTTCGGGGCTTGCTTTGGGTAGAACCCTTGCGGCTGTCATCGAAAACTACCAATTGGAAGATGGAACATTTGAAATTCCAGATGTGTTGAAACAATACATTCGTTAGTTTCTTTTGGGGAGCAGATCCTAAAAGGTAAGGAAATGCTCCCATCTATAAATTGTTCGTTCATAAAATATTGTTTTAACTTATTGTATTTTTTATTTTTTATCACTTCTAGTTTTATTTTCTCACTCATCGCCCAACCAAAAGAAGAACCAATCCTAATTGTGGCGCCCATTGAGGGCCCTATCAATTCTGAATTCCAAGAATTTGGACCAACACTCACCCCCGACGCAAAAACTTTGTATTTTTATTCCAAAAGAACAAGCAAAGGTTATACGGAAATTTTTAAATCAAACCGCAAACCCGATGGTACTTGGGATTTTCCATCGGAAGTGATTGAACTCAATTCGCCCTTTGATGACCAAAGCCCTTTCATCACAAGAGATGGAAAGATGATTCTATTTTCATCCAATAGAGACGGTGCAGTTGAAGTGACTTTGGAAAATGGTAAAATTGGAATCTCTCGCGATCTATACGTTGCGAATTGGGAGGGAACCAAATGGTCAAAACCAATCCCTCTTCCGAACAATATCAACACAGAAGAAATCGAAGAAAACCCTCACCTCTTAGGAGATACTTTACTCTTCACTCGTTATCCCTTTGGTAAACCAAACCTTGCCAAAATTTATTATAGCCAATTTAAAAATGAAAAATGGTCAGATCCAAAACCAATGCCATCTCCCATTAACGACAAGAACGCAACAGTCGCAGCGGCTTTCAATGATGAGGGTAACATTATCTTTTTTTCATCCAACCGACCAGGAGGGTATGGTGGATTTGATTTGTACATGGCAAAAATTGAAAATGGAAAGTATACCAATGTAGAAAATTTAGGGGAACCAATCAATTCTTCGGATGATGAAGCCTACATTGTTTTCCAACAAGTGAAAAAAACATTTCTATTTTGTAGGCGTGTGGAGGGGAGATCCTTCGATATCTTTTCAGCTAGCGTACCTAAAAAGGAAAACATTGTACAAAAAAAGCTGGAAGAAGATAACAAAATTTCACTCGATACAGTGTATTTTGAAAGAGCTTCTGCAGTTTTGAAGAATGAGTCAGCGCATTCTTTGGATGCAATTGTTGATTATCTTCATGAAAATCCAAATAAAAAAATGAAGGTCATCGGGCATACGGATCTCACGGGAACGTTTGATGATAATATGGTATTATCTCGAGACCGAGCTTTGTCCGTTAAACAATATTTAGTCTCTAAAGGAATCAATGCAAATCGTATCCAAACAGAAGGTAAAGGCCCGACCCAACCTGTGATCAATGCAAATGATGAAGAATCTTCCAAAAAAAATAGGCGAACGGAATTTGTGATTTTGGGTTCTTAATTTTTCCTTGCTATTCGGCCTTTGCGAAAAAAACTCTAGTGCATGCTTGAGGTTTACTTACGAAAATTTGCCATCGCATTTTTGATTTGTATTGTTTTTCCAATCCAATCGCAAACAAGCCCAACTCTCGAAAAAATTAGGAAATCGAAAGTACTGACAGTTTCCGTAAACGAATTTTACGATCCATTTTATATCTATGATCCGAATCCCAACTTTCCTGGTGTGGATGTGGAATTGGCCCAAGAGTATGCAAAATTTTTGGATGTAGATTTAAAAATCATCCCGCTTCGTACTTTTGACCAACATGCAAGAATGTTGGAAAAAGGTGACACACAAATTGCTATGGCAGGCATTTCTTCGTCTATCAGTCGTTTCAAAGATGTATATTTTACTGACCCTTATTTGATTTCTACACCAGCAGCCCTTGTCAACCGATTGGCACTTCCTCCCGAACCAGAAGGACAAATCGTGACGGTGCAACTTTTCAGGACTTTGAGCGATTTAACCAACCTAACAGGAATTTCGTATTCTGTTCTAGCTAATAGTTCGAATCATACCTATTTGAGAGAAACATTTCCAAAGGCGCAGGTTTTTTCGTATTTTACCAATGATGCAGCATTGGGAGAGCTCAAAAAAAACAATGTAAATTGTTTTGTAGCCGATTCGTTTTATATAAGAGCCTTATTGCAAAAAGATCCATCGCTCAGAGCAACATACTTTCCGATATTAGGTATAGTGCAAGAAGATCATATCAGTATGGCTGTGGCAAAACGTGATATTGAATTTTTATATAATTTGAATTTTTTCATCAAAGAATACAAACGAACGGGAAAGATTCAGAACATTGCTAACAAATATTTCAAATCCAACCAATGGATCAAAAAAAATAATCAATGAAATATCGATTACTATTCTTTTTATTCTTAATTGGTTTTAGTTTTCCACTATTTTCCCAAGAGGAGGATGCCCAAGGGAGTTCTCTCAATTTTAATGGATCTTTCCGTGTGCGTGCAACCAATGTGGGAAGGGATGTATTGCTTAGCCGACAAACGGCTGTCACGCCAGTAAAAAATATAGAAAAAGAAAATGCAGAACGAAATGCAGCAGTGACCGAAACCATTCAGGCCGATTTGGAACGAAGAAGACAGGGTTTACCAAGTGAAATTACTCCACGTAAAGAAGACGTGAGTTATTATGATACAAGGTTCTTGTACAATATGAGTTTTTCGGCCAATAAATTTGTGGAAGGCATTTGGGGTATGCAAGTGGGAGATATTCCTTTTGGTGGTCGTGGCCTGCGTGCAACTGGGCCCGACGGTTTTGATCCTGGTGTGATTGGCCCAGGTTCGGGAGGTGAAAGAGGGCGGACATCCGCAGTGAATGTCCAAACTAAC
>JARJFC010000028.1:18986-51380 GCA_029310945.1 Leptospira sp. 96542
GACCATATCAGTTTACACTAGGTTATTACCAACTTTGGGCCACCAAATCACCAGAAATCCGAATCAACAGAGAATTTAATGAATATGGTGGTTATAAAACTTCCACCTATATGGGTATGGAATATAATTTTAATATTCGTTATAATGTGACTTCTGATTTTCAAATTATTTTTAGGTCTGGTTATTTCGTGGCAGGAGATGCTTTGTTTGTTTTACTTGATTCTAAATATGGAAGGGTGATGAGAGAAGCCTTTGTTGTGTTTGAACATAGATTTTAATGGATGATTCTGAAATTTTAAAAAAAGAAAAGGATTCTCTTAAGTAAATAAGTATGTTAAAAGTTGTAGATCAAATTCTAATTAACACTCCGATAGAAAGGGTGTGGGAAATCCTCACCAATCCAGAATTCATTAAAGAATGGGATGATATTCCTGAAAATTATTCTGGTGGACCATTAAAATTGAATGGTGTTATAGAATGGGAAGGCCATGCCAAGATGGTTGTGACAGAATATGAGGAACTTAAAACTTTAAAACTTAATTTATATTTGCCAAAAGTAGAATTGGATCCATCCAATTATGATGTTAATTATAAGTATACTTTGTCAACAAATGGAGATACGATTCTCCATTTTGAAATTGGAGATTTTTCTCCATTACCCAATCCTCAGGACTACTACGAGAGTACAGTGGAATGGTTAAATACAGCGAAAGCAAAAATTAAAGAATTGGCAGAAAGTTAAAACTCTATTCGCATAATATTAGTTAAAGTGTTAGCCTAGACTTGATTGCCTTACCCAAAGTATATTGGTCGGAATATTCCAAAGTTCCACCAATGGTGATCCCATGAGCAATCCTTGTGATTTTAACTTCCATAGGTTTGATAAGAGAAAAAATATATGAGGCAGTTGCATCCCCTTCGAGGGTTGGGTTTGTTGCAATCAAAACTTCTGTGATTTGGTTATCCGACAATCGTTCTACTAGTTGTCTGATTCTAAGTTGTTCAGGACCAATTCCATCCAGAGGTGAAATAGCTCCATTTAACACATGATACTTGCCGTGGTATTCTTTTGTGTTTTCGATAAAAAATATATCCTCAGGCTGTTCAACTACACAAAGAATTTTTGTTTCTCTTTTTTCCGAAGTACAAATATTACAAATTGGATCTTCGGTCAAACCACCGCAGATTTCACAAAATCCAAGTTTCGTTTTTGCATCTTCTATTGATTGTACCCAAGCAGAAAACTGAGACGGTTCCATTCGCAAAATATGGAATCCAATGCGTGTAGCACTCTTTTTACCAATACCAGGCAAACTAGAAAAAGATTGAATGAGTTTTTGGAATTGAGGATCAGACAGAGCCCATTCCTCCATCCTTCTGCATTTGGTTTAAAATTCCTTCAAAATCGGCGGGATTAAAACCCATCACATTTTTCACTTCATGACTCATGGCTTCTTTTGCTTTTCTTTGCACTTCGTTCGTAGCAGAAAGGATAAGGTCTTCTAACATTTTTTTATCATCCGCATTGAACATAATGGGATTGATATTGAGATTGGTGATGGTTCCATCTGCAGTCGCTGTTACTTCGACCATACCGGCTCCAGCTGAAGCAACAACACGAATGGTGGCCAAACGTTTTTGTAATTCTTCTTGTTTTTCTTTGAGGTTGCCAAATTGCGAGAAAGCTTCACGCACTTGTTTCATTTGTTCAAATAAACCCATATAAACTCCCGCTTATTATGATAAATTTTTAAACTGATTGGGATCCACTTCAACACCAGAAAAATTTTCTTTCAATAGCCGTTCCACATCTGCAGGTGAATCTTTCTTTTGGACGTTTGTTTTGTCCGGCTGAGATTTCTCCTGCGTTGTGCTTGGATTCGGGTTTGAAGGTGAGATTTCTTTTTTTGAATCGAGCTGTGGTGCTAAATCTGGCATATGAGAAACATCAGCTTGCACAAGTTTTGTGAGCTCTGTGATTTTGGAAAGTAGCCCTGATATACTTGGTTTTTCGCGATCCAAAATGAGTTTCCGGAATTGGATTTCCAAATATACTTTCATTTCATAAGAACTTCTAAGTTTCATAAGATGCAGTTTTTCGTGGATCGAAAAAATGCGCTCTGCAAGTAAAACCAATACTTCCCTATCCAATTCGCGGTAGGTTTGTTTGAGTTTCAATAAATCTTCTTGGGGTATGTTTATGGATTCTCGATCTGCCAAATTATCTTTGATGAGAAGGAGCGAATTTAAAAATTCGATGAAATCCCAAATGAATTTTGAGAGATCAATGCCAGCTTGGAATAGGTTTTCCAAAGTTTCAAAAATACCAGCGGCCTTGGAAGAATCGAGTAGTTGGTCGAGGAAATCTTGAAAGGTTTCAATTCCATGATACCCAATCATCTTTCGAAGTTTAGCGCCAGTTAGATTCCCATCTGTAAAAATTACAGCTTGTTCCATGAAGGAAAGGGTGTCTCGAACAGAGCCGTCTCCTTTTTTCGCGATCCAAAAAAGACCTTCTGAATCATATTTTAAATTTTCTTTGGTACAGAGAGTTTCGATGTAATTTTGTAGAACAGTTACTGGAACCTTTCTGAAATGAAAATCTTGGCAACGAGACAAAATGGTCTCTGGGATTTTATGATATTCTGTTGTGGCTAAAATAAAAACAACATGAGCTGGTGGTTCTTCCAAAGTTTTAAGGAGAGCATTGAAGGCAGCCCCACTTAACATATGAACCTCATCCAGAATGTACACTCTGTACTTTCCACCCATAGCATTGAATTTTACATTTTCGCGAAGTTCGCGGATATTATCCACACCACTGTTGGATGCAGCATCAATTTCAAAAACATCGTTTGAATTACCTTTTGTAATCTCCGTACAAGATGTACATTCGTTGCAGGGCTCTACACCATCGGGACGTTCACAATTCAAACGTTTAGCTAAGATCCGAGCAATGGTTGTTTTTCCAACACCCCTGGGTCCGATGAATATATAGGCATGTCCAATTTTTTTTGATTTGAATGCATTTTGTAAAGACCCAACCGCCAAATCTTGGTAGATGACATCCTTAAAAAATTGAGGTCTGTATTTTCGGAAGAGTACTTGGTGATTTTCGATCATAGAGGTCACTAGGATAATCCGAAAGGAAACGGATTTTTTACTTACACTTTGATCTTGATTTTGTGAACGGTGGAGGCAAGCGAAATAAATCGTAACCCAGGTGTAATTTCTTTTGGTTCCTTTACACCTGGGTTTTTACTCTTACAGAGAGGATCTTGTTTTTTTTAAAGTTTCGTAATCAGTGTAACCTATGTGGGTTCCGCCATAGAATGTTTCTCTCTTCGCTTCACTATAAGGACCATTGTTTGCAATTCGTTCTGGTAAATCTGGGTTTGCAATGAACATCCTTCCGAAAGAGATAGCATCTGCTTTGTCGTTTTTAATCCACTCAGCGGCTTCTTCTGGTGAGAATTCCCCATTCACAATGAGAGCCCCGTCAAATGCCTTTCGCATGGATGAAACAATTTGGTTGCCTTCTTCCAGCTTGTCAGCGTTGCCTGCATGCCCACTCGGTCGTACAACATGGAGGTAGGCAAGTCCCCTGCCCGAGAGTGATTTGGCAGCTTCCGTATACAATGCATGAGGATTACTATCAAAACTTCCACCAGGACCACCGATGGGCGTGAGGCGTACTCCAATCCTCGACGCTGGGATCACTTCTACTAACGCATCCAAAACTTCATTTAATAGGCGTAATCTGTTTTGAATTGAACCACCATATTCATCGTTCCTTTTGTTTACAGAATCGCGCATGAATTGGTCGATTAGATACCCGTTGGCAGCGTGGAATTCAATTCCATCAAACCCAGCTTTCTTTGCGGAGAGCGCAGCGTGTTTGTAATCGGCAATGATTTGTTTGATTTCTTCCTTAGTGAGCTCGTGAGCTTCTGGGTGAGGAACAAGTGGTCCATTGGGATGGTAATTTCCGACAAAGGCCATCCCTTCTGGTTTCCATGCGCTTGCGGAAACGGGTGCTTTTCCTTCAGGTTGGAATGTGTTGTGGGAGATTGCACCCACATGCCAAAGTTGATTAAAGATATGGCCGCCTGCATTGTGAATGGCATCGGTCACTACCTTCCAATTTTCAATTTGGCTTTCCGAAAAGATTCCTGGTGTCCAGGCATAACCTTGGCCTTGCGGGCTGATTTGTGTGGCCTCAGAAATGATAAGTCCAGCTGAGGCACGTTGTGCATAGTAGAGAGCATGCAATGGGGTTTGGTTGTGTCCTTCTTTGGTAGAGCGCGACCTTGTGAGTGGCGCCATAAAGATCCGGTTGGGCAAATTCAGATCTCCAATTTGGATGGGATTGAATAGTTCTTCATTTTGGATTTTGTTCATTGTGGTTGCATTTGTTGTCATTGTTCTTGACCTTTTGGTTGGTATGGTTACTATTAGACCAGTCGTCTAGTTGGTCAAGATTTTTTATAGACGATCGGTCTAATTTCGTGCAGGGTAACAAAATGAAAGATGAGGCGATGAGTACAAAGGAACAAATTCTAAATAGCGCCCAAACCATCATCAACGGGAAGGGTTTTTCGGCGGTTGGATTGAAAGAGATCCTGACTGCGGCCAATGTTCCCAAAGGTTCGTTTTATCACTATTTTCCTTCAAAAGAGAATTTTGGAGAGTGCTTACTCCAAAGGTATTTCACCAATTATTTAGAAGACATCGATCTTTCTTTACAAAACCCAAACCTTACAGGGGCGGATTTGGTGTTAGGGTATTTTAAACGTTGGCAATCCCGACAATTGGCAAAGGATTCTGAAAACAATTGTTTGGCTGTCAAATTGGCTGCCGAAGTTTCTGATTTATCAGAACCCATGCGCTTGGCATTGGACGCAGGTACGAAAGGAATCATCAAACGTCTTGGACAAATGATCCAAAGGGGAATGAGAGATGGGACTGTGAAATCCGAAGAGACCCCCGAAGTGTTAGCAGAAAGACTCTACCAGCTTTGGTTAGGTGCTAGTTTGCTCATGAAAATTTCGAAAGAATCGGCTCCGCTAAAAAAAGCAATGGAATCCACTCTGCAGACTTTAGGTATGGAAAACCAAACATCTAAAAAATAAGACAAATGCCAATGACTGGGGATTTTTAAAAGGGATCAACCTTTCGGAGAGACCGGGATTCGAACCCGGGGTGCTTTTGGCACACATGCTTTCCAAGCATGCACAATAGACCACTCTGACATCTCTCCAATGGTTTCTATGAACTTCCATAAAAAGAAATGCTCAAAAGAATTCTACCTTTTCTCTTTGAAAAAACTAAGAAATTCTGATTTTATCTCTGTTTTTGGAACCAATCGGCATTTTGGAAAATGATTGAGAAGGTAAATGGATTCGGGTGCGTAGGAGGAAATCCCCTCCCCTCGTTTTGCTGGCACAAAATAAATCACTTCTGGGATTTTTACGCGGATGATGGCGCCTGCACAAAGCAAACAAGGTTCAAGTGCTGTTATTAAAATCTCTTCCGATAAGTATCGTTCCTTTTTTATAGCCAAAGCAGCTTCGATGGCCAAAATTTCACTGTGTTTTGTTGGATTTAACGATTGTTCAACGAAATTAAAGGAAGAAGTGATGATCTGGAAATCTTTGGTTAGGATTTCCGTGTAGGAAGGAATTTCATTTGGATTTTGCGAAACTTGGTTTGCCCAACGTGTTTGGAAGCCTTCCAAAAAATCCACGAAGCGCGCCCAAGAGGATTTGAACCTCTAACCTTCTGATCCGTAGTCAGATACTCTATCCAGTTGAGCTATGGGCGCGATTAAACCTAAAAGGTTCTTAACCCAGTCTGAAAGAACGGGTATATCTATGGTTTTTTTCAGTCGGATAGAGTAAATCAAAAATCCCGATAGGGAGAGATAAAGTAATACGAAAAGAAAATGCAAGATGGCAGCTATGTACAATCCCAAAAAAGGAAGGGAACTTAAAATTTGAGCCGCTGCCAGACCAAATAAAAACAAACAAGAATTAACTGCGGAGTGCAAACAAACGGAAACTGCCTGCGGGTTTTTGCGATTCCAAGTGTAAATCGGAACCCAAGAGAAATAAAGGGGCAAAGCCGCAAAAATGAGCTTGGCGTCATTTTTTTCCAAAAATGAGAGTAGGGGTTTTAGCCTTTCTTTGAATTCGGAAATGTTCATGGGATTCACACATCGGAGACGCAGGGATTCGAACCCTGGGTACAAATTAATGTACGACGGTTTAGCAAACCGCTCCTTTCGGCCACTCAGGCACGTCTCCAAAATACTCGGAGAAGGTAGGATTCGAACCCACGGTGGGATTACCACGACGGTTTTCAAGACCGCTGCTTTAGACCACTCAGCCACTTCTCCAGGAGTACCTATCCGTTATGTTAAATACGAGTGCGGTGTCAAATGAATATTCAAACAATGGACGAATCCGATGAAAAAGATGCGATTGAAGATCGAAAAATGGGCTCATGGCGGATACACTCTCGTCCATTTTGAAGGCAAACCTATCTTTGTTTCGGGCGGAATTCCTGGGGAAGAGGTAGACATAACCCTTTCTAAGGAGGAAAAAAAGATCAGTTTTGGGATAGTTTCGGATGTGATCACTCCCTCTCCGTTACGAATTTCATCCGACTGTTCTTTGTTTGGTGATTGTGGTGGTTGCAGTTACCGCCATCTTCCGTATTCGGAAGAACTAAAGATCAAAACAAAATTACTCCACGAATTATTCCCTTTTTATAATAGGGAGATTCAAATCATTTCTGGTTCATCACATAAATATCGTAATAATGTACAATGGCAAACCGATGGAACTTCGATTGGATTTTTTGCACGGGATAGCCATATACTTTTGGAAGTTGAATCTTGCCCGAACCTACCTTTTGAGCTGCAACCAAAGAATGTTTTAAAAAAGGATATTCAAAAGTTACAGACAGAAAGAATCCAAGAAAATAGAAAGAATCCGAGAAAATTAGAATTTAGATTGGGAAAAGACGGAAAGGCGATCCTTTCGAACGAACCATCTTCTGTGTTAGTTTTTGGTCGAGAATATAAGATTCCTGAATACGGGTTTTTCCAAATCAATTCTCATTTGATTGAACCATGGTTAACAGAAATAAAATTGATGTTAGGTGATGCTAAGTCTATTTTAGAACTTTTTTGTGGTGTAGGTGTGATTGGGTTGGCATTGGATCAGAAATTTGATTTATACTCAGGTTATGAAATTAACAAAACATCCATTCTCTGTGCAGAGTCGAATAAAAACAAAACGTCACAAAATCATTATCGTTTTACAGCAAAGGACTTATACAAAGATCCACTGCCGAAAAAAGACCTAAAACTAACAACTTGGATTGTAAACCCACCTCGTTCGGGTTTGAATGAATTGATCCTAAAACAAATGGAAGAAAATAAACCGAAATTGGTTTTGTATTCCAGTTGCAATGCACACACTCTACAGAGAGATTCTAAAACCATTCTAAAAATGGGGTTTGTCTTAGAGGAATTGAAACTTGTGGATTTTTTTCCGCGAACACAACACTACGAAGTGCTCGCGAAATTCAGCCGTTAAACTTTTTCTTTTTTTGTGGAAATTTTAAAGGGAAGGTAGGCAGGGCAAAAGCCGACGGCAGAAGTGGCAATGAGAATTAGCCCTACCACAGCCAAAATGAGAGCAGTGGTTCCAGAAACAACCCCCGCAAAGTACAGAATGCCCAAAATAACCCCCACCACCCCACGAACAACTCGATCATACAAACCCATATTGATAAACATAGAATCAACCTCTACCGCCAGTGGACGTCTGCTTTGATAGAAATCCTACGAATATTTTTGAACCCAGTCTAAAATATGTTTGGTGACCTCTTCCCTTTTTTCCCAATGCAAAAAATGTCCCGCATGGTCGAAACCAATCTTTCGAAATCCACGGGGAAAATCTTCCGCCTTTAGAATTTGTTCAAATAAGTTGCGGTGGAAACATCCATCGTTCAGTCCATACAGAACTTGAGTGGGAACTCCCACAAGAGAATCTAAAATTCCAAGTATACTCTCTCTTCCAGATTCAGTGAACAAATCGTTCAAATTTCTGTAATAAGCCAGAGCGGAACTGAGGATACCTGGGTTTTGAAAACTGGTTTTGATTTCTGCTAGATGGTCTTGGTTGGGTGTGAGATCGGGAGACCAATCTTTCCATAAATAATCCACAAGGGCAAATTGATTGGAACGAATGGTGAGTTCTGCAAGAAAGGGAATTTGGAAAAGTAAAACATACCAAGAGTGGATGGTTTGTTGTGGTGCCCAGAGAAAGGAATTTTGGTAAGTTTTTAAGAGTGGAACACCAAGGGTTGTGATGGAATGAAAACGATTTGGAAAGTACATTCCCGCTGCATAGGCGATGACGGCACCCCAATTGTGTCCGACCAAATGTACTTTGTCCCAGTTTTTGTCCTCCATCCAAGCAAGAACATCTGACACAAGTTCGTTGATATGGAGTTTAGCAGCTTGGGTGATGGTAGATGCTTCGTAACCTCGCATTGCAGGCGCAACACAGTGGTATCCTTTTTTTGCGACCGATTCCATAATGGGAGCAAAGGTTTTATGATTATCGGGGAAACCATGCAGAAAAAGTACAGGAACCCCGCTCCCTGTTTCAATGGTTGAAAACACTGTGTTCTTGTTTCGTATTTCAGAAAAATACATATCAGTTGCTCCCTTGGTTAATATCTGGATTCATAAAAAATTGAATCACAACTTCACTGGCTTCCAAGTCTTTACTTAGGTAACCATATTTTGATGGAGATTGGTAAAAAAAACCATGAGGCCAAACATGCCCACCGTTGGGGATGGTATAACCTTCAATTTTTAAGTTTTTAGATTCATTCGTATAGGATTGGTAAACTAAATCACGTTTAAAATAGGAACCGAGTCGTGGGACTTTCTTTTCTTCGTGGATCGTACATTTATTTTTATCAGCCCAAAATTGGAGTGAGTTTTGAAAGGACAAAACTTCCCCTCCAAAACTATAATTACGTCCCGATTCAGAATCTTGTGGGATGTTTATATTACCACCGGAGTATGGAATTACATCATCATATTTGCCCATGATAAAACCAAGGGATCTTGGGTACTTTGGCTCACAAAATTGAATGATGTTTTTGGATGTGGTGGCAGCGATGGAGTAGGCGGAACGAAAGATGTCACTCGCTTCACATAACAGGCGCTGCGACATGAGGCCGCCGTTGGAAATTCCTACAACATGGATCTGATCTGTATTGATTGAGTAATGTTTTACAAAGTAATCCACCATATTGCGAAAAAATGTTGTATCGTTTGTGTTGCGAATGTCTGTTTTAGAAAAAGATAAATTACGACCATCGTTCCAACGATTTTCAAATCCGTCCGGATAAACAGCAATGAATCCATATTTTTCGGCTCGTTCCGATAAACGAGTGAGGTAAATCATACCTTCGCCACTCCCGCCGCCACCATGTAAAATAAAAACAATCGGTAAATTTAGAGTTTGGGATTTGGGAAGGTAATAACGAAAATTTCTGTTATCACCATTGGATACGATGGTTTGGTACTTATGTTCATTGACTGGAACAAAAGAAATGGTTTTACAAAATAATTGTGAAAGAAAAATCACTGCAATTAACGTTTGTTTCATGAAAATAAAGATTCAAATCTTTCAATTGTGTTTTTAACATTGTCATCACCTTCTTCTGGGTAACCTTGCAAAAATTCTTTATCAATGTTTGGATCGTAGGGACCTGATTTGCCTTCAAAACATATGGCAACGTCACTCAAACAAACCAGAGTGTGCCAAACTCCTGGTTGCAAATCAATGCCACGCACAGATCCATCAGACGAAAGTGTATGGGTTTCTTGAATCGATCCGTCTTGGTTGAATATCAAAAATCCAATTTTGCCTTCCAAAACCACAAAGGTTTCTGGTTTCGGATCGTTCCAATGTCTGTGCGGGGCGATGTATGTACCCTTGGTGAGGACATTTAAGAAACGTTGGTAAACTTCTGTTAGTTCGTGAAAATTATGATTGGTTCGTTTGCGTGGTGCTTGGATTGCTTTTTGGGATAAATTTGAAAAAAGTTGGGAATCAATGAGTTGAATTTCCTGCAAGTGTGAGACCTTCCATTTCCCGTTCAATATAGGCTAACATGTCGGGCACACAGGCAGTACAAGTGTCTGCGGCACCCAACTCACGGGCTACTTCTAGTATGGGGCGATTGGTTTCTTTGACAACACATAAGATATTATCGAAGAAAACTTCTGCACAGTGACACTTGATCATGGTTCTGAGAATCAGTCTCTTTCTGGCCTGGGAGATTGGCAAGTTTTTTTATAGAGTAGGAAATCTAAAAAAATGCAAGTTCTGCTTATTTTGGTAATTTTATGGGTGGGTGGGTCTTTTTATAATGTTCGATTGCCCATTGTTTCAATTCAAAGATTACTTTTTCTAAAGATCGACCATGTGAGGTGATGGAATATTCCACACCAGGTGGAAAGGAATCGATGACTTTGCGATCCACAAGCTGGATGCTCTCGAGATCTTTGAGTTCTTTGGAGAGCATCTTGTCAGTGATGCCCGGAATTTCTTCGGCAATTTGTTTGAATCGTTTGTTCCCAAAAGTCAGGGACATGATGATAGGGAGTTTCCACTTCCCACTCAGGAGTTGGAGAGCTTCTCTTACTGGCAAAATGAGATTTGCACATTCGGTATGGTCTAGTTTTCCAACTGGTTTTTTTGCCATTCTTCTCTCATCCAAAATTTCTCTCACTATACAGTGCCGTCAACCCAAGGACTGGCTATGGAATTTTTGTATTTTTCTGTTTTTTCCCATTGACAAAAATATACAAAGTATAGTCGCTATATAAAGTATAGCAGCTATCGAAAATATCAATCTTAGAGGTTTTTTATGAAAACAAATCAAATTGTCTATTGGGTTTCAACAGGAGTGCTTTCTCTTCTTATGCTCCTCAGTGGAGTTAGTTATTTCGCCAATCCTTCCATCGCAGAAAGCTTTCAACACCTGGGTTTTCCTGATTATTTTAGAGTGGAGCTGGGGATTGCGAAACTTTTGGGAGCAGTGGTTCTCCTTATACCAAAAATTTTTAGACAATTGAAAGAATGGGCCTATGCTGGTTTTGGGATTACTTTCTTGTCTGCATCCTACTCCCATATCCAATCAGGTGATCCAGTTTCTCTCGTGGTTCCTCCCATTGTGTTCTTTGGAATTTTAGTTTTGTCTTATGTTTACTTTCAAAAACAAACAGTAAAAACTACCTAAACTTCTTAATTGACTCCCCCGGTTTTTTATAGCTGGGGGACCAATCGTTTTAGCGTGAAGTAAGGGCAAGAGTAATATCAGTCAATTGGATCGCATCACTTCCATCAGTATGTTTGAATCAAACATATCACTGGGGGAAATAACTGGTTCGTCTTTTGGAATATGATTTCCATACCGTTTATTCATAAGAGATTTCACTTGTGGTGAGGATAAATCAAAATCGTTTAGAGTTTTTAATGTTCCCACTTGGAGGTTTGGTATTTCTTTATAAAGTTTCCATACAAGTTCTGTACAATAAATTCGATCGTTTGACCATTCAAAGAACAAATCATAATTCTTTCCTAAGTAGGAATTTCCTAACTCCTTCATTTTCTGGATTTGTTTTGGATTCGGTCTCAACTTGGGGTCTTCTATTCGTTTGATCACAAAATGTTTGTTTGTTCCGCTTCCAGCACTTTGAATCTGCCATTGGCGACAATTGCAGAATTGAGGATGAAAACTAAAATAAGTAGTTTGAAATATATTTTCATTGATCCTTTTTATTTGTAATAGTCTTAATTAGATTTTTTTGAAACTCCTTCACTAACAAAATGAAAGTTAGATAAAAGAAAACTAATAGAATCAAAGGCAACAATATTATCGAGGAAATTTCTTCATTATACTGAAGATTGACAATAATGATTATAATCACAATAGAATAAAATTTTGAACTTCGATTTAAAAGAATGGATTGTTTCTTTTTCCAAATTTCTGCCATTGATCTAGATCCAATTATGATGCAATATCCAAAAATAAGAAGTACAAACATGATCGATTGGTAAATAGGTAAAAAAATCGGGATTAAAAAGAAAAGTATGGGATTTGGTACATATAATGAATCCGTTGGTGTAAAAATGTTGGAATAAATGATTATAATGAAAGGAAGGACAAAAATTACGCTAAAGACAAAATGAAAACTAATAATTAGCCATATGAAATCAATTAAAGAAAGATCAGTGTTTAATTCTTTAATATAGGTTAACTCTTTTGTGATTTTAAAAAAAGATATAAACAAATAAATTAAAACTAAAAAACTTATGAAATAGATAATATAATACGAAGTTCCCTTTGGTTCAGAAACATAATAATTTACAAACAAATTTGATAAAATAAGAAAAATCATTAATAAAATGGCAGATTGTTTTACATCCTTATTTGCTAATATATCTTTCACTAGATTAGTATATGATTTCACCAGTGTAATACTACATATAAACTGTTTGAATTTATTAAAAAATCTCTCTTTCATAAAACTTTGCTAAATTTTGAATGGCATTCTCCCAAAGGAAACGTTTTGTGTTGGCCTTTCCTAATTTGACCAACTGGTTTTGTCGTGGGGGTTTTTTTAGTAAGCCAGCTAATTTGGATTTAAAATCTTCTTCTGAATGTGGATCGAAGTATTCGGCGGAGTTGCCTAAAATTTCTGGTAACACACTTGCATTTGATGAAAAGACAGTTGTCTCTGTACTTTGCGCTTCGATTACTGGAAAACCAAAACCTTCGTATAGCGATGGATAGATGAATACTTTTGCAGCGCCATAGGCCAATGGAAGTGTATCGTATGGAAGGTGTGGTAAAAAATAAATTTTATCATTCCGTTTTTCTTGGAAAGCAAGTAAATCTGATGGAATTTCCTTACTGATCCCCCCAATGACAAGTGGGAGTTTGAGTGTTCCTTCCTTCCACATTGAATCCAAACAACTGAGTAAGAATGGAAAATTTTTGTGCGCCTTACCAATTCCAACGGTGAATAGATATTGTTTGGGTAGATTGTATTTTTTTAGAAAGGATGCAAGATATGTAGGTTTGTTTTTGCGGAAGGTTTTTAGATCAACACCGTTATAAATGACAGTAATTTTATCCTCAGGAAATTGGAAATGATTAACTAAGTCTTGTTTGGTGAATTCGGATACGGTTATGATTTTTTTTGCAAACAAACGAATGAGTCGTAAAATCAAATGTAAGTATATGCGTTTGGCGATAGAACTATGTGCAGTTTTAAAATGATATGGAATCAGATCGTGGATGGTAACAATGCATTTTTTGAGCAATGCAATGGGGACATTGAAATGGGGAATGTCGAGAACATCCATTTCCTTCATGCGAGGGTGACCCAAAAGTTCGTTTATTGAATAAATGTTGGCGTCATAATGTATTATTTCAGCGTGATTGGGGATTTGGTATTGATTTAGAACTTTGGGGTTTCCAAAAATATACAACGTTGCTTTTTCTTTCGGAATTGGCCAAAATTTTAGGATATGTTGGATGCGGATTCCTATCCCTGAATTTTCAATCATTCGTGCATCGTAACCAATTTTTATGGGCATAGAGGTAATGGATTATGTCCTTGTGGAGAGTAAAAAAGGAAATGTATCTTTCCAATCCTGAATAAATCTAGTCAAAATAATGGTGATTTTTCTGCATTCAGATTTTAAAACTTCTGAATACAGTCATTATGATTTCTAACAGAAGGGATGTGAATGGAAGATTTAATCGAGGAAATTCTTAGACAAATCGGTGAAGACCCAAGCCGTGAAGGTCTTGTCAAAACACCAAATCGAGTGAAGAAGGCCTATGATTTTTTGACCAGCGGTTACACTGCGGATATTTCTACCATCGTGAATGGTGCCATCTTTGAGGAGAACACAACGGGGATGGTTCTCGTTCGTGACATCGAACTCTATTCACTTTGTGAACACCACTTACTACCATTTTTCGGAAGGGCACATGTGGCCTACATCCCCAATAAAAAAATCATAGGAATCAGTAAAATTCCAAGGATAGTTGATGTGTTCGCCAGACGTTTGCAAGTACAAGAACGATTGACCGATCAAATTGCCCAAGCCATCCAAGAAACACTCGATCCACTTGGAGTCGGAGTTGTGATCAAAGCGAAACATCTATGTATGATGATGCGTGGTGTGGAAAAACAAAATTCTGAGTTGTTCACTTCAAGTTTACTTGGTTTATTCAAAACAGACTCTACCACTCGCAGCGAGTTTTTAGATTTGATTCGTACTGGTTCTCATTGAATATAATGGTTCTAAAGAATTATTTGAAACACTAACATTCTTTTGTAGACTTTTTATAAATTACGCTTAAACTTTTCTCTCCAGAGGGTCCTATGCCGAAAGAGAGAATTGTTGCTCCATCTAAAGAATTTGTCAAATTAGCAAACGTTAGTTTAAAGGAATACAAAACCAAATACAAACAATCCATCGAAAAACCTGAAACATTTTGGGCAGAACAAGCCAAACGTCTGACTTGGACTAAAAAATGGACAAAAGTTTTAAAACATAATTTTTCCAAAGCAAAAGCAGAATGGTTTGTGGGAGGGAAATTAAACGTATCATATAATTGTTTAGACCGCCATTTGGATTCTCCCCACAAAACCAAAGCGGCACTCATTTGGGAAGGGGACAACCCTGAAGAATCCAAAGTCCTCACCTACCAAGACTTACACCGCGAGGTAAATCATTTTGCCAATGTTTTAAAAAAACTAAATGTCAAAAAGGGGGATCGGGTTCTGATTTATTTACCGATGATTCCGGAACTTGCCATTTCCGCATTGGCTTGTACCCGCATAGGTGCAGTCCACTCGGTTGTGTTTGGTGGATTTTCGCCGGAAGCTCTCCTCGGTCGGATAGAAGATTGTAAACCTACTCTTGTGATCACTGCGGATGGTGGGTACCGGGGTGGCAAACCCATCGAATTAAAGAAAAATGTGGACAAAGCTCTTTCGGACTCCTCTGTAAAAATTCAGAATGTGGTGGTTGTCAAACGAACAGGGGACGAAGCCAACCTGCATTGGAAGGAAGGCCGCGACCACTGGTACCACTATTTGATGAAAGAGGACGATGTAAAAAAAGACTGCTCTCCTGTTGCAATGGATTCGGAAGATCCAATGTTCATTTTATACACTTCTGGTTCCACTGGTAAACCAAAAGGTGTATTGCATACCACTGCTGGGTATTTACTCGGAGCCAACCTAACTTTTGCTACAGTTTTTGATTACAAAGAAACCGATACTTATTGGTGTACGGCAGATATAGGCTGGATCACAGGTCACAGTTATATCCTTTATGGGCCACTTTCCAATGGAGCCACATCTGTCATGTTTGAAGGGGTTCCAAGTTATCCCGATGCAGGTCGTTTTTGGGATGTCATCGATAAATACAAAGTGAATGTATTTTACACGGCACCCACAGCGATCCGCGCTCTGATGCGGGAAGGGCTCGAACCCATTAAAAAACGTTCATTAAAATCTCTCCGACTCCTTGGCAGTGTGGGTGAACCCATCAATCCAGAAGCTTGGGAGTGGTATTATACAAATATAGGCAAAAACAAATGCCCAATCGTGGATACTTGGTGGCAAACGGAAACAGGATCCATTATGATTTCAGGAATTCCTGGTGCCGTTCCACAAAAACCTGGTTCGGCGAGCTGGCCATTTTATGGAGTTGAACCAGTGCTTGTGGACAATGAAGGTGTGGAAATCAAAAGCAAAGGCGAAATATCTGGCAATCTTTGCATTAAAAAACCTTGGCCTTCCATGATGAGAGCTGTGTATGGGGATCCAAAACGATTCTTTGATACTTATTTTTCGCAGTTCAAAGGTTATTACTTCACGGGAGATGGAGCCACACGAGACAAGGATGGTTACTTTCGCATAACAGGAAGAGTTGATGATGTTCTCAATGTATCAGGGCACCGTATCGGTTCAGCAGAAGTAGAAAGTGCCATTGTGGAACACAAGTCAATAGCTGAAGCAGCAGTTGTGGGTTTTCCACATGATATCAAAGGCCAAGGAATTTACGCTTTTGTGACCGTCAAACAAGGTGTTGCCACAAACGATGCCTTAAAATTGGAACTCGTCGCTATGGTTGAAAAAGTCATTGGTAAAATTGCGCGCCCCGATGTTATTCACTGGGCACCTGGCCTTCCGAAAACAAGGTCTGGCAAAATCATGCGCCGTATCTTACGAAAGATTGCATGTAATGAATTTGATAGTTTGGGAGATATTAGCACCCTTGCTGATCCTTCCGTTGTACAATCGTTAATTGATGATAAGAAAAAATACCATTCGTAATCGTTTGGTTTTTTAAAGCAGCATAGGTTCCAAGGAAAAGGGGCCGATGACGTTGAGTAGTTCCAACTCTTCAAATTCGGTATCCCTTTCGTCCAATCGTTTGCGAAATTCGCCTACACGATTGGGATCGTTTACCAAAAACCAATGAACCGCAAAAAGTAAGTACTCACGATTTTTACGGTAAGTGTTCAAATGGTTTTCGACCAAATTGGCATTTAGTTTTTTACTATTTTTTTTATCCTTTACCAATTGGTCGATGGCCAGAGTGTCTCTATCCCTACCAAGATTCGCATAACTTTGTCGAATCAAAAATAAAATTTCAAAAGGATCTGATTCCGGTTCATATTTGAGTACATTAAAATAAGCTCGGCGAAACGAAGCGAGGGATTCCAAATACCTACCCTCCTCTTGCAAAAAAACTCCATACCTGACAAAGTAACGTGTTTCCTTTTTAAAAATGGTACAAACCCAAATGTATGCCTCTTCCAATGTCGGAAAACTTCCACCCCGCCTTGCTAATAACAAAGTCTCATACATAGTTTCTTCTCTTGGAAAATACGGAATGTATCGCAGAGTGAGTTCTTCCGCTTCTTTCCATTTTCTATTTTTTAAGTGTTTGGATAGGGTAGTTTGCAAAGCATCTTTCTCCGATTCAAAAGACTTATCGGATTCCAAAAGATTCATATATGATTCGTATTTTGATTCATTCCCGATCCGACGCGATAACAATCCAGCTGTGTACAATCTGTACTTTGCATTTGGATTTTTGGTCAAATAGAGTTCAGTGAATTCGAGTGCCAAGACGGGTTTTCGGATGCCATCATAATAATCTGCAACATACAACATTAAGTCTGTTTGTTCGCTATTCAATTGAATTGATTGTTTGTAGGCTTCGACGGCATCTTGTTTTTGCCCTAATTTCCAGTGTGCACGACCTAAAATATTATAATATCTGTAATCAGGATTGGGATTGAGTTCTTTTGCCTTGATAAGGAAATCAAAGGCTTTGGTCGGGGTCTCGGTGATGATTTTTTCGTCCGCAATCTCGAGTAATTTTTCATAACTATAGAAAGCAGTAACGGGGTTCAGAGTCTCCTTGGGTTCGCTCAAAATACTGATGGAAAAAAGAAATAGACTTGTTCCCAGAACCCCAAATTGACATATTCTTCCTGACCGGCGTAACATCTATAGTTTCTCATCGGTCATCTTCTAAAATTTCTTAGAAATCAAATAACCATTCTTTAAGGGGATCTCATGAATGTAGAGTTAATCATCATCGTCATGGCACTGCTATCCATAGCCACGGCGATTTTCTACGCAGCTCGGGTGGTACGCATCCAAGTGGGCGCGGAAGGTGGAAACCAAACCCAAAATGACAAATTAAAAGAAATCTCTGCGGCCATCGCAGAAGGGGCTATGGCTTTCCTTCTCAGAGAATACCGAGTCATTTTACTTTTTATCAGTTTTATGACTGTACTTATCTTTTTGCTCTTAGACAATCCCAAAACGGAATTCAATGAAGGTGTTTACACTGCCATTGCTTTTGTGTCTGGCGCACTCATTTCTTGCCTTTCAGGTTTTATCGGAATGAAGATTGCCACAGCGGGTAACGTAAGAACTGCCCAAGCTGCCAAAACATCGCTTTCTTCCGCATTCCGAGTGGCATTTGACTCTGGAGCTGTGATGGGTTTTGGACTCATCGGTCTGGCAGTCCTTGGTATGATTGGTCTTTTCCTACTATTTACTGGAATGAATTTGGGAGTCGAAAAACACATCCTTATGGAAGCCCTTGCTGGTTTTGGTTTGGGTGGGTCTTCTGTGGCGCTCTTTGGTCGTGTGGGTGGTGGTATTTACACCAAAGCTGCCGACGTTGGTGCTGACCTTGTGGGAAAAGTAGAAAAAGGAATCCCTGAAGATGATCCTAGAAACCCAGCCACCATTGCTGACAATGTGGGCGATAACGTAGGTGACATTGCGGGTATGGGCGCAGACCTTTTTGGTTCCGCAGCGGAGGCAACTTGTGCAGCTCTCGTCATTGGGGCAACAGCTTCGGCACTTGCCAATGACAACTCAGCTCTTCTCTATCCATTGTTGATTTCGGCAATTGGAATTCCTGCTTCACTCATCACTTCTTTTTTTGCAAGAGTGAAAGAAGGTGGGAATGTAGAAGCTGCTCTCAAACTCCAACTTTGGATTTCAACGGCACTCGTTGCAGTGGCATTGTACTTTGCCACTGATCTTTTCCTCATTGAAAGTTTCCAAATTGGAGACAAAACCATCACTAAGTGGGATGTTTATATTTCTGTCATGCTTGGATTGTTTGCGGGTATGTTCATCGGTTGGATTACAGAAATCTACACTTCGCATTCTTACAAACCAGTGCGTGAAGTTGCTGATGCTTGTGAAACTGGTGCCGCAACCAATATCATCTATGGTTTGGCACTTGGCTACAAATCCACAGTTGTCCCTGTGATCTTACTTGTGATCGTCATCGTTGTTTCCAACATCCTTGCTGGTATGTATGGGATCGCAGTGGCTGCCATCGGTATGATTTCTACCATCGCCATCGGGCTCACCATCGACGCTTACGGTCCTGTTTCTGACAATGCTGGTGGGATCGCTGAAATGGCTGACCTTGGAAAAGAAGTTCGTGATCGCACTGACAATTTAGATGCAGCAGGCAACACCACAGCGGCTGTCGGAAAGGGTTTTGCCATAGGTTCTGCTGCTCTCACTTCCCTGGCACTTTTTGCAGCCTTTGTGACTCGCACACAAAACGCTTCCAAAGAATTGGGAGAGGGTGCCATTGATCTCACATCCATCGAACTTTTGGATCCTATGGTTTTTGGCGGGTTACTTTTTGGTGCTATGTTGCCATTTATTTTTTCTGCCATGACAATGAAGTCGGTGGGAAAGGCAGCCCTCGATATGGTAAAAGAAGTTCGTCGCCAATTCCATGAAATCCCTGGTCTAATGGAAGGAACCGCCAAACCAGAGTATGCGAAGTGTGTTGATATTTCAACTTCGGCCGCTCTCCGTGAAATGATCCCTCCTGGCCTCCTCGTACTCTTAAGTCCAATTGTTGTCGGTTATTTGTTTGGTGTAAAATCCCTTGCTGGTTTACTTGCGGGAGCTCTTGTTTCCGGAGTGGTTCTTGCCATTGCTTCTGCAAACTCTGGTGGAGCTTGGGACAATGCAAAAAAATACATCGAAAAAACCGCAGGCGGAAAGGGTTCTGAAAAACACAAAGCCGCCGTGGTTGGTGATACTGTGGGAGATCCATTCAAAGATACATCTGGACCTGCCATCAATATCCTCATCAAACTTATGGCCATCACATCACTTGTGTTTGCTGAATTTTTTGTGACGAAAGGTGGAATTTTTCTAAACCTATTCTAATCAACATTTTTCGTGTCGGAACGATCCGATTCGAAGTTTGTAAAAGCCAGTAGCGATACTGGCTTTTTTTTAGTTTTTCACTCGGCGGTAAATCTATAAATAAAATGGTCGGCCATTTCCAATCCATAACTCGAGCGAATTGTTTTGTTGATGGTAATTGTATAAACAGTCGTAGCCGTATAACTAGAAGCAGGTGAAAGTACCAAAACTCTTTGGAAAACACTACCGTTCAGAGTAGGGCAAAACAAAATGGGAGCACAACTGATTCGACCTGTTAAGTAGGTTGAATCAATGAGTTGAGTAAAAGTAATACGTAAGACGGTGTTTGTTGGTAGAGTGGAATCATTGACAGGGTCTGTGGATTCCACATAAAAATCGGGAGATGTCTGTCCGAAGATTGGAATTGCGAGAATTCCAATTAGGTTTGGTTCTGGCTCGGGTAAACATTGGTTAAACCCAAAGAATCCAAAAAAAATTAAATAGACCCGAACCAGTTTCATTTTACGTATCTAATTATGTTTCGACTAATTTCCACGAACAACCGTGCAGAGTTTTGCATACACTCCTAAAATTGTGAAACTTTCTAAACTTATGGACGAAATTTCCTTGATATTTCCCACTTCTTTGGTTTTGGAAACAGAACTATCTCCAAAGGCAACCAATCCTAGATAGGAGCGACTACAGAGAATTGCTTCCCTTTGGCTTGGCTTACCTGTTTCCATTAGACTTGTGGACTGGTTTTCATACAACCAACCCTGCGATCCGAAACCAGAACTCGCACATTGGAAAAAAATAATACATAAAACGGGTAGGAGTTTGGATTTAAGATTTACGTTGGGCTTTGAGTTCTTCATCTAAAAGTTTGGAAAGTTTATTTTGTAAACTTATGATTTCCCCATAGAGCCGTTCGATTTGTTTTTCCTTTTTTTCGATCTTTTCGCGGAGGCCGTCGATGGATTTGGATTCAGTTTTCGATTTTTTTTTATGGAGAGCAGTGAGTTTGGAATCTATTTCTTTATAGATCGATCCTGATTTTAATTGTTTGGAAAATTCGTTAAGTGATTGGATGTCTTGTTTCATCTTCCTGTCACCCTGAGGCAATTTTCCTGGAAAAATAAATACTGCGTTTTGGTGTAAAGATCAACGGAGAGGACTTCTTTCCATTGACCTTTGCCAACGATGGATTCATAATCTGCTGAACCAACCGATACTAACCCAAAATAGTTCCTAATGCAAGTTTCTTTGTATTCTAAGTTTAGAGCGGGGATGCTATTTTTTGCATACCAACCTTGTTGCCCACGACTTTGGATCACCGTGAGCGAAGGGTTTCCCAGTTGTGCACTGATACATTGTACAATGGGAAAACACCCTAAAAGAAACATATACTTCACTATTCTGGATCAAAAAAATAGAAATAAGAAAACCGAATGCCCCGATCCATTGCATTCTCATCCTTGGGAAGCATACCAAATAACAACGATAAACCGAAAGTTCCAAAGGATTCTGTTTTGTAAGTTGCACCTGGATAGAGATTAAAATACCTCATTGATTTATCCACTTCCTTATCAAAAGGTTCGCGGTATTCAAGTTCTGTAAAAATTCGGAAAGATTTTGTTAATCCAACGGAAGGTGCTAAACCCACCTGGTAGTAACGTTTGAATTCTTGTAAATTCGTTTCTCTGCCATGTCGGTTGGTTTCTGTTTGGAAACGAAACTCAGACATAATTTCAAAAATTCCATACTTAAAACCCAAACCAAAGTTGGGGCGAACTAAATAATAATCAGGATTTTCTCGTTCGCGAAATACGGCGTTTCGTTTTTTGTCATACAAACGAAGACCTGCTCCAATGAGGAACTGAGAGCTACCCCAATCAAAAATTTTACCGTATTTGATTCCTGCATTCCAACGATCCCAAGTGGCTTCTTTGCCTGAATCGGTATAAGAATATTCATTTCTGCCCAAACTGGAGATGATAGAAAAATGATCAAAAAATTTAAATTCACCCTCTACGTTGAGATTTTTATTTTGTTCATACACTTGGTTAAAATCCTTATCCCAATATGTAATATTTCCTCTTATTTTGGTGTAAACCGCAACGGGTTCGATCTGTAATGGATGCGCAAAACCAGCGTTCGGTTCAGCAAATAATCCAACGCTAAAAAAACTTAAAAATATAAAATACGTAAATTGTTTCATCTTATCGGCCTATGTTTGTTATCGGATAAATGGTCAAAGCAAAACGATCTGCTAGCAATTTGTAGCCTAGATTATTTGGGTGGATACAATCGGTCATAAACTCAGCCTGTGACGATGGTGGTCCGAATAATGTTCGGCGCAAATCAACATAGAGAAGGGTGGGTTCTTCGTTTGCTATCGAAAGGAAGGTATTGTTCAGCCCATCCAATTGGTCACGAGCGAAAATGGCGGCATCTGGAACATTCAAACCCACTTGGTCGAAAAGTGTTTTACAACCCGAATTGCCGCGAACCACATTCATATAAGGATTCGGATAATCGTATCCGTGAATGATCCAAGTGATGGGTTGACCACCAAATTTTGACAATTTATAGGCATTGCCTGTTTGTACCATGTGTTTGAGATCGGTACGGATTTTCGCAAACCGACTTGCTTGTACAGCATCTACATTACCAACAAATTCTGCAATATTAGCTTGTAGGTCGTTTCCACCGAGGGAAATGATGATAGTTTTGATGTCTGCACCAGCCTCGTCAATCACTTGGAATTGTAACCCTTGGCCAACCGCTGCCGATAAAGTGCGACCACCAAGAGTGGCACCTGCAAATTGATAACCATGGTCGTTTTCTAAACGGGTTCGCAGTGTTTCGACTATTTCTAAACCTAAGGCATAATCAGTCCAACTGTCGCCAATGATGCCCACACGGGCTGGTGTTTGTCCGTTACAAATCGCAAAACTATGACAGAACATACTGTTTGCAATATTGTCTTCATACCTTTTTTTTGTATCACAATGGGAAAGGACAAGGAGGAGTCCAATACAGGTTATTAATTTTCTATTGAGCATGGTTTTATTTTTCCTTCCAGATCAAATTCATAATGTACGCACATGAAAGATCGCCTGATAGATTTATAGAAGTTCGACACATGTCCAAAAATCGGTCAACTCCAAAAAGTAAAGTGATTCCTTCAATAGGAATATGAAAGGTTTGGAGAATGGACGCAAGGATAACAAGCCCAACTCCTGGAGTGGCCGCAGTGCCAATAGAGGCAGCAGTGACGGTGCCCACTAACAGAATTAAATCGGTGGTACTCAAATCAACTTGGTACACTTGACTGAGAAACACTGTGGCTACGGCTTGGTATAAGGCCGTACCATCCATATTGACAGTGGCACCAAGAGGCAAAACAAAATCGGCAATTTTTTCACCGATTCCTAAATTCTCTTTTGCTACCTTTAATGAAAATGGAAGAACTGAACTTGAACTTGAGGTCGAAAATCCAAGAAGTGGAATTTCTCTGATGAGATAAAAGAACCGAAAGGGATTTTGTTTAGTAAAAAAATATACCATCAACCCATAAAAAATAAAAAGCAAAAATAAACCAGTTAACACTGTCAATACGTAAGATAGAAGGCCATACAAAAGATCGAAGCCAATTTGTATCATAGCAAAACTCATGAGGCCAAAAACAGCAATGGGTGCTAGTTTCATTGCAAAGGAAACCACCCATAAACAAAAACTTTCAATGGAGTGAATAATGGCTTTTAGTGCGGTTCCTTTTTCCTTGGCTGTTAAAAAGAAAATCCCAAGTATTAGGCCAAACAAAACTACGGATAACATTTGTTGGTTTGCCCACATAGAAATTATATTTTTGGGGATTATGTTTGAAATCATGTTTGGTAGTGGCTCTTGTACCGCAGTTGCGAAGTTGGGAACATCTGCTAAAATCGAATCACCCAAGCGGATGTATTTGCCAGGCCGAATCCAAACACATAGTACAATTCCAATACTAATGGCAACACTTGTCGTAAAAACAAAATAGAGCAAAGTGCGGATCCCTAAATTCAATAAATCAGAAAGATCACGTAAACTAGAAACTCCTAGTGCGATGGATACAATGACTAAGGGAACCATAATCATTTGTAAAAGATTTAAAAATACATCCCCAGGAAAACGAAACCAAGGTAAGGTGGTAGTTAATATATCTTTTGGGAGAAGGTTAAATGTCGGATTGAGTATGACCCCAACAAATAAGCCCAAAAACAAACCGACTAATACTTGGATCCAAAACGCAGGCATTCGAAAAGACATTCCCAAATGCTTCTATATTTCAATTGTCTGTAAATGAATTTTAAATTGAAATATAGGTTTGGAAGAGCTGGATTGTGTGGAATATCCTTGCTCCGTTTTTGATTTTTCGCATTTCAATGGCGAATGCATCCCTAACCCTTTGGATTTCTTTCATGGTTTTGTGCATAACAGCTTTTTTTTCTGGACGATTGTCCCATTTATAAGCAGCTTCTTGGCGCATGAGTTTTTCTTCAAGTTGGCGGATGGTTTTTTGGTGGGAAAGTTCCACTTTGTATTCTTCCTTTTGGAAGATAGATAGAGTTTCTTTGCGGAGTGTTTCCTTTTTGGACTCGGCTTCTCGTTCCACAACTGGGTAAGAATCGATGAATGCCTCTTCTAATTTGGAAAGAGCCACTTCTTTTTCGGGTACATAGGTTTTGGCGTTTTCCCAAACTTGGGTTTTTTCTGTTAAAACGTTGACCTTTTTTTGTTTCAAATCGTATTCAATAAAAAACAGATCTTTTCGTTTAAGAGAAAATTGGAACTCAACTTGGAAAACAAATAGTATCTTTTGTGTTAGTTCATCCGAATATACGTATTTTTTTCTACGACCAACATTACTTGCAGTGAGTAGTTCTGTAACTTTTTCCACAAAGGGATGACCAAAGGCCAAAAATTCCAACGAATCGTTTGTGAGTGCTAAGTCGGAATCAAAAGTTGCTTTTTTTGTTTTGCCTTCCGTGTTAGTGTAATCGTAAAAACTTTTTTCTTTGGCGACCAGTTTTCCGGGCAATTGTTGTAAGAAGAACTTAGAACCTTTGGCAACGACTTCTTCTAAATGGTTGTTGTTCCATTCTCTTTCTTCTAAGGTGTGGTCGTAATAATCTTTTAAATTAAAATCCAAAAGTTTTGGCGTTACAAGTGCATTTAATTTTTCAAAACCCTTTTGAGCTACTTGGATCTTCAAATCAAATTCAGTATCTAGTTCTTCTTTGGTTTTGGTTCCTGTGATGAACTTCATAAAACCAGAGTTAAAATCCAATTCTTCTTCTATGGTTCCAAGTAATTCATCAGAAGCACCAATGGACTCTTCGAATAATTTTATTTTATTAGTAAGAACTTCTAAGATTCGTTCGGCGACAGTGTCTTTGGAAGCAAAATTAAAAATATACACATTGTCTTTTTGTCCAAATCGGTGAATACGACCAATCCTTTGTTCAATCTTCAAAGGACTCCATGGAAGATCATAATTAAAAAGTATATTTGCAAATTGAAGGTTTCGACCCTCTCCACCAGCTTCTGTACAGATCAGGATTTCGTAATCTTCTTTGAATTTTTGGATGGCCTTCTCTTTTTCATCCATACTCAAAGATCCATGGAAAGGGGACACTTTGAACTCAGCTTCCAATACCGATTGTAGGTGATCCTGTGTGGTTCTAAACTGAGTGAAAATGATAAATTTTTTGTGACCTTCTTTTTTTAACCGCGCTAAAGTTTCTTTGAGCTTTTGGGTTTTTTTATCTTCCTTGATTTGTTTGCCTAAATGGATGAGGCGATTCAAAGTAAAAAGTTCGCGTTTCATTCTTTGGAAACTGGACATTTCTTCGTCTTCAAGTTCACAAATAAAATCTTCTACGCCTTCTGTTTCATCTAAATCCCAATCATCCAAACTAGTTTGGTGTTCTTTCATATAATGGAATTTTGATTCCAACATAAATTTTCGTTTCTGTAAGGCAGATAAAAGGGCAACGACGGAAGAATCCAAAAGTTTTTGGAATACAATCATCACAAATCCAATGGCTCGGTTTTTTGTTCCCATTGCCATATTGTATTCACGTTTTACATATTCAGTTGTCTCGTCATAAAACGCTCGTTCAATGGGAGAAAGATCGATTCGAACTGTTTTAGCAAAACGTTTGGTAAAACCGCCTACTTCCACTTTGCGTCGGCGTAAAAGTACTTTGGAGATTTTTTCTTTTAAGTCACCTTTTTGGCCTAAGATATAATCGTTCACAAAACTGTGGTAAGGCCCAAGGATATTTGGATCTACCAAATGCATTAAGTAAAATAATTCTTCCAGTTTTCCTCGGAAGGGTGTGGCGGTAAGAAGAAGCAGACACTCTGTTTTACGTGCAATTTTTTCCGCAAATAGATAACTCCGTGTGATTTTCGAATAATCGCGCCTGAGTCTATGTGCCTCATCAAACACAACAATGTCCCATTTTGCTTTGAGGATTTCTTCAGCGTATTTTGGATTTTTGATAAAGTCAATGGAGGTGATGATTTTGTTAAAATTTTTCCAATGGTCTGGACCGTTGGTCAAAAAATTTCGCCTTCGGATGATGGCGAAATCTTCGTTGAATTTGTTTTTCATCTCCTGTTGCCATTGCACAAGTAGAGGTGAAGGAGCAACAACGATGACTTTTTTTAAACCTCGCCGGAACATAAGTTCTTTTATGGAAAGTCCAGCTTCGATGGTTTTTCCAAGGCCCACTTCATCGGCCAAAATAAACCTTGGTTTTAAACTATTTGCAACGATGAATGTGGATTCAATTTGGTGTGGGAGTAATCTGGTTCGGGAATTGGAAAGTGAAGATAGTTTATTAAAATTATAAGTGAGTTTGAGTTGATTTGCCGTTAAAGCTAAATCCATTGCTTTGGGAAATTCTTCCCAAGTTTTTAAAGATTCGGGATAAGATGATAAAAAAACTAAGTCTTTGTTTGATTTTGAAATTGTTTTGAATGTTTCTGTTGATTCAAAAAACAATTCTAAATTTGTTAATGAGTCGTTTGTAATTTTTCCTAAACCTAACTCTGGTTGGTTGCTTAGAAATGCATATTCACTCGTTTGTTTCGTTTCAACAGTGGTTTCAAAATCTAAACTTAACTGGGTAGGGATATCCATCAAACTCCTTTTTGATTTCCCCAAAGATACTTGTGAATTTGAAGCGACAATCTCGCATTAGGCGGACAATCGATTTTCAACCATTCAATCAATTCTTTGGCGTCCAATTCTTCGTGGACGGGCGAATAAAGTATATTTGTATTTATTTTGCGTTCGGAAACGATTTCCAAACTTCTTTGAAAATCGATTCTATCTCGCAGAACGAACTTGATTTCGTCAAGAGAATTATGTCTCTTTTCAAGAATCTGAAAATTTTCTGAATTCATTTCTTGTTCCATACCCGAACCAGGGAGTTTGTAGTCCATAGTGAATGCCATAGACAATAACTCAGGTAATCTTTCTTTGCCATTGGTTTCCACGCGTGCAGCAGGGTATGGTTTGCCTAAACTTTGCCTTCTAGTATATATAAGATTTGCTATTTCGATACTTTTGGTTTTGTTTTCACCTTCCAATGGCTCTCCACCAGTCAGTAAAATTTGAAACTCATCTTTAGGATCGAAGGTTCCCATTTTTTGGAGAATCTCTTCTACACTTAAATTTTCTCCCAGTTTAGGACCAAGCGCATAGGGAGTGTCGCACCATAAAGACCGATCTCCCACTTTGCCACAACGCAAACTGCAACCTGCAAAACGAACAAAGACAGTGGGTATTCCTTGTGAGATTCCTTCTCCAGATATGGATGAATAAATTTCATGTACATAGCCATTCATATAGAACCTCCATTCAGACAGAAAATTAGAAATAGTTCTTGCGAAAAGTGAAATTAACGTTTTTGTCTACAGGTCATGCAAATTGAAACGAAACTGGAATACCCAAACATCCAAAAAGATGTTGTACAGGAAAACCATCTTTTGTTGCGATTTCGTACACCGCCCAATCCTAAAGTGGCAGAAAGAAAACCTTTGGTCATTGGCCTCGCCATTGATAAAAGTTGGTCGATGAAAGGTGATAAAATGGAGGCAGTGATTGAAGCGAGTTCCGCACTTGTCAATTGGCTCACTCGCAATGACTCAGTGGCCATCATTGCTTATTCGGCAGATGTGCAACTCATTCAACCTATTACCCACCTAACAGAAAAAATATCTGTTACCGACAAAATTCGAAACATCCAAGTGGCAACATCCACCAATTTGAGCGGAGGGTGGTTGACAACTCTGAAAGCTTTGGTTTCGGCTAAAGTTCCCAATGCATATAAGCGAGTCTTACTTTTGACTGATGGAAATCCAACTCTCGGAATCAAAGAAAAAGAATCACTGGTACAGATTGCGAAGGATCACCAAACTTTGGGAGTTTCCACCACTACCATCGGAGTGGGCAATGATTTTAATGAAGAGATGTTGGTAGAAATTGCAAAGGCAGGAGGGGGAAATTTTTATTATATAGAAAATCCTGAATCTGCTTCCGATATTTTTTTTGAAGAGTTTGGTGACATTGGCGCTTTGTATGCCCAAGCCATTGATATAGAAGTGAATTTTGCTCCTGGTGTAAAATTAAAGAATCTGCTTTCTGAACATTCTTACCAAGTTTCAGAAGAATTTGATGAATTTAGTGGTGATGCTAAAAACTTATCCCATCAAAAACTTAACATTCAATTTGGAGACCTCAGATCGGATGATATCCGTAGTTTGGTACTGGGCTTGGAAATCGATGGTAATTTAGTCCAGAACGATAAACATCTGTTTGGTGTGAATGTTTCTTATTATAATCTTTTGCAAAACAACCAATTGGAAACCATTCAGTCCAGTTCGAATGTTTCTTTGGATAAGTCAAAAGGTAAACAAGACCCCGATGTGCTCGTTGAAATTTTGATTTCAAATGCTACCAGTGGAATCAAAAAAATATCTGAATTTGTAAAACATGGGCATTTGGATGAAGCAAAATCACTATTATTTACTCTCATTAGTGATATCAATACCAACAAACATTTTTCTCCCAATGCACTAGGTTCTGTACTTGGGCGCCTCCAAGCATTGGAGGCAAAAATTTCCGAAAGATCTGTCGATTTAGGGAAGCAAATTTATAAAAATTCGCAGATGTTTGTTCGTGGTTCAGAATCCTTTGATACAAAAAATACAAATGTACATGATGAAATTTTTACTTACCAAACCATTGGCGATATCGATTTATATAAATGCCCAGAAATTAAATTATTAATGGAAGAAAAAATTGCAGAAGGTTTTCGTTATGCGATCTTCGATTTTACAAGTACATTTCATATCGATTCCTCAGCCATCGGAACCATTATACAAATAGTCGGTTGGTTACGAAAACGAGGAGGTGAACTCGTTGTTTCTAATATTCACGATTCTGTCAAAAAGGTTTTTGAAATCACTCGGTTGTACAACCATATCCGAGTGGCAGAAAACCAAGAGTTAGCAAAAGAGGTTTTGATGCGCCTAATCTATGCTAACTCTGGAGATAAGGCTTAAGCCAACCAACGTTCTGCTTCTTCCAAAGCTTCCTTTAGTTCGGATACAAGGTTTGGAGAAATGGCCACACCTTTTTGGGTGGGTTTGAGTTCACCGTTCGCATCTTGGTACCAAATTCGAATGTTAAACAATGTTTGGCCTTTGTATTCTGAAATTTCCACACGGAGGACTTCGCCGCGTCCTTTGTCGATGTCTTTGATGATCCCTAGTTTTGCCATTTTAGTACGTCTCTACAAATAATTGGTCTTTTGCCTCAAGGTCTTTTTTGAACTCTTCATAAGTGAGAGTTGTGTTGCAAGCTGCCATAAGTTCTTCAATGACACCTCGTTCCATTCCCTTCGGGCCGCCACAAATATAAAACCTACCATTGGCAGTGATAGCATTTTTAATTTCTGTCGAATTTTCTTTTGCACGGTGTGTGATGTACATTTTTCCACCATCAAAAGAATTTTTTTCTTCACGGCTAATCGCTGTTATGAAACGAAATCTAGGATTTTTTTCTGCCATTGATTCAAAATATTGGCGTAAAACAATTTCGTCAGAATAAGGCGCTCCATAGATAAGGGTGACATTGCCAGAAAATTGGATATGGTTGTGGTGAAAAAGTTCTTCCACCATTCCCAGATATGGACTGATCCCCGTTCCAGTGGCAAAAAAATAAATATCACCTGAAAAATCATTCAATGGCAAAAGGAATTTTTTACCAGCAGGTCCTGTCATCGTGACTGTATCGCCCGGTTTCAGATCACATAGATAATTGGAACAAACTCCCTTGTGGACGGTGTTTCCTTCTGCATCGTACACATTGTCTCGTTTGACAACAAATTCGATATTGTCCTTGGTTTGGCCAAAACTATGGGATGGGGATGCAATCGAATACAAGCGGATGGTGTAACCAGTATCGGCAGAACCCTTTGCCAATTTATCTGGATCCACTCCAGGAGGGATGACCCCTGCACTCTGACCAATCAGATAGGGATATACCGAATGATCCACTGCCAGTTTGATTCTGTGAACGGCCGCATCACCTTCGTTTTTGGGTCTTTTCCCAGTACCCAATTCGGGGGTTAAACGTTCGTTCTCTAGGACTTTGACTAAAATGGGGTTGGATTTTTTGAAGAGATTGATCTGAGGGGTAAGCAAGTTCGTCCTCTTTCTGGATGCCTTTTTTTGTCAAGTTTGGCTCTCGATCCCCCCAGGAAAAGGAGAACTCGAGAATTTCAATTTTCTCTAAAATTATTATGTCTCTTCCTTGACTTGTTTTTTACCAATTTTAGGCTTTAGTCATACAGGCTCCCCAGCCGATCCTAAAGACATCTAGGAAGAGACCATCTATGAGAACAAACGAAGCGAATGAATCCGTTCCTTGCCCTGCCCCTTCTCCTGTCTTAAGTCATAAAATAGAAACATTCACCAATCGATTGCTTGCTTCTCTCTCCCAAAAAACAAAGGAAGACCGAACCTGGGCTGTCCTCACAATGAATGGTGAGGTTTTGGCAATGGGTAAAAGAAAGAATCCTTCTGATCTGCATTCGGATTCACTTTTTTAGTTGTTATGAAATTTAAAATTTTTCTCATTTTTCCTTTTTCCTTAGTTCTGATTTTTTCAGTACAATTGATCGCTGAGCCATATGGAATGGCGGGATGCGGATTGGGTTCGATGGTTCCAGCTTGGAAAAATGACATCGGACAAGTTTTGGCGGCGACCACAAACACGAGTACTTCTTCCCAAACCTTTGGAATCACTTCTGGTACTTCCAATTGTACTACCGATGGGATTGTGAAAGAAGAACAAGCCCAAGAAGTGTTTGTTACCTACAATCGTGAAAGTTTAGAATTAGATATGGCTAAGGGCAGTGGTGAACGTATCAATGCAATGGCAAATTTATTTGGTTGTCCATCACATAATAAAGAATTAGGTGCCCTAGTTCAAAATCACTATTCGGAATTGGTTCTTTCTGATGATAAAAAAGATGCAAAACTTCTACTTTCAAAAATGAAAAAGAAAATTGCATCTGATGAGATTTTGCGTACAGTTTGTACGCATTAGTCCTTAATGATCCGAATGAGTTCGGAATTGTAACGATAACCAGCCTCCGATTGTGAGAGGTATCCATAGGCGCCCAATTCAAATAAAAAAGATGCAGAGAGGCCGTAAGCGCCATCAGGAATGGAGTCACAACCTTTTTTGCCTGCTGGATGGATTTTCCAATTTCTTGGATTTACAAATTCAAAATATTCTGGGCATTCAATATGACTGAATTTTTTGCCATCAGCATGGCGAGCCTCATGTAATAAGACCAAAACTCTTTCGAGTCGGTTCAATTTAAAAAAATCTTTGCCGAGTAATACTTCACCATCTTGGTAGATGGCAATGAAATCACCTGTGGCACCTAGACTATAATCTTTGATCCGAGATTGGATCCATTTAGAAAGTTTTTTACCAGAGAAAGGAAATTTGAAATAGGAATCAAATTTTGACAAACGTTGGTAAATGGTTTTATCAATTTTGATTTTTTTGGGTTCAATGGATTCGAGGTAGAGAAATGTATCTTTTAATATTTTGTTTTGCGATGCATTTAACTTGGATTCGTCGGCCGAAATGCTCTGGAAGGAAATGATAAGTAGTAGTACTAAGGTCAGTGAACTTGTTTGCGAACAAACATTAAAATTGTGCTTGGAGTCCACCATAGTAAAACCTGGGTCGAATGGGATTGTAAGTAAGCTCATATTGATCCAGGGCGTTGTCCACTCCTAAAAAGAGTGACATCCTACCTTCAAAGAATTTTTTTTCCATTCGCATATTCAGGATCGTGAATGGTTTTCCATATACTACCGTTTCTGGTGCCAGTGGATCGTTATTTGTTTCGATGAGAGATGTATTGGCACCCGCAAATTCGTTGGTAGTTGAATAAAAAGGTCTTTTG
>JARJFC010000290.1 GCA_029310945.1 Leptospira sp. 96542
GTCCTGGCCGAGGCAATTGTCACGCGTGGAGGTGATCAGCGGGATCAGCGGCGAGCGCTCGTCCAGGCCGGGCAGCTCGGCCAGGTCCCCCGTGCGTGTCTGCCGGGCCCATGACTCGATGCGCGACAGCGCGTGCGCGGACAGACCCGGAGCCGCCTGGGCCGACGTCGCGCCCTGGCGCGCCTGCTCCAGGCGGTGCAGGCAAAGGTAGCTCCCGCGGCCCTTGAGCAAGGCGGTGCGCAAGGGCAGACCGAGCAATTGCAGCAGGCGCGGCAGGTCGCGGCCATGCAACTGGTCCTGCAAGGTCTTGGTCGCGGTGGACAAGAGCACGCGCTGGCCGCTCAGCAGCGCGGGCACGAGGTAGGCGTACGTCTTGCCGACACCGGTCCCCGCCTCCACCACCAGCACTTCGCGGCGCGACAAGGTATCGGCCACGGCCAGCGCCATCTGGGTCTGTCCCTCGCGCGCCCGGAACGACGGGAAGCCGCGCGCCAGCAAGCCGCCGTCCGCGAACGCCGCGGCGACTTCCGCGCGCAGGCCATCCGCGACCCTGGGCTCGGACCAGGCCTCGGGCGCCAGCCCTTCGGCGGGTTCAGGCGGGTTCATCGGGGGTGAGTTCCCGCTCAAGGCGGGCGATCTCGTCACGCAGGACCAGGCGGCGCTTCTTGAGGCGGCGCAGGGACAGCTCGTCATTCGCCTGCGCCACGCCCGCCTGCTCACCCATGCGATCGATCATCGCGTCCAGGTCGGCATGCTCGATGCGCAGCTCGATCAGACGACGCTGCGGGGAATGGAGGTTGGCGTCCAAGGGAGCCTCCGCTCACCGGCCCGAGGACGCGGGTACGTCGCCGCGGGGTTGGCCGCGGCCGCGCGCGCGCGCGGCGTCCTCTTGCTCGCGCACGGCTTCTTGCCGGGCACGCTCGGCCTGCCGCGCCTCGATGCGTTGCTTTTGCGCCTGGGCCTCGGCGAGGCGCTTGGCGTCGTCGAGCACGATTTCCTCGCCACGCAGCCGGTCAATCACGACGCGGCGAGCCCGGCGTGCGTCACGCAGGCAGGCGTTCACCGCGAAACGTTGGTAGCAATCGGCCAGCGACTCCTTGTACTGGGCCTCGACGCGTTCCCGTTCGTGCTTGATGCGGGCGCGCTCACGCGCATCGTGTTCCGCATCGAAAGGCGCTGGGGTCACCCCCTCCTCCTGCGTCTGCATCGGCGGCGTGGACGGGTTCTGTGCCCGCGCGAGGCCATGGCACAGCCACAACGCAAGCACACAGGTCGCGAGCACACTCGGGGCCGAGCGGATCGGCCGCGTGGCAAAAAACACAAACAAGGGTCTCATGGACCGGCACTGGACGCCGCTCATGTCAGGCGCGTGTCCACCACGCGACGTTCCTG
>JARJFC010000291.1 GCA_029310945.1 Leptospira sp. 96542
CAGCATCGCCACCTCACCGGCCTGGACCGACTCCGTGGTGTGCGCGCGAAAGCCCTCGTACTCGCCCCGCGCCTGCGCCTCGCCCAGCACCGTGTTGACGTGTGTCAGCACCGCGGACGCGTTGCGACGGGTGTGATCACAGGCCAGCAAGTCGCCGCCCAGGGCTTGCACGAAATCTTGGGCCGCGCGGAAGATTTGCGGCTCGGCGCGACGGAAACGGTAGATGCTTTGCTTGGGATCGCCCACGATGAAGAGGCGCGGCGCGCCACCGCCGCCCGTCGCTCCGCCACCCGCGCCGGCATAGCCGGACAGCCAGGCATGCAAGGCCTGCCACTGCAGCGGATTGGTGTCCTGGAATTCGTCGATGAGCAGATGGCGCGTGCGCGCGTCCAGACGTTGCTGCAACCAGGCGCTGAGCTCCGAGCGCTCCAGCAGGTGCAGGGCGGCGCGCTCCACGTCGCTCATGTCGACCCATCCGCGCTGGCGCTTCAAGGTGGCGTATTCCTCCAGCAGGAGGCGCGCCAGCCGCGCCATGCGCTGCTGGTGCAACCAGGCCTCGTGCTGCTGCTGGGCCTGCAGCACGCGCAGCATCACCTGCTGGACTTCGCGGACGCGCTCGATGCCCGCCACCTTGTCGCTGAACTTGCGCGGCGTGCCCCGGCCGCCCTCGGTCAGCAGCGCTTCCAGCACGGCCTGCGGAACGCGCGCGCTGAGCGCTGTTTCGAGCGCCACGCCCTTGTCCCGGAAACTGGGCTGCGTCGCCTGACCGAGCAAGCGGGCCGCCTCGCCCAGGCCATCGCGCAGTTCCCCCGGACTGAGCAGGACGTCCAGCGGCTGCGCGCCCTCGGCCACCGCGAACTCGGGGTACAAGGACTCGAAGCGCGGCACGGACCGTTCCAGCACGCTGGCGCCCTGGGCGTCCCGGTCGGCGTCGGCCAGCGCGAACTCGACGCGTTTGTCCAGGGCGGCGTCCAGCGCCTTCTCGGTCTGGCTGCGACCGTGCGCGGCCACCACGGCCTGGTAATCCATCAAGGCCGTGCCACCCTCTTCCTGTTCGCGCAGCAGCCGCGCATGGAAAGGGCGCCAGACCTGGGCACGGGCCTCCTCGTCGCTTTCCAGCAACTCATAGGCGGCGGGCAGGCCGAGCTCATCCAGCACCGCCAGCGGCGCATTGCGCAACAGCGCCGCGAACCAACTGTGGAAGGTCCGGATCTGCACGCCCCGTCCCTGCCGCAGCAGGCGCAGGTGCAAACCACGCAAGGGCACGATCAGCGCGTCCACGTGCGCGGCGTCGACACCACGGGCGCGCAGTTCCTCGCGCAAGCGTGCGTCATCGGCCCGCGCGAATTCGGCCAGCCAGTCCATCAGGCGCTGACGCATTTCACCCGCGGC
>JARJFC010000292.1 GCA_029310945.1 Leptospira sp. 96542
AACATGGCCCGTCCTGGACAGCCTGGGCGGCCCGGCGCTGCAGGGCCATGTCCATGGCGACTGGCGGGCCTGGGTGGAGGCTTGGCAGGCCCTGGACGCACAACTGAGCACGCGGGTGACGATCTTCATGCGGGAATCAGCCATGTTGCGAGGGCCTGATTCTGAACGCCTGGCCGCAGGCGTCGGCGCAAGCGGTGCCAGAGACCACCAGACGAAGGGGCAGAGAGGTCCGAGCTCAGGACGGTGTCGAGCCCGCAGAGCACCAGCCGGGTCGGCGCCGATCCCTGCGCGGCCCGCGTGCTCAGTTGTGCGTCCAGGGCCTGCCAAGCCTCCACCCAGGCCCGCCAGTCGCCATGGACATGGCCCTGCAGCGCCGGGCCGCTCAGGCTGTCCAGGACGGTCCATGTTTCCTGAGGCTCGGGCACGGCGGCCAGAGTGCCACAGCCATGCAGCCAGAAGGAGTTGACGGACGGCAGGCCACGTGCCTCGCGCGCGTCGTTGGCGGCGTGGGTGTAGAGCAGCATCTGCATCTCGTTCAGCAGGCGGCGCAGCAGGGGCGCGCCGGGCGTGGAGGATGGCAACCACGGCGCGACGTCGCTCCCCAGCGCCAGCACACGTTCGGGTGCCGGGCTGCGCAGACCCCGCAGTGCCGCACACGGCCCTGAGCTGGCTGTTCATGCTGGCCGCGGTGTTTTCGCTGGCCGTCATGGTCGCCTCGCCCGTGCTGCCGCAACGGTCGCTGGCGGGCACGCAGATGTACCTGCTGCTGGCCGTGAGTGGCCTGCTGGTCGCTTGGCACCAGAGCGGGGACGACGCGGGCACCACCCCGCGCCGGCTTCGGCGTGCCCTGAACGCCTGCACGCTCGCCCTGGCACTGGTGTTCGCCCTGTCCTACGGCCTGATGCTGCGCGCCTACCACCAGGTGGCGCAGCAGAACACGGTGCGTCAGCAGCTCATCCACGAGGGCATGGCGCGCGGCGACGTCTACATCTTCATCCCGAAATACCACTGGCTTCCCTTGCTGCGCGACGAGTCCGAGCACTTCAACGAGTTCTATCCGGCCGGAGGCAGGCAAGGCTGCCAGGGGGGCGTGCCGTGCCTCGCGCGCCACGGGCAGGGCGGTGCGTCCGGGGGCGACGCCTGGGTCGCTCTCGCCCGGGATGAGTTTGAAGCGTTGCACTACCTGGGCCAGGGCGCGGGCTTGGTCGGCGAGCAAGGCGGCGGTGGCCGTGTTTTCCTCCACCAGGGCCGCGTTCTGCTGCGACATGCCATCCAGTTGATTGACCGCGTCGTTGACCTGCGCGATGCCTTCGCCCTGCGCCACGGCCGAGCTGCTGATCTCATCGATCATCCGCGTGACGCGCTGCACCGAGG
>JARJFC010000293.1 GCA_029310945.1 Leptospira sp. 96542
CGGGCCGGTGACGATACCGATGCGTCTGAGCACAGGCCCGGGGTTGGCTTGACAGATCATATATGGTCTAGCCATAATTTGGCATGTGGCAGATTGAAGAGCATCGCCGGGTAGACAAGCAACTGTCTGGCGCCGTTCCCCTGGAAGTGCTGAAGCGCTACGAAAAATGGAAAGACATCGCACGCCTTTCAGGCCCGCCCGGTCTGCGGGCCATCAAGGGCTTTCACGATGAGGCGCTGTCAGGGGAGTGGAAAGGGCATCGCTCATCCCGGCTCGGGCTGCAGTGGCGGGTGATCTATACCGTAACCGCCCACGTCTTGCTGATCCAGGTGGTGCAGGTGACGCCGCATGACTATAGGAGGCCGTGAAATGAAGGAATACCGCCCAGCAAAACAGCGTGTCGAAGTTACGGTCGGCGAATCGGTCCGCATCATGCGTGAGTTGCAGGAGCTAAGCCAGAGCCAGCTGGCCGCCTTGACCGGCATCCCGCAAACCACCATTTCCGCCATCGAGAACGGGCGGGTCAACCTGGGGGTCGAGCGCGCCAAGGTGCTGGCGCGTGCGCTGCAGTGTCATCCGGCCGTGCTGGTGTTTCCCGGTTGGGAAGTGCCCATGGCAGAAGCGGCCTGAAAGTGCGCATGGCTGACCTGAAATACCGGGCTGTCCGGTACGACCATGCCGAGTTCCTGGCCGAGGCCAAGAAGCGCGCTGGCTTTACCGAGGCCTACGATGAACTGGCGCTTGAATACACCTTCTGGCCAGTCAGATGCTCAAGGCCCGCGCCAAGGCCGGGCTGACGCAGGAGGCTGTGGCGGAAAGGCATGCGCCTTCACTGGCGACTGTGAAGAGGTACGCCTCGGCCGTGGGTTGCGAACTGCAGGTCAAGCGGGTGCCACAGTAGTCGGTTCGATGGGCGGAGATTTGCGATAAGCATTACGTATTCAACCAGCGCAGGAAAACTCGCCATGGCACATGCTGATTGGCCATGAGCAATAGCCCTGCGATGGCTACGTAACGTAGATCTCTTGCGATCAATGCGATCAGACGACGCGTGTCGTCTTTGAACGCTGAGTAGGGGTCGGGGGCTGTAGGTTTTGTCGCCATGGCTACCGGACTGGGAAGTTGGTAGCTCAATCCTAGGCGGACGTCAAAACGTCAAGGGTACGGGTACGGCGTCTTTGCTTTATTTCTGTGGATAACACATCCTTTAGTGGGATGATGGCCAATTGAAATCAATGACTTACGCAGGGCGTCATCCGGAAAACAACGTTATTGCTGTAGTGCAGTCCGGGTCCTTCCTTGACGTCTTCGAGCACAATTTTTATAAATTGGGGCTGACTACATAGCGTGTCTACTCATACGGATTCCCAAC
>JARJFC010000294.1 GCA_029310945.1 Leptospira sp. 96542
AACCCGACTCCCGCGCGCTTTCCAGCATATAGCCGGAGATGCGGGTGTCCTTGCCGATCAGCACCAGGGGCCGTGTTTCGGCATCCGACTCGTGGCGCTTGAGCACGCGACCGACGGCGTGAGCAAGGCGCAAGACAAAATCCGGTGTGATCGGTGCCTGGCCCACCGTTCCACGGATGCCATCGGTACCAAAGTATTTTCTACTGCTCATTGTTTTCCTTTTATTTCCTGGGCGCGCACGGCCTCCAGAACCTGCAAGGCCTGGGTCGTTTCTCGCACATCGTGCACGCGCACGATGGCCGCGCCGCGCTCAACGGCCAGCAAGGCCGCCACCGCACTGGGTACCACGCGTTCCGCCGCGATCGCCAAATCCGTTACGGCCCCGAGTGAAGATTTGCGTGACCAGCCCGCGAGCCAAGGATAGCCGAGCTCAAGCAGCTCGTTTTGGCGGGCCAGCAAGGCAAAGTTCTGCTCCACGGTTTTACCAAAGCCGATCCCCGCGTCCAGCACGATGCGCTCCGGCGCAACACCACGCACGCGCAGACTCTGGACTGCCTCGGCGAGAAAACCTCTCACCTGGGGCAGGACGTCGCCCTCCATGGGCGCGGCCTGCATGGTCTGGGGATCACGGTGCATGTGCAGCAGGCAAACCCCACAGCAAGGGTGGCGCGCCACCAAGTCCACTGCACCTTGCTGACGCAAGGCCCAGATGTCGTTGAGAATGTCCACCCCGAGGTCCAGCGCCACCTGCATCACCCCGGGTTTGTAGCTGTCGAGGGAAATTGGCACCCCCAAGGTCAGCGCGCCCCGCAGCACGGGCAAGACGCGCGCCAATTCCTCTTCCAGGGGTACCGGCGGGCTGCCAGGTCGGGTGGACTCGCCGCCAATGTCGAGAATGTGGGCGCCGTCTTTCAGCAGCCGCTCACAGTGCGCCAGCGCCGCATGGGCCTGTGCATGACGACCCCCGTCAGAAAAGGAGTCCGGCGTGACATTGACGATGCCCATGATCTGCGGCGCAGACAGATCAATGCGATACCGGGTGGTTTGCCAGAACATGAAGGTCAAAAAACAAACGGGGCAGGAACTTGGGTTCCCTGCCCCGTCTTCGATTATCGCCTCTCGTCTCGGCTGGCGCCCCATCAAAGAGCCGCGCGAAAGCAGCGACTGTTGCTGGCGCTTGTCAGCCCGCGACGATCGAGAGGCCAAGCATCCTGATCAAGCGGCCGTGGGCGCGTGCTGAGAGCCCACAGCCGCGCCTCCGGCATCGCCACCGTCGGACTTGGCTGCGTCCTTGGTCTTGGGTGTCCAATCCTTGGGCGGGTTCGGCTCCTTGCCAGCCATGATGTCGGCGATCTGCTCC
>JARJFC010000295.1 GCA_029310945.1 Leptospira sp. 96542
TATAGTCTTCTCTTTCCTCTCTGCTCAGATGGAGCCAAAAGAAATTCCGATGCAAAAAGAGACAAAGAACTCCGATATGGCCAAAGCCGAGTGAGGTTAAAATACCCGCTTTAAAATGATTTTTCCCCTTCGACATCGCCTGCTTCGACTTTGTTGAAGTGCAAGATCTCCTCGCCACGTCCTCCTCGCAGCCCATCCATGCGCCCACCTCGCCGCCCCCTGCGCGCCCTCTCCCCCACCTTGTTGTCGCGCGCAGCCTGCCTGGGCGCGCTGCTGGTCTGGTTCGCGCCGCATCCGATCGCCTGGGGCCAGCAGACGAACCATGCAAAACCATGGAACGGCAAGTACTACGCCGTGGCCTGCCGGAGGCCTCGCGCACCGCGCCCACCAACTGGCGCAAGGCGGTCTGCATGCGAGCAAGCCCCTGCATCAGGCTGTTCGGATGACCACTGCCCGGAACCGCGTGGGCCAGGTTGCCGTGGGCGATTTCGGTCAGGGCCTCGCGCGCCACGCCCAGGTCGCCACCTAACTCATTTTTCACAATGTTACGCAGATAGACCGTGAACACCACCGAAACGAGCACCGCCAGCACCGACATCGACAAGGCCAGCCAGACCATCTGGTTGGCACGGTGCTCCACCTGCACCTGGGCTTCGCCAGCGGCCTGGCCCGCGACTTCGATCTGCTTGAGCAATTCACCACGCAGATTGCGCCATGCCGGCGTCTCGGTGGCATTGAGGAATTTCACGGTCTCGGGCGATTGTTCCTTCACCAGGGCCAAGACCTGCTCCTGGGCCTGGGCATGCGCCGAGCGCAAGGTTGGCAGCTTGGCGAGGCCGAGCGCAAAAGGCGTGTCTCGCGCAGCCGTGGTGGTGTCGCCATAGGCCTTGTCATAGGCCTTGCGGGCGGCGTCCAGGTTCTCATAGCCCCGGGCATTGCCTGGATCGAGCACGATGTTACGCAAGGCCTGGCCCATCTGCAGGCCCTGGGCGTACATCTCCTTGAGTCCACCGCTGACGCGCTGCTCGGTCTCGATGTAGCCGCCGAACTGGTTCTTGGTGTAGACCAGTCCACCGATGCTGCCGATCAGGCCAAGGATGAAAAGCGCCGCGGGGACCAGGGCGCAGACAAGAAGTTTGGCGCTGAATTTCATGGAAGAAATCATTCTGAGTGGACGTCCTTGCCTTATACAAGGTTCGTGCCACGCCTTGTTTCTCCCACTCGCCGTCAGGCCCCCAGGGTTTGCCCTGAGAGTCCAGGCTGGACTCAGGCCAGCTCGATCGCCATCGCCACGCCCTCGCCGCCACCGA
>JARJFC010000296.1 GCA_029310945.1 Leptospira sp. 96542
CTACGTGACCGGCGATTACTCGCGCGGGGCCAGCGGCTACTGGGTCGAGAACGGTCGCATCGCCTACCCGGTGGAGGAAATCACCATCGCGGGCAATATGAAGGACATGCTGCTCGGCATCGAGGCCGTGGGCGCCGATGTCTACAACTACGGGGCCAAGACCGTGGGGTCCATCCTGCTCAACCGCATGAAGGTGGCGGGAAGCTGAGGGGAGAAGCAGGGTGCCGGTCTTTCTCTCCTTGCTCAAAGACTGGCGTCAGCAATTGGTTTACCACGCTGCATTCAGAGCGTCGCGTCCCGCGCTAGGTTTCTTGACGGCGATCACGCTCTCGGGCTGTGTCTTTGTTCCGCGTGTCTCGACTTCTTACAACGAAGAGTGCCGGATCGTCGAAAAGCAGCTCGATTTGCATATGAAGGAGCTGGAGCTTCCGCGCCTTGATTGTTCTGGCTCGGGGAATGGATGCGGATATGTCGGGATGGTGTATGCGGGTGTCGCCGTAGGCTCCGCGGTTGTCTCCGGCAGCATCGTGTTGGTGGGCAACACCGTGTACTGGCTGGAGGCGCAAGGGAAATGCGATTGGCCCGTGGTCGAAAAGATCAAGCAATTTCCGCGCTCTGTAGGCGTTCCCCTTCCAGGGGCCGGCCCGGGGATTCAGCCGATGATTCCCGTGTCTGCGGAGTCCGGCGACTGAGTCCAGGGCGAGGGCAGGTCTCGCCCACCTGAGCAGCCGCAAGTACGGGCCAAATACCGGCCATCCAGCGATGGCTGTCAGGTGTTTTCGCTCAAAGAAACACCCCGTTTTCCGTGAATGGAAAACGTGCGAAGATGGATCGGCATGGTGCGCATGCCCGTGATATCGCAGGATGTCCGGCCCAAGATTCCGATCCACCACGTGCGCGCGTGCTTGAACACCGAGTTCCTTGTCGAGGGTGCTGGTTCGTGAGGCCGACGTGTGCTGGCTTCCCGAGGGCCGAACGCGACAAGCGGTCGAGGTGCAAGGGGGTGACATGCACAAGACATCCAGGCCTTTGTTCTGGTCCTCGGCCGTTTTCGCGACGCGCTGCGGCGCCGCGGCTTTGACCTGGTTCATCCTGACCACCTCGCAACAAGCCGACATTGCGTCGCGTTTCGATGCCCTGACGCAAAGGGTGGTCGAGCAGATCAAGCAGCGTCTGACGCTTCTTGGGCGAGGAAAGTAAGAACGGTCACAATGAATGAGAAATAAATTTTCCTCAAAGTTGGATCGTTTGGTGCTTGGGGATTAACCCAACACTTTTTTGAATTCAGAAGTGAGTGCCGGAACCACTT
>JARJFC010000297.1 GCA_029310945.1 Leptospira sp. 96542
TCAAGGCCGCGGTGGAAGCCCTGCCCGCGCCCGGCGTGTTGCAGGATCTGCAGGCGGCGGTGGATTACGCGGCCCGCGAAAGCGGCGGCAAGGTGGGCATCGTCGGTTATTGCTGGGGCGGCCTGCTGACCTGGCGCGCGGCGAGCCAGCTCAAGGGCCTGAGTGCCGCCGTGCCCTACTACGGCGGAGGCATGACCCAAGCGCAAGAACTGGCGCGCAAGCTGCAGGTGCCAGTGATGGCGCATCTGAGCGACAACGATGCCTATGTGCCCCTGGACGGGGTCGAGGCGCTGAAGAAGGCGCATCCCGAGGTGCAGGTCCACCTCTACCCCGCCCACCATGGTTTCAATTGCGACCACCGTGCGGCCTACAACGCCGAGGCCGCCCGGCAGGCGCGCGAACGCACGCTTGCCTTCTTCGGGCAGCACCTCGGCTGAAGCGCGCCAGTGGTCAGGCCATGAGGCGCACGCGGTTCAGGGGGCAGGTGTTGCTGGCCTTGATGGGCCTGGCCGCGACGGCCTGGGCCAACGAGACTGTTCCAGTGCACGGTTACGTGGGCCCCTTGTTCGACGCGCACCTGCACTACAACGTCGAGGCCTACGACGGACCTTATCCCCTGGACGACGTGCTGACCCGCATGCGCGCCAGCGGGGTGCGCGCCGTGATCGCCAACAGCCGCCCCAATGAAGGTACCCGGATGCTGGCCCGCGCCCATGCCGAGTCCCAGGCGCGGGAGCGCGTCACCGTCGTGCCTTTCATTCGCCTCTACCGCGACCGCATGGATTACGGCACCTGGCACCAGGACGAAAGCATCTACGCCATGGTGCGGGAGGAACACGCACGCGGCACGGCGGCCGGACCTTACCGGGGCATCGGCGAATTCCATCTGTACGACAGCGCCAACGCGAATGGCCCGGTCGCGAAAAAGCTGATGCGTTATGCGCAGCAGCACGGCCTGGCCGTGCTCGCGCACGTGGACGACACGGCGGTCGACCTGCTGATGGCCCACGCACCCCGGGCCCGTCTGATCTGGGCGCACACGGGCATCGGAGGGCCTTCGTCGGCACGGGTGCGCGGCCTGCTGGAGAAATACCCGGGCCTGATGGGCGAACTTTCCTATCGACCGGGCCTGGTGTGCGCGGCCGCGGGGCCGTCCCAGGGCGTAACCGCTGCGGGCGGTGTGCTCTGTCCCGAATGGCGGGACCTGCTGCTGAAATTCCCCGACCGATTCCTGATCGGCTCCGACACCTGGATCAACGCCCGATGGGAAAGTTATGGGGATCTGATGCGGGAGTACCGCGG
>JARJFC010000298.1 GCA_029310945.1 Leptospira sp. 96542
CGCCAGGGTCGCGTGCTCGCGCGGGCCGAGGCCACGGTGATCACGGAAGAAATGGGAGACCACGGCATCGGCCGGGTGATCGAACTTGAGGGTCAGCCGGACCAGCTCGGCGCAAAGGTCCAGCAAAGTTTGAGGGTGCATGTATGAATTATCAGGGCAGCGCTATGCTGCAAAGGCAGATTTCTCCACCAAACCCCATGCTCAAACTTGCCGAACAAATCCGCGAAGCCTTGACCATGTTCGCCCGCAATGTCACGGAGTCCACCTATATCGGCGATTTAGCAGTCGCAGCACACCAATGACACGGGCTTTCTCGTGAAAACAAAGTGAAGTAGGCGCTCCATTTCAGCTATCGCTGGACCATGATTCCGAGGCCGATCCGATGACCGAATGGCAGAGCCTCATGGAAGTTGTGCACATGTTATGTGCGGTTTGGTCCTCGCGGGACAAGCCGAGGCAAGGCAAAAACAGGAAGTTGTGAATCAATATTCAACACCCTCGCAGACTCGGTCCGCAGTAAATCATTATGGGCACTGTGACTATGACAGCACCCAAGAAAACGAGAGAAAACCCAACAAGGTCCACCGTCACCGTTACAGGCACGAGTGTGATTCGCCCAATCGACTCTATTACCCCCGGCGCTTCTTGCACACGCAACGTGCCCGACGTTTGAACATCATTCAAGGACTCACCATCCAACTCTGGGGCCCCCTTATATCGCTTCCCAACCAAATGCCCCTCAAGCGCATAAAGCGCCAAAGGTGATGTTTTACGCAGACCATCAGCCGATGCCGCTTCTTGCTCTTGCAAAGATGCCTGCTTATCCAGACGCACCATATATTGCGCAGTCGCAGCTCCGCTTGCATCAAGAGACAATTTTGAAATGTTTAAATTAAGTCTAGACCGATACGAGGATTGGAGAATTTTTTTTAGGGGTTCCGGCAAGTCGAATACATAGGTTTGCTTTTCGCCAACGATAACCAAACGTGGCACATCTTCCGTGACTTTCCTTGCCTGGATTTTCTCGTCGTATTGCTTATCGCTCAGCAAGGCTCTGGTCATGCAGCCCGCAAGCTCCATAGCCAACAACACGATAAATGTGAGATGCAAAATTCTTTTCAAGCTGCCCCCTGACACTATCAACTTCCCCTTTACACCACAGGCGTGAGTTTGGCGACACTCAACGCCAGCCACTTGACCTGTATTTACGAGCAAGCTAGTGAGTGGGGCGCTCCAATTTTTTACTCTTCGTTTTCAAATTCTATCGGAAACATTACCAACTCCGCATAACAACGGAT
>JARJFC010000299.1 GCA_029310945.1 Leptospira sp. 96542
TGCGCCTGCAGGCGCAGATGGGTCAGCTTCACGTTCATGAACTGCAGCGACGCCACGCGCACGGCGCCTTGCAGGTCCAGGCTGTCGAGTCCGAGGTCATGGACCCAGCGCAGCAGGGCGCCCGTGCCCGTGGTGCGAACCGCGGGGCGGGCTGCCGCCATCCGATCGCTCGACGCGTCAGCGCCGGGCCCGGCCAGGTCCGACCCCCAGGACCCGACCAGGCCGGTCGTGTCGGGGGCGGCCCCCGCTTGCCAGGAGGCCGTTGCCAGCGCGGGCTGGGCCAGGGGGCGGGCCTGGTAGCGGTCCAGGTCCAGCGTGCCCAGGGCCAAGTCGAAGCGCAGCACGGGTGACGCATCGGTGCGGGTGGCGTCGAGGGTGAACGTGGTCTGGTCGAAGGAACCTTGCAGCAGCAGGTGAAAGGCCCGTCGCTGCACGGGGGCGGCGCCTGCTAACGGGCTTGCGCCTGCTTCCACGCCGATCCGGCCCTGCAGGCGCAGCGGCAGGGCTTGGCCCGCGGCGTCCAGCACCGTGGCCTCCAGCGTCAGCGCGTGCGTCAAGGCCGGCGCCAGGTGCGGGTCGGTGCTGGCGGGGTCCATCCCACGGCCAGGTGGCGTGGTGGTGCCCGGTAACAGCGTTTCAGACGCGGCGCTGTCGGAGAGGCTCAGGTCCACCGCGGGCAGGGCGTAACGCCGGTCTGGGGCCGGCCACAGGCTCAGGCCCTCGATCCGGACCTGGCGCACCCGTGTTTCACCGCGCAGGAGCGCGAGCGCGTCCAATGAGAGATGCATGCCCTGGGCGGTTGCCACGCGCCGGGTGGCGGCGCCTGTGGGCCCGTCGTCCGCGGGCGATTCCAGCAGCAACGGTCCCCAGGTCAGACCCAGGCGAGGCGTAAACGTCAACCGCGGTGGCGCGGCTGTGCTGAGCAGGTAGCCGCTGCGCGCTTCAACCTGTTCCGCGAGTTGCCGCGCCTGCGCCTGCGGATTGAAATGCCAGGCGATCCAGGCGATGCCCGCCAACAGCACCAGCAAGAGGGCCAGGCCCAGCAGCAGCACCGAGCCTATCAGGCGGCGCAACAGGCGCGGCCAGCGGCGGGGGGACGGGGACTGTTACTTTTGTTAGATTGAAACCTTTAGAAGAAGCAGTTCCGCCGAGGTTTGCCAACCAGAATTCGATCGCATAACAACCTGCGGAGTGGCAAACCTCGGCGGAACTGCTTCTTCTAAAGGTTTCAATCTAACAAAAGTAACAGCACTTGCGGCTGCTTCTGGTGGATCCGAACTCGCTTCTGCTCTC